>NZ_JBJDNG010000002.1:508828-611776 GCF_044900155.1 Pseudomonas sp. NPDC088890 | reverse complement strand
AAGAACCTCTTCATCGATACCTGCCAGCAATGCGCTGCCGTCAAACATTGCTCTGGCTTCTTCAAATCCCACACCAACCGCTGGCAGAGCCGCGGCGTACAACCACTTTCGACCGAGGCCTTTAGCGCCTATGCAAGGAGTGCACAGTGAAATTGCTCGACCGCTGGAAAGTCCTGATCAGTGGGATCAGCCTGCTGCCAATGGCAAGTACCACCCTGGCACAGGTGGGCCCTATGTCGCTCGCCGATGCAAACTGGCAACCCAACGACAAGCTACAGCCCCCGGTATTTGCCGATACGCTCAATGCGCCAGACACCGTCAACATCTATGCAGCACATCGCTCGCACAGTTCGCACCGATCCCACAGTTCGCACAGTTCTCACTACAGCGGGTCGGGTGGCTATAGCGCACCTCGCTACTACAGCCCACCCGCTACCAGTACGCGCAGCTACAGCGCGCCGAGTACTTCGAGCAGTACCTCAAACAGCAATAGCCTTTATCGGTCGTCTGGCACTACCAGCGGGACAAGTTCGAGCACGGCCAAAAGCCGCGCGACCCGAGAGCAGAAAAACAACCTGGTCACCCGCGTGCAGACCGCACTGATGGTGCGCCAGTATTACCAAGGCGCCATTGATGGGGTGATGGGTAAGGCGACACGTGGTGCGTTGATGGCCTTTCAGATGGACAGTGGGCTAACCGTGAATGGCCGGATGGATACGCCATCGCTGAATGCGTTGGGGATCAAGATTCCATAAGTCGCTTGAGGTCAAAGCTAGTGTGGCGCCTCAGAATTAGTTTTCATTATTTTTCTCGCCGCACGCTCAACTTTGGTCAGCTTTTTAGACGTAAAGGCCTCTCAGGTTCGTAGTTTTGCCTTCAAATATATCTTCGTACGTCAGTTCGACGGCGAGCGTCGCGCTTTGGTGGACAGCTGGTGGGGCGCGCCGACGCCCTTGTGCTCTAAGTAGTCGGCCTCAAGGCTGGGTGGCAGCTTGGGTGACAAACCAACGCCCAAAAAGTCGTACCCCACTGCGACCTGTCTTTTGGTCAAAGGTGCAAAGCGCCGGAAAGCGACCACGCTCACATCATAGAGTTGATGCCGCGACTAGGCCGAGCGCACCCACCGATATCAATACGCCATTCCGGCATATCGCCGCCGACGTGGTATGGCAGACGTAGCCCTTCTTCTCTTCAGTGTCAGCCTCTGGTTCCTTGACCAGAAACCGAGGTTGACCGCGTAAGGATTATTCCTTACCATCTAACCAAAGCATCCGGGAGAACTCTCATGCCTGCCATCCACGAAATCGCTACGCTAACCTCAAAGGGTCAGGTCACCCTACCTAAGGCTGTTCGCCAACTATTAGGCCTACATACCGGTGCTAAGGTCGCGTTCGACGTACGCGGGAGTGAGGTCGTGGTCAGCCGTGTCGAGGCCGACCACGAAGACCCTGCCATCAGCGCGTTCCTTGACCTGCTAGAGGCTGATATTCGCAGCGGGCGAAACATCACCGCACTTCCAGACGACCTGGCGCAGACTATGCTCGCAAACGCAAGCCACCCTGTGAATCTGGACGAAGAGATTGACGGCGAGGTCGCGCTTTGACACAACACCACGGCTGGACGCTGCTGTTCCATGAAGGTTTGACTGTACAGCTACGCAAACTGCAAGAAGCCGCTAACCGGGCTCAGCAAAACGACCCGCAAGGTTTTGAAAGCAACGCCAACGTCAAGCTATTCCGGGCATTGAGCCACCTGATCATGGAGTCTGTACCAACCGACCCGGCCCGTGACGAATTTCGCCAGGGCAATACGCTGGGTACCGTCTACCGCCATTGGCGGCGGGCGAAAATCGGCGGGCGCTTTCGCCTGTTCTTTCGCTACGACTCAAGGTCCAAGGTTATCGTCTATGCATGGGTCAACGACGAAAACACCCTACGGTCTGCAGGCAGCAAATCCGATCCCTACGCCGTATTCGAGAAGATGTTGGGCCGCGGCCACCCTCCTGATGACTGGGATGCGCTGATTGCAGCTGCGCGTAGCGACTGGCGCGAGTCCAAGCCATAAGCTGCGCGCCTTAGTGAGGGGGAACACCTACTACTGCGCCTCCTCGAGGCGTCCACTTTTGCCGGGCCTGAGTTAATTGTCTGCCTCCGGCGCACGGAAGGCTTTACTGTAATAGCCGGACGGGTCGAAACAGCAAACCTGTTTCTTGCCGGTTGCAAGCATATCGCAGGCATCACCCATTCGCTTTTCGCGTGTCTTGAGTTGCTTCGCTGAAGTAATCCAGTGGATCCAGTCTACGCGCGCGATGGTCGTTGTGTTGTTCCAACCTTTGCGAGCCTCAGGCCAGGCTGCCAGTGCTTGCTCAAAATCTGCCGGAATATCAGGCTCGGGTTCCTTCTTCACAGGGGTTAACTCGAGGGTAACGATATCTCCAACGGCCACACCTGCGGCGTCGAGTAACTCGCGCCCTACCTTCAGCCAATGGCTCAGCTGACCATCGGGCTCAAGGGTTGCGCGGAAAGGGTGCCCATTGATTGTGCCTTCGGCTGTCGTCCTTCCACGCCTCGGGAACCGTTCACTCGCGTCTCTTGGAAGGACTGCGAAGGCCCACGACGTATCATCACCGGGCTTTGCCGGACGAAGAAGCTTTGCTTTGAATCGAGACTTCACAGCGTTCGTCGTCATTGCAAGTCCTCCAACTGCGCGTCTAGTTAACCATCACCTCGTCCAGTGCTTGCTCAAGGATGTCGACTGTGCGATCGATGTTGTGCAGCTTTTCGAGCCCGAACAGACCGATGCGGAAGGTCTGGAAGTCGGCCGGCTCGTCACATTGCAACGGCACACCGGCGGCGATCTGCAGGCTGTGGTCGGCAAACTTCTTACCGCTCTTGATATCGGCATCATCGGTGTAGCTCACCACTACGCCAGGGGCCTGAAAGCCGACTGCTGCCACGCTCTTGATACCTTTGCCGGCCATCATTGCGCGCACCCGATCACCCAGGGCCTGCTGTTCGTCGCGGACCTTGTCGAAACCGTAGGTTTGCATCTCCTTCATCACTTCGTTAAATCGCGCGAGAGAATCGCTGGGCATGGTCGCATGGTAAGCATGTCCACCCTGTTCATAAGCCTGCATAATCTGAAGCCACTTTTTCAGGTCGCAGGCGAAGCTGCTGCTTTGCGTCTGCCCGATGCGCTCGAGTGCCAAAGCGCTGAGCATCACCAGGGCGCAGCAAGGAGAGGCGCTCCAGCCCTTCTGCGGTGCGCTGATCAGCAGGTCGACCGCGCATTTGTGCATATCAACCCAAAGCGCGCCTGAGGCGATGCAGTCCAGCACGAACAGGCCACCCTGCGCATGCACCGCGTCGCCTACCGCCCGCAGGTACTCATCGGGCAGGATGATCCCTGATGACGTTTCAACGTGGGGGGCGAAGACAATCTGCGGCTTGTGCGCCTCAATGGCTGCCAGCACTTCGTCCAGAGGGGGCGGAGCGTAGGCAGCCTGGCGCTCGGTGTCGACCGGTCGGGCTTTTAGCACCGCAGTGGCCGCCGGGATGTTGCCCATCTCAAGGATCTGGCTCCAGCGGTAACTGAACCAGCCGTTGCGTATCACCAAACATTGCTGGCCGTTGGCGAACTGGCGCGCCACCGCTTCCATGCCGAATGTGCCACTGCCGGGGACTACCGCAACCGCCTTAGCGTTGTAGACCTGCTTCAGGGTGCTGGAAATGTTCTTCATCACACCTTGAAACGACTGCGACATGTGGTTGAGCGAGCGGTCGGTGTAAACCACCGAGTACTCGACCAGTCCCTCTGGATCAATATCGGGATAGATCTTTGACATGGTGTGACTCCTTTGGCAGAGATGTCCGTGGTATCGACCCTGCCCTAAGCGATTGCAAATGACAAGATTACTTGGGTTGAGGTGCGATTTCTGTCGGCTCTGGATGCAGATGACGACATAACTCAGCCGGTACGCCGGCGATGAGGCCTTTACATCACCTGAGCACGCAAATGGTAAGGCGTGGAACCGACACGCCAGCAAGCACTGTCCAGCCAGCCATAAGGCTACCTCGCTGGCCGGGCTCATTGCTTTCGCACAACCAACGCATGCGTCAATGCAAACAAGAGAAGCTGGTTGGGAGCCACACTTAACGCGCAAGATTACAGTGCTGACGCGAGAAGAGCGGATCATCTTCTGGGCGTCTTTCAACACAGGAGTGACGATGAGAGAACACAATTATGCTGTCACCATCAATTGGATAGGCAACACCGGCGAGGGTACTGCCAGCTATACCGCTTACCAGAGAGACTTCACTGTCGCGTCGCCAGGAAAAACGCCTATCCCTGGTTCCGCCGACCCTGCTTTTCGGGGTAATCCCGAATGCTGGAACCCTGAAGACATGTTGCTGGCATCGATCTCGGCCTGCCACAAGCTCTGGTATCTTCATCTGTGCGCCGTTAACAACGTGTGCGTGCTGGAATACGTCGACCACCCGGTGGGCCGTATGATCGAAGGCGATGGCCAGCGCAAGGGCCATTTCAAGGAAGCAGAGCTGAGACCTCAGGTCGTCATTAGTAGGCAATCAGATAGAGATCTTGCAATGCGCTTGCATGACGATGCTCACCACGAATGTTTCATTGCCAACTCGGTCAACTTCCCTATCAAATGTAGGGCTGTTATCAGCTATCGAAACTAATCCCTCAAAGGCGCTAGCATCGGTATCGGCCCGGACATCTACATGTCTGCATGGGGTCGATGGCAACCACCCGCGAACGGCAACTATCGCGGCCAAAGCCCAGAACAGGAAGGCTTGATAGAGGCTGATCGGCTGCTGAGCCGTTTGCAATGGCGCTGTTCACTCACTGCGCAGGTGCTCTCAACCCTTTTCGAATTCCTCACTGGCGAAAGCCGTCAGCAGGCCATAGAAGATGCCGACGGCGACCCAGTTGATCGCTACTCGGGTCTTTCGTCCGCATCCGCATCATTTATGTTTCCCACGCTATAACATCTTTTCCAGTCCAATAGAGCTACTGAGCCACGCATTGAAGCGCCGCCACCAACTCCCCGGCTCCTTGGTCAACGTATGCTGTTTACCATTTTCTTCGGTGACCCATACTAGCTGCGAATCTTCCAACCGGACGTGATAACTGAGGGCTGGTGCCATCCCCTCCAAAGCCAGTTCACGCACCCGCCCGGCGAGCTCCGGATCGTCGACTAGCACCCCGACTTCGGTGTTCCACAGCAAAGAGCGCGAGTCGAAATTGAATGAGCCGATGAAGGCTTTCTGCTGGTCGAAAATCATCGCCTTGGTATGCAGGCTGGAGTCGGAACTGCTGGAGGATCCTTTGTGAAAGAGACGCGGCTTGCTGTCGCTATTTGCACCGGGTTGGCGGCGCAGTTCGAACAATTGCACACCATGCTCGAGCAAGGTCTTGCGATAAGGCGCGTAGGCACCATGTGCAGCAGGAACATCGTTTGCTTCCAGTGAATTGGTCAGCAAGCTGACCGACACGCCTGCGTCGGCACGACGTGTCAAATACACCGCCCCTGGTTGGCCGGGTACCATATAGGCCGAGACTAGAATCAGCTCCTTGGTGACGCCGTTAAGTTCGGGTGTCAACTGGGTGGTCAACAGTAAATACGCAGCGGGTTCGCCATCCGCCAAGACCTTGCTTGGCGCATCCCACATCGCTTTATTCCAGGCCCAAATCAACTCCCGGCGCCAGTTGTTCAAGCGTGGGTGAGAGGTATAGGTCATCAACTGTTGATAGAGTCGATGGTTTTGTTTACGCGTTTCTTCCAAGGATTTCTCCAGCCGACTGCGAAGATCTTTCAAGTCTCTGCTGGTCGGCTTGAACGCTATGAACTGCTCGATGGGCTTGCTCAGGGCGCTGTTCCAGTACTGGTCAAAACTATGTCCCAACTGTTCTGCGACCGGGCCGACGCAGAGCATGTCGATGTCAGTAAAATTTCTGTTGGGCTCGGCATCGAAGTACTCATCGCCCAAATTACGTCCTCCGACGATAGCCGCACTATTGTCTACCAACCACAATTTGTTATGCATACGCCGGTGCTGCTGCGACAGGTTGAACAGGCGGCCCATCGTACGCGTCACGACGGTACTACGACCCAACTTCAGCGGATTGAAAACACGGATCTGTATACGCGGATGACTGGCGAGTGTCGCGATGGTTTCCTCCAAGTCATCACTGCTGGTGTCATCGAGCAAAATTCTCACGCGCACTCCTCGATCGGCAGCGACGAGCAGCTCGCTCAGCAGTATTCGAGTGCTGATACCGTCGTGGACGATGTAGTACTGTAGGTCGATGCTGCTTTGAGCATTGCGAATCAGCTCGGCGCGGGCTGCGAACGCTTCAGCACTCTCGGAGAACAAGCGAAAGCCAGATTGGCCTTGATGAGGAGCAACCTGGGCCTGAATAGAACGACCGAACGCCGAGTTTTCGGCAGGCAAGGCCTGACTCGGTTCGTGAAAGACCTTAGGGGTGGTGCAGCCATCAAACAGGAACGTGAATAACAAAAGGGCAAGCAGAGATTGTTTAGTTCTCACGGTGCGTACCCCGGCTGATGGCGCTGAGGGTGTCGGATCCCGAAGAATGGGCATTCCCTTACCACCAGCACCTGGCCGTAGCGGTCGCGTGCAATGTTTCTTCGATCTGCGGTGTTGCTCTAAAAGCGTAGTTCATCCTCTGATGATTGCGGTCTTGGCCATGCGAACTAGACGACGCCGATAGCGTTAGGGAAGACTCCGCGAGCACTGCCAAAGTCTACTCAAATCGCACTGCGACTTATTTCATGCACCCACTTGATTTAGGAGGTTTCATCAAATCAGGCCTTTCAATGAAGCGTCGGAAGCGGCGAGTGATCAGTAGATATTAGAGAACAAATGCATTTTCGGAGAATTGCCTTCTCCTCAACCAGCCTGTTTGAAAATACGTAGGGTTATCCAGCTGAATTCTGCCGTCAGCACTGCAACGGCCCCAGAGCAGCCTGAGCAGTTGACTCTCCCGTTATGGTCAGGCTTTACCCTGCACGCTTCATGTTCAGGATGAAGTGATGATGAGCAAACGAGTACTAGTGGTGCTGGGGCACCCGTCAAGCGAGAGTTTCTGCGCAGCGCTGACCGAGGGTTATGTCGAGGCGGCCAGAAGTGCCGGCCATGATGTAAGGGTGCTACGGCTTGATGCTTTGAGCTTTGACCCGGTACTACGCAGCGGCTACCGGCAAGCGCAGCCACTGGTACCCGATCTGCTCAGGGCCCAGGCCGACATCACCTGGGCCGAGCACCTGGCCTTTATCTACCCCATTTGGTGGGGCGGTATCCCTGCATTGATTACACCGTCAACGGTGCGTTACAGGCGCTGCTTGAGGGCAGCCAGCTCATAGCAGTGCGCCAGCCGCGATCACCGCTCGCCAACACTGCTTACCGCCTTGAGAATCACCTTGGCCACTTCGCCAGGCTGTGACTGCTGCGGCACATGGCTGGCGCGCAGTTCGGTCAGGGTGGCGCCGATCCGCTTGGCACTGGAGCGCTGGACGTCGGGGTGGATCATGCGATCGTCAGTGGCGAGCAGGTACCAGGACGGCTTGGTCTTCCAGGCAGCGACCGTGGTCCGATCATCGAAGGCCGATGCCTTGATCGGGCCTTGGGTAGCGGTCATCACTGCGGTTTGTGCCGCCGGGAGATCCTGGGCGAAGTCCTTGGCCATGCCTTCTGCCGTCAGGTAAAGGAAACCGTTGCCGTCTGCCTTGATCTGGCTGATGCCAGGCGGGATAGGCGCACCCTTGCCCTGTTCGCCACTGAACTGGCCTGCATCAGGTGCGAAGGCGGCGACGTACACCAGGGCGCTGACTTTCTCATGGGCGCCGGCTTCGCTGATCACGGTGCCGCCCCAGGAGTGGCCGACCAGCACCACCTTGCCTGACTGGTTGTTCAGCACGCGCTGCGTGGCGGCAACGTCGTCGGCCAGCGAGGTCAGCGGGTTTTGCACCACCGTCACCGCCACCCCTTCAGCTTGCAAATACGGCACTACCTTGGCCCAGTCAGAGCCGTCGGCGAAGGCGCCGTGTACGATGACCACCGAAGGCGTTGCCTCGGCAGCCTGGCTGACACTCACCATAAGGGTGCTGGTCAGGGCGAAGGCGACGGTGACGAGTTGCGACTTGAATGCTTTCATGGGCTGAACTCCTGTGTTGGGAGTTCAAATTCTGCGGACCCACATGCTTGGCGGGTATCGGTCATTTATCCGACCCTGAGGCTTTTTTCATGGATAGCGCGCTACGATTCGACATCTCATTGAGCGGCGCACTGGGGGCTATCTCCCAGGTCGGCGACCTCAGCATGGGCCAGCCCCTTGGCCACTCCCAACGTGTTGCCCGCCTGGCGCAGATGCTAGCCCGCGCCCTGCACGGCAAAGGCGAGCATCTGGTGACAGCGCAGCAGGTCGCCTTGCTGCGCTGGTCCGGCTGCACCGCCAACGCCGATGGCTTCGCCCATCTGCTGGGCAATGATGTCGATGGCCGCCGCGCGATGCTCGACCAGAGCCTGGGCGCCGAACAGATGAACGCCGTGCATCAAGCGGCACCGCTCGCCGTGGTGCACTGCGAGGTGTCTGGCCAGATCGCGAAAACGCTCGAACTTGGCGCAGCGGTCGAAGCCGGCTTGTGCCGGATATTCGAAACCTTTGACGGAACCGGCAGGCCGCTTGGTGTGAGCCATGTGCACATTCCGGACGCGGCCTACCAAGTGGTACTGGCCGGAGACCTGGACATCCTCAGCCGCGCCCATGGCCTGGACACGGCGCTGAGCTGGATCAACGAACAGGCCGACCGCCGCTACCCCGCCGCCCTCGCCGCCTTGCTGGTGCGCAATGCCAAGGTATGGTTAACGGAACTGGAAACAACGCCCGGTGGGCTGGACGACACCCGGCTCGAACGTCCCGTGTCACTGACGCTGGTGGGTGATGTGATCGATCTGAAGTTGCCCTGGCTGGCAGGTTACTCCCGGCAGGTGGCGCAGATTGCCGTCGAGGCCGCCCGCTTGTGGGGACTGCCAGAGCCCGACCAGACGGAGATTGGCAAAGCCGCGCTGATCCATGGCCTGGGGCGGGCAGCCGTCTCCAATCAATTGTGGAACACCGCGGGGCCGCTACCCTACGGCGCCACAGAACGTATCCACCTCGTCCCTTACTGGACGCACAAGGCATCACGGCAGATCACTGAGCTGACCATCCCTGGCGAAATTGCCGCCCATGCCTACGAACGGCTCGACGGCAGCGGCTACTTTCGCGGTGCATCGGCCGATGCCCAGTGCGCCGCCTATCGCTTGCTCGCCAGCGCTGTCGCCTGGGTAGCGTTAAGAAGCGCCAGGCCCTGGCGACCCGCGCATAGCGAATCGGAGGCGGCGCGGCTGCTCAAACAGGACGCCAGCCGCGGCCTGTTTGACGCCGAAATCTGCGCAGCGGTAATCGCTGCCGCACGTGGCGAACGCCGACTGCCTCAGCCGAAAAGCACGCTGCTCACCACCCGCGAGTGCTCCATCCTCATGGAGATCAGCCGTGGCGCCAGCAACAAGGAAGTGGCGCGGCGACTGGAGATCAGCCCGAGTACCGTACGCACCCACATGGAAAGCATTTTCCGCAAGCTGGGTTGCTCCACCCGCGCGGCCGCCACCTTGAAGGGGCTGACCCTGGGCTTGATCGCCTGATAGCAGGCGCTTGGGGGCAGTCGGTGAATTATCATAGCTGGTCTTTGCTCGGCAGATTGTCGCGGGCCAGGCCAGTGAATGCCTTGAGCGCAGCGGAGGGGTTGCGCCGGTTCGGGTAGTACAGGCACAGGTTGTCTCTGGGCGGCGTCCACTCTTCCAGCACCCGCTCGAACTGTCCGGCGTCCAGTTCAGCCTGAACGTCCTGCTGCATAAAAAAGCCCAGCCCCACGCCTTCCTGCACCACCGCCTTGGCGACACTAGGCTCGTCCAGGGTGAGCTGGCCAGTCACATCAAGCCGGGTCACCTCCCCCGCGCGTTCAAAATGCCAGGGGTAGATCGCCCCATTGGGAAGGCGGATGCGCATGCACTGATGCTGGAGCAGGTCCGCCGGGCTACGCGGCCGGCCGTGCTTGGCGAAGTAGGCAGGGGAGCCGACCACGGCATAGCATTGCGGCTGGCCGAGGGGAATAACGATCATATCGCTGGGCACAAGATCCGCAGAACGTACGCCCAGATCGAAACCGTCCGCGACTATGTCCACCAGGCGGCCTTCGGTCACCAGATCGATATGCACCTTCGGGTAACGCTGCAGAAACTCCAGCACCAGCGGCAGCAACGCGGCGCGGGCGGCACTGGCGAAGGCATTGATGCGCAACACGCCTGACGGCCCGGCATTGTGCGAACGCACCGCTTCCAGCGCCGCTCGCACTTCCTGCAGAGCCGGACCGACCTGCTCCAGGTACATAGCCCCCGCCTCGGTCAGAGACACGCTGCGGGTGGTGCGATTGAACAGCCGCGTTTCGAGGCTCGCCTCCAGCTTGGCAATGGTGTTGCTCAATGCCGTGGTCGAAACATCCAGATCAATGGCTGCCTGTCGAAACGACGCCCTCCGCGCCACGGCCAGTACAGCTTCCAGCTCATTGAGAGCAAGGCGCGAATCTGCCACGTAATTGTCCTCATATTCGGGATAGGTCGTTAATGTCTATCCCAGTTGAGCAAACTATCAACTGAGCGGCAAGATCACAGTCGTAAACCCCAACCCACTGTGAGAGGAGATCAGGCCATGAACCTGCAACTGCCTGACGCCGTACAAACCTACTTCGATGTCAGCAATGGCGGCGACATCTCGCGCCTTGCCGCCTGCTTCTGGGCGCACGCCAGGGTGACCGACGAAAACCGCACGCACCAGGGCATTGCAGCCATCGAAGCCTGGCAACAGGAGGCCCGCCAGGCATTCACCTACAGCGTCGAGCCGCTGGCGGCGACGCAGAATGACGATTCGCTGAGCGTAACGGCGCGTCTGGTCGGTAACTTCCCTGGCAGCCCGCTGCAGCTGAATCATCTATTCCTCCTGCACGACGGCCAGATCCGCTCACTGGAGATTGCGCCATGAACCTTGATCTTGGCGGCAAGCAAGTGCTGGTCACCGGCGGCACCAAAGGCGTCGGCCGCGCGGTCGTCGAGCTGTTCCTCGCAGAGGGCGCCAAGGTGCTGACCTCGGCTCGGCAGGCAACCAGCGATCTGCCGGCTGAGCTGTTCGTGCAGGCTGACCTCGCGACCCCAGAAGGCTGCGAAACACTGGTAGCCGCAGCTAAGCAACGGCTGGGCAGCATAGACATCATCGTCCACGTCCTGGGTGGTTCGTCGGCACCCAGCGGCGGCTTCGCGGTGTTGGATGACGCGCAGTGGCAACGCGAGCTCGACCTGAACCTGATGCCGGCCGTGCGCCTGGATCGCGCCCTGCTCCCATCGATGCTGCAGCGCAAGAGCGGCGTGATCATCCATGTAACCTCGATTCAGAACTGCCTGCCCTTGCCCGAAGCCACTACGGCTTACGCAGCGGCCAAGGCGGCGCTGTCGACCTACAGCAAAAGCCTGTCGAAAGAAGTCTCGCCACAAGGCGTGCGTGTTGTACGGGTGTCGCCGGGCTGGATCGAGACCCAAGCGTCGGTCGCCTTGGCCGAGCGGCTGGCGCAGGAAGCCGGTACGGACTACGCAGGCGGCAAACGCATCATCATGGATGCACTCGGTGGTATTCCACTCGGCCGCCCTTCCACGCCGTCAGAAGTT
Organism: Pseudomonas sp. NPDC088890; assembly: GCF_044900155.1. NCBI lineage: Bacteria > Pseudomonadati > Pseudomonadota > Gammaproteobacteria > Pseudomonadales > Pseudomonadaceae > Pseudomonas > Pseudomonas sp. NPDC088890. The sequence continues at coordinate 599,978 of NZ_JBJDNG010000002.1, read as the reverse complement.
GCTGACATGATTGCCTTCCTGGCATCGCCCCGTGCGGCATCCATTACGGGGAGCGAGTTTGTAATTGACGGCGGGACAGTGCCAACGGCCTAGCTGTAGTTGCTCCGCATAAACGCGTCAACCACCGGAAAGGGGACATGGAAAAGGGGACAGATTTATTTGCTGCTGGCCGTCCCCTATTAGCCGATCGCCGTCGCTTGTTTCGATAGCGCAGCCGCTCGTCGATCAATCTCGTGGGCCAATCCCCGAAAGAAACAGGTATGTATCTCGATTAGAGCGCAGGCGAACAACGCGGCATGTCGAGGGGGCCGTCGCCACCAGCTTTTGCATATTGACTCGTGCTGATTTTCTCGTCCGCCACATAAATCTTAAAAACGCTGGCAGATTCGCCAGCAGTTCGGGGCAGTTCTCCGGCAAATCGGCCCGAGAACGGCCGCGCTGGAGCAGCGTTCTTAGCAGCACGCGCCAAAATCGAAGCGGCGCCGAACGATCAATCCATATCAAAAGATCTGCCCGCGCCATCCGATTCGCCCAAGTAACGGAATGGCCGCCTTCGAATATCCAGCGATCACGAGCCTCGACCTCGGAACAAAGTCGCGTTTTCTCTTCCCGACTTCGTTCAACCCACCCTGGCTGCCAGTGGATAGTGTCTATATGAACGACAGGTAAGCCCGTGCGCAGACCAAGCTCACGCGCCAAAGTGCTTTTGCCCGACCCAGGTTGACCAATAATCATCACCCGCTGCACCGAAGCTCCTTCTCGCCATGCGCGCCATTTTTTTGGGGGGCGATTTTACGCCAACCTCCTACTCCGGCAACAGCCAGCAAGCCAAACGTTGATTGTCGTGACTGTCCGCTTCGGGTCGAAAGCAGACGATCACTACTGACCGCAATCGACCCATAGCGGACGGTCATAGCCAACAGATACCGCAGGGGTGAAGCATCTCTGGGGCTACACCAATGCACAACGCGTGTGCGAAGGTCGCGATCGTGAATGACTCTTGTCGATTTATCTCAGAGCTCTGTTCGTGATCGTAACATTTGAATGTCTTGCTTCGGCGGAGCACCGTAGTAGCGCCGATACTCCCTACTAAACTGAGATGGGCTTTCATATCCCACGCGATTTGCCGCACCTGCAGCATCCAATTGCTCGCTGAGCATCAGGCGGCGCGCCTCGTTTAGCCGGTCTCACGATGAATGCGATCCGGTGGGCCTTTCAGTTCGCCCTGGTTGACGTCCGGATCTAAGCAGTAGATCGACGGGCTATGAAAGTCGAAGGTGGCTTGTGAAGTGGGAAATACGAACGGGGCGACAATGGTCGCCCCGTTTTTGATCGCCGCTGTTACTTCAGGTGCTGCTTGATCGCCTGTGCAGCCTGGTCCATCGCACTGCGGGTCCCAGGCACTTCGCCGAGGACGTTGAGCAAGCCGAAGTCATGGATCATGCCGTTATAGCGCACTGCGGTTACTGGCACACCAGCGGCGTTCAACTTGCGGGCATAGGCTTCGCCTTCATCACGCAGCACGTCCATTTCTGCAGTTTGTACCAATGCCGGCGGCAGACCTTTCAACTGATCCAGGCTAGCCCGCAGGGGCGATGCGTGAATGTCGTCGCGCTGCTTCGGATCAGTGGTGTAGCTGTCCCAGAACCACTCCATCATGTTGCGTGTCAGGAAGTGCCCTTCAGCGAATTGGTTGTAGGAACTGTTGTTGAAGTTGGCATCAGTCACAGGCCACAGCAGCGCTTGGAAACGTAGCTTCGGAATCCCAGCCTCCTTCGCCTTGATGGCTACTACCGCGGCCATGTTGCCGCCGACGCTGTTGCCTGCCACTGCCAGGCGGCTGCCGTCGACACCAATCTCCTTGCCATGCTCAGCGACCCAGCGGGTGGCGGCGTAAGCCTGGTTGATCGCAATGGGGAATTTGGCCTCGGGCGATGGCGTGTAATCGACGTAGACCGCTGCCGCACCAGAGCCCACTACCAGGTCGTGTATCAGTCGCTCGTGGGTCGGATAGTCGCCCAACACCCAGCCACCACCATGGAAGAACATGAATACCGGCAGGTCACCCTTAGCGCCCTCCGGGCGCACTACCCGGATCTCCAGCTGCTGGCCATCGACTTGGATGGTACGGCGCTCGACCTGAATACCGGACAAGTCGACCTTCACGCCTGCCTGAGCGCCGGTCAGCACCGACCGGGCGTCTTTCGGCGACAGGGTTTCAAGCGGCTTGCCGCCGCCTGCAGCCAGAGCTTCAAGGAAGCCTTGGGTGGTGTGTTCCACGCCCGGGCTACCAGCGGCGAAGGCACTGTTTACAGCCAGAGCCAGCAGGCCGGCGGTGAGGGTACGGGACAGTTTCATGGTTTGAGCTCCTAGGGCGTGGGCAGGCGTTTAGTTCTGGTTGGCTGCAGTGTTCGGACGGATGTAACTCACCTTCTGCTCCTTGCCGTGGCTGTCACGGTAGGTCAGAGTCGCAATGCTGTTTTGGCCGCCGTTGCTGGGTGTGGCATCCACAGAGATGACCTTGTCGATATCCAAGTCCATTCCGTACTGGTACGGAGTAGCGGTCTGCGCGAAAACACCAGCATTGGCGCCGAGTGTAAGAGTGAGGATGGCGAATGTTTTGCGAATGGTCATGATCGTTCTCCAGTGTCTCGTAAGGGGTGAGCGACTGCTTGGTACTTGGGATTAATCTTGCGCGATAATATTTTGCGCGCAAAATATGTTTCCGCTATGGTCGTGATTAATTCAGTGCATCGGCCTCGGAGGATCGCCGGCCCCGACAGCCCCAGAGAAAGAAATTGGTAAATACCCCATCAACCTGACGGCCGGGGAAAGCTATCGACTGCCTGATCTGCTGCCTGGCCGTCCCTTACTCGTAGAGCACTCGCGCGTCAGGCATTGGCTCGAAGATGCTCCAAGTCTGAAGCTTGGTTGGGGTACGCCTCCGGTCAACGAGAGAGGCTGACTAGGCGCAAGAGATGGACGACCTACTTGCCTCGTGATTCACGTTAAGCAGCACCCTGCGATCTCGCTGGGACTGACAAATGCCGTCCAGCGATGTTTAAGCAGCAACCGCTCTCTAACCAGGCCCTCCCATGAGGGATGGCCCGGGACGAGTGCCCGCCCGCGCACGTCTGCGTCATCAAACCCTATCTCCCCGGAGAACTGTCTAGTCGGCCTTGGAGCTGCTCTACCCATCTAGGACGGTCTTGGGTGACGGCCCGAAGCTGTCTATCACTGGGGTTCGCTGTAAGCGTCCGCCCAACTCACCTTGCGAGAGCTGGGCCGGATCCAGCCCGTCCTTAGTGGCCTCTGTCAGCACCGGCACCCTAGCGAGACTGCGCTGCTTGTTGACTGGAAGACGTTGCAGCACACTAAGCGTCCATCGTAAGGAGACGACCCCACATGAAGGACACGCCTAGCATCCCCCTGATTATCCTCGATGTTCAGGATGCTATCGATCAGCCTGTTTGGAATGGTAAAAGCCACCCTGGCTATTTGTCCGTAATCCAACGCCTTCTGCGGCACTGGCGAACAAATGCCTGGCCTGTCCTTCATGTGAAGCATGATGAAGAGAATCCCAACTCCAGCTATCACGTTCATGGCCCCTGGAATGGGATCAAAAAAGAAGTGGCTCCGGTAGAGGGCGAGATTGTCATCATCAAGCATGAGAACTGCGCATTCATAGGAACCCAATTGGATGCCATTCTCAAAAGCATGCAAGTAAAACGCATTGTTTTGACCGGCGTTGTGGTTCATAACAGCATGGATGCCACTATTCGAGCCGGGAAAGCGCTTGGATACGAAATTATTCTTCCTGCGGATGCCACGACTGCTGTACCCGTAATCGGGCCGCAAGGAACGTGTTGGGACGCCTCAACCGTTTATGAGCTGACCTTGGCCATACTGGGCACCGAATATGCCCAAGTCATGTCATCAGATGATGTAGTCGCACAGCTCTGCCTATGAAGCAGCGGCAGGCCCCCACTGATGCGGTAGCAAGTGCCCGATTTCACTGGCTCGTTGGGTCGGCAGCCGCGTCAGAACGTCCTTGAGATAGGCATACGGATCATGCCCGTTCATGCGCGCCGACTGGATCAAACTCATGATCGCAGCCGCTCGTTTACCACTGCGCAGCGACCCGGCAAACAACCAGTTGGAGCGCCCGAGTGCCCATGGCCGTATCTGGTTCTCGACTTGGTTGTTGTCTATGGGCACAGCCCCATCGTCCAGGTAGCGCGTCAGCGCTACCCAGCGTTTCAGGCTGTAATCGAGGGCTTTGGCCGTGGCTGATCCGTTGGGCACCAGATCGCGCTGGGCCAACATCCAGTCATGCAGTGTTTTGCTGATCGGTACCGCCATTTCCTGACGTATTCGCCAACGATCTTCATCACTCACGTCTCGCGCTTGGCGTTCGACTTCGTACAAGCCGCTGATCGAGTGCAACGCCTGCTCGGCCAGCTGACTTTTGTTCGCCACATGCAGGTCGAAGAACTTGCGGCGAGCATGAGCCATGCAGCCGATCTCAGTGATGCCTTGCTCAAAACCGGCTTTGTAGCCAGCGAAATCATCGCAAACCAGCTTGCCGTTCCAGTCGCCCAGGAAGTTGCGTTGCCTCCCAGCGGCGGAACAACACACTGGCATTTACCCCGCCAAAACCGAAACCATTGGAGAGTGCATGGGTGATCGGCATTTTGCGCGCACTCAGCGCAACCAGATCTAGACCCGCCGCTGCTTCGTCCGGAGTGTTCAGGTTCAGTGTCGGCGGCACAATCTGGTCACGCAGCGCCAGCACCGTGAAGATCGCTTCGATGCCGCCGGCAGCGCCAAGCAAGTGGCCGGTGGCGGATTTGGTCGAGCTGATCGCCACGCCTGCGTCGGCGCCAAATAGCGCCTGAATAGCTGTCAGCTCACCGTTGTCGCCAACCTGGGTCGAGGTGGCGTGGGCGTTGATGTGCTGCACATCGACCGGGCTCAGGCCCGCCTGTCGCAGCGCTTGTTGCATGGCGCGCAGGGCACCGCTGCCGTCCTCGGGCCCGGCGGTGAGGTGATAGGCATCGGCGCTGGTGCCGTAGCCCACCAGTTCGGCCAGCGGCGTGGCGCCACGCGCGAGGGCGTGTTCCAGTGATTCGATCACCAGCAGCCCGGCACCTTCGGCCATCACGAAACCGTCACGGTCACGATCAAACGGGCGCGAGGCCTGCTGCGGGTTCTCGGCGAAACCGGTAGACAACGCGCGCGCCGCCGCAAAGCACCCTAGGGTCACGCGGTCGATAGCCGCTTCCGTACCGCCGCAGATGGCGATATCGGCCTCACCGCATCTGATGAGGCGAGCGGCATCGCCAATCGCCTGAACACCCGCGGCGCAGGCGGTAACCGGCGCGCCAAGCGGACCTTTGAAGCCGTTGCGAATGGACACCTGCCCCGCTGCCATGTTGGCCAGGAATGAGGGGGCGGTGAACGGCGACAGCCTGCGCGGCCCGCGTGAGTCGGTCGTACGCACGGCCTCTGCCATGGCTCCGAACCCGCCCACGCCGGACGCGATGATGGTTGCGGTTCGTGCCTTCTCGGCTTCGCTGCTCGGGTGCCAGCCTGCCTGCTCCAGCGCTTCATGAGCGGCAATCAGCGCAAACTCGATAAAGCGGTCCATCTTCTTGCGTTCTTTCGGCGCGATGATCCGTTCGGGTTGATAGCCCACCAGCGCGTCTTCTTCGAGCGTGGGCACTTGTCCTCCCACCGTCACGCCTGTGCCTTCGGTGATGTGCGCGGGCAGTGTGCGAATGCCCGAGCGCCCGGCCAGCAGGCGGCGCCACACTTCACTCACACCACAGCCCAGTGGCCCGACGATGCCAGTACCGGTTACCACAATGCGTCTGTGCTGCTGAACGTTACTCATTGGAACCTCTCTTTGTCGGTCGGCGTTCTCCCTGGCCGCAGGAGAACGCGGGCCCGGGAGCTGCGTCAGGCTTTCGCCGTGACGCTCGAATCATCGCCGAGGCGGCTGGGGCGGATCTTGAACCAGATGGAGTACATCGCCGGGAGAAACACCAGGGTCATGATGGTGCCGACAAAGGTGCCGCCGATAAGGGTATAAGCCAGGGTTCCCCAGAACACCGAGTGCGTCAGTGGAATGAAGGCAAGAATCGCTGCCAGTGCCGTCAGCAACACGGGGCGGGCGCGCTGTACGGTGGCTTCGACCACCGCATTGAATGGGTCCAGGCCCTCTTTCTCGTTGTGATGGATCTGCCCGATCAGGATCAGCGTGTTGCGCATCAGGATCCCTGACAGTGCAATCAGCCCGACCAGAGCGTTGATGCCAAACGGTTGATGGAACATGAGAAGCACCGGCACCACGCCGATCAGACCCAGCGGCGAGGTGAAAAACACCATGACCATCGCCGAGATCGAGCGTACTTGCAGGATGATGATCAGCAGCGTCAGGGCGATCATGATCGGCAGTAGCGGCAGAATCGCCTGGCTGGCCTTACCCGATTCCTCGATAGAGCCGGCCATTTCGATGCGAAAGCCAGTTGGCAAGGTTTCGATGATCGGCTGCAGGTCTTTCCACACTGCTGCCGAGACGTCTGGCGGCTGCAGCTCTTCGGCAACATCACCCCGTACGGTGATGGTCGGTGTGCGGTCGCGACGGCGCAGAATCGGATCTTCCATACGAACATCGACCTCGCCGATCTGCGACAGCGGAATGCGCTGACCGGCTGAGCCAACCAGTGTGAAGCCCTCGATCTTCGACGGATCGAGACGGATATCCCCCGCTGCCCGGCCGACCACCTGCACCGCACGAATGTCTTCGCGCACCGTGGTGATCGGTACGCCGTTGAGCAGGAATTGCAGCTGCTGGGCGACTGCGTTAGAGGTCAGGCCAACGGCCTGCAGGCGATCCTGATCTAGCGAGAAATGCAGCGTTGGCACCAGAGCGCCCCAGTCGCTGTTCACGGTTCTCATCATCGGGCTGGCTTGCATAACGCGCTGCACACGGGTGGCGATTTCGCGCAGTTGCATCGGGTCTGGCCCCATCACCCGATAGGCCACCGGGTAAGGCGAATACGGGCCGAAGACCAGTTGCGTGACGCGCACCTTGGCCTCGGGCGCCAGCCCTTCGGAGGCGGCCTCTCGAATACGCAGCTTGAGGGCCTCACGGGCCTGCTGGCTATCGGTCAGCACCACGATCTTGGCAAACGACGGATCGGGCAGTTCCGGCGCCATGGCCAGGAAGAAACGGGGTGGGCCTTGCCCTACATAGGAGGTCACGATCTTCGCTTCTTCCTGCTCGCGCAGCCATGACTCAACCTTGACCGCCGTGGCGTTGGTCTGCTCGATGGAGGTGCCGTACGGCATTTGCACTTCGACCAGCACTTCGGGGCGGTCGGACGTCGGGAAGAACTGCTTCTTTACCAACCCCATGCCCAGTACCGAAACCACGAACAAGCTGATGACCGTCCCGGCCACCAGCCATTTCAGGGCGATGACTCGCGCCAGCAACGCGCGGAAACGGTTGTAGTGGCGGGTGTTGTAGATGGCCGCATGGCCACCCTCGACCTGCTTGATATCGGGCAGCAACTTCACGCCCAGGTAGGGGGTAAACGCCACTGCCACCACCCATGAGGCGATCAGGGCAATGCCGACAATCCAGAACATGTTGCTGGTGTACTCACCCGCCGTGGACTGGGCAAAGCCGTTGGGCATGAAGCCGATGGCGGTGACCAGGGTACCGGAGAGCATCGGCGCGGCGGTGTGGCTCCAGGCATAGGCCGACGCCTTGAAGCGGTCGTAGCCCTCTTCCATCTTCACTACCATCATTTCGATGGCGATGATCGCGTCGTCTACCAGCAGGCCCAATGCGAGGATAAGCGAGCCCAGGGTGATGCGGTCGAAGTTCTTGCCTGTGGCGGCCATCACCACAAAGACGATGGCCAGCGTCAGCGGCACGGCAGCGGCAACCACGACGCCGACGCGCCAGCCCATGCTAATAAAGCAGACCAGCATGACCACCAGCAACGCGACGAAAAACTTGACCATGAACTCGTCAACGGACGAGGCGATATTGACGGCCTGATCGGTGACTTTGCTGAGCGTCATGCCCAGCGGCATGGCGTGGTTGATGCTCGCGGTTTCTGCCTCTAGCGCCTTGCCGAGGTCAAGCCCGTTCCAGCCCTCGCGCATGATCACACCGAGCAGCAAAGCGGGCTCGCCATCGTTGCGTACCAGGAAGGTGGCCGGGTCCTCGTAGCCGCGCTCCACAGTTGCGACGTCGGACAGCTTCAGCGTTCGACCCTGTACGGCAATCGGTGTCTCGCGGATCTTTGCCAGTTTGTCGAAGGCACCATCCAGGCGCATGACGACCTGCGGTCCGTTGGTATCCACCGAACCGGCGGGCGTCAGGGCGTTCTGGCTATTGAGTGCAGCAAAAAGATCCTGCGGCGTCACACCCAGGGTTGCCAGCCGGTCATGGGAGAACGACACGAAGATGCGCTCGGCCTGTTCGCCGATGATGTTGACCTTCTTGACCCCTGGCACATGCAGCAGCCGCTGACGCAGCGATTCGGCGTCACGCACCAGCTGGCGCTGTGGTTCACCCTTTGCCTTCAGGGCATACACCGCGAAGGTCACATCGGAGAACTCGTCATTGATCATCGGCCCGATAACGCCGGCAGGCAACGTTTTGGCTTCATCACCCAGCTTCTTGCGGGCCTGGTAGAACTCTTCCTGCACCTGCGACGGCGGCGTGCTGTCGCGCAACGACACCATAGTGAATGCCAGGCCCGCGCGAGTGTAGGTTTCGCTGCGGTCGTACCACTTCAGCTCCTGCACGCGCTTTTCCAACGGCTCGGCGACCTGATCCTGCATTTCCAGGGCGGTAGCGCCTGGCCATGCAGTGATAATGGTCATCTGCTTGACGGTAAACGGCGGATCCTCGGCACGACCCAACTGAAAGAACGCCAGCGTTCCGGCCACCGCGATCAGCAAAATCAAGAACAGTGTGATAGAGCGCTCGCGAACCGCGAGGGCGGACAGGTTGAAACGCCCCTTGCTCATGGCTGACTCACGGCTACGGGCGTGACAGCCGCTTGGGCAAGCCGTACTTCCTGGCCATCACGCAGCAGGTGGGCACCTAGGGCAACCACGTGCTCGCCAGCCTTGAGCTTGCCAGCGACACGCGCCGTATCATCACTGATACCTATTACCTGAACGGGCCGCCAGGAGACCTTCGCCGGCTCGCCGGCAATTACCCACACCCCTGTGCCATTGCCTGGATCGTATAGCGCGGCGATAGGTACCTGCAGCAGTTGAGTGGCGCTCCTGTCCTCTGCGATATTCAGGGTAATGGTGGAGCCCAGCGGCGCGTTCGCCAACGCGCCGTCAAGCACATACCGGGCTTCGAAGGTTCGGGTGGTGGCATCGGCGGCCTGCGACAGCAAGCGCAGCTTGGCTGCCACGGCAGCGCCGCTATTGCCATACAAAGTAGCTTGAGCTGTGGAGCCCGGCGTCGGGCGCAGGGTTTCAGGAAGGTGCACGACAGCTTCCCGCTGCCCCGCCCGCGCCAGTCGCACCACCGCCTGGCCGGCACTGACCACCTGGCCGGGTTCAGCCAGAGTGTCCATCACCACCCCATTGGCGTCAGCCAACAACACCGCGTAGCCCGTGGCATTGCGCGCCACATCAGCCTGAGCTTGGGCAGCGCTGAGCTGAGCCTTGGCGGAGTCGGCGGCGGCCTTGATCTGATCATAGCGCGACGCCGATACCGCGCCGACGGCTACAAGCCCGCGATAACGCGCCTCGTCATCAGCCGTCTGCTTGGCCAGCGCCCGAGCGGAAGCGACCGTCTGCAATTGCGCACGCGCCTGCAGTTGCAGGTCGATGGGATCGAGTCGCATCAACGGCTGGCCGCGCTTGACCGTTTCACCAGTGTCAACCAAACGCTCGAGAATCTTGCCCGACACCCGGAAGCCCAGGTCACTCTGGGTACGTGCGACCACTACGCCGGTGAATGAACGGCCCGTCTCGGAGGACTGCTGGACCGCCGCCGCCCTGATCAGCGGCGGCTTGTTGCGGGGGTCTTTGTTGACTGACGATTCGCCACACGCCACCAGGACGATAGGCAGTAAGCAAAAGACGAAGGTGGCGGACTTGAGGCGCATGGGTTCCGTTACTCAAGAGCAAGATAGGAACCCAATTCTTGGACCTGTGACCAAATCTGTCAATGGTCACAATTAATTGGCTAGGGCGCCAGGCTGCGCAATATCAGTGCTGGCAGAAGCACTGCGGCCTCAGGCGCTGTATCGAGGTTGTACTGCAACTGAGCCGCGTTGACGTAAGGGCGCAGGACTAGAAAAATCGCATTGACGGCCTCATCCAGGGGCGTCTTGCGCTCGAATTCCCCAGACTGCCGGCCTTCGAGGAGAATCTGCTGGATGAGCTGGCGGATAAGCAGTTCATGATTCTTGACCGATGGCCACTCGTCACGCGAAGCGACGGCAGCGATGTCGTAAAGCTTGCGATCGTGAAAAAACAGATCGCTGCCGGCCTTTGAAATCGAGCGGAAAAGCCGCCTTAGCTTCTCGGATGAGGTCTGCGCCTCGGCAATGGCGGCTTCGACGATCTGCATGATCATGGCCAGGCGATTGCTGCATATCACCCCGCCGATGGCTTGCTTGGAATCGAAGAATTTATAGATATAGGCCTTGGAAAAACCAATCGCCTTGGCGAGATCCGAGACAGTGGTCTTTTCGTAACCGTAATGGCCGAAATGCTGCGTCGCCGCGTTGATGATCTGGTCGCGGATCTCATGATCCAGCGGGCCGCGTTGGGTCGAGGTGTTCATATCTTCATTCATGTCCAAAGCTTAACTCTGTGGCGAGCTGATTGACAGATAGTGACCAATCTATAATATGGTCACCACCTGTCAATCAGCTCTATGTTGCGAGCCTTTGTCCACGGCCTAGACCCGTATCGGTGCTGGACTCTAGCTTCCCTCCATAGATCTGTTGAAATGACATTTGGCATGGCGACGTTCGTGCAGCCCTCAGCGCAAAGTAACAGTGATGGCTCGGAGTGACTTACCACCCCGCCGTGAGGGCTAGAAAGCGTCGTAAGCGGTGAGTCGCGCTCTGCCGCTTTCAGCCCATCGCTGCCATCTGCGGACAGAAATGTAAAACATTCTTAATTGTTGATTAACCATTAGCTTGCTCCACGCCCCGGTAAAATTTCGCGCTTTTACAGGTGGAGAACGCTCCGATGCTTCGAATGCTGTCCTGTGCTGCCCTCTTGACCATTTCATTCGCCTGCTCGGCTACTGACGTTGTACAAGGGGGCGAGCAAACGCTGACCGTGCTGAGTTCCGGCGGAATCATGGGCGCTATCCGGGAAGTGGCGCCAGCTTATGAGAAGAAATATGGCGTGAAGCTGGAAGTACTCGCAGCGCCTTCGATGGGCGAGACCCCGCAGGCCGTACCAAACAGGCTCGCTCGCGGTGAGCAGGCGGATGTGGTTCTGATGGTAGGTTCGGCGCTCGACAACCTGGTCGCCAGCGGTCTAGCCGACAAAACCAGCCGAATAGATCTCGGCAAGTCTTTCATTGCCATGGCCGTTCGCAAAGGCGAACCGAAGCCGGACATAAGCACTATGCAGTCCTTGCGCACGGTGCTGCAAAACAGCAGGTCTGTCGCCTACTCCGACAGCGCAAGCGGCGTCTATCTCTCCAAGACCCTGTTCCCTCGCATGCAACTCGGCGACCAGTTCGTGGCCAAGGCTCACATGATCCCTGCCGAGCCCGTAGGCGCAGTGATCGCTCGCGGCCAAGCACAGATCGGCTTCCAACAGCTAAGTGAGCTTAAGCCAGTAAAGGGTATCGACATCGTCGGCCTGATCCCGGCTCAAGCGCAGAAAATGACCATGTATTCGGGCGCCGTCGTCAGCAAGAGCCAGCATCATGCCGCAGCCCAGGCGCTCCTTGACTATCTGGCATCGCCAGAAGCCGACGCAGCGATCAAAGATAGCGGCTTGACGCCACTACCTCATACAGCGAGCTGACTGCGAGCGCCGGCAGCGATAATGGGGATGCGGCAAGTGGACATCTGCCCGTTGGGGAACCGCGGGCGGTTCAACTGCTGCACGGCCATACGAAGCTTGAAAGATGCCGGGGCCGCCTTGCGGTCTATCCCCGCTGATTGAATTTCAGCGCACTATGATTTCATCAGGAAAATAAACCCCCATTGAACGGTTGCTGTGTATCCCCAGCACCTCCCCTTGCATGCTCTGCACCACCGTCTGCCCGCCCTCGATGGGGGTTCCAGTACGACGATCCTGGGCGTGTGCGTCCGGTGGCAGGCTGAACAGCATCTGGCCTTGATAACGGCTGACCTGGATGTCGGCAGGATAGTGAACAGGACCGAACGCGAAGGGTTGGTTCGAGTAGCCTCCCCACGAGCGACCTTCCCCATAAGGCCGGTCGAGGATCATGATCAGTGAACGCAGTTCTATCCCCAGTACCCTGACCGGCCTTTCCTCGGACCTGGCCTGCCAGCTAGTGGTGTTGGCGAACACCCTTACCGGGCCAGGCCAGACAATGCCGCCCAGCTGGGTACCTGGCGCCAGCGTGCATCGGCGCATTTTCCATTCGAAAAAGGTGAAGTGAGCACCGAACGGAAAGCCGAACTCGACCTCCCCAGGCTCACATTTCCATCCTGCCAGGTCATGGGCCGATAGGGTCTCGACCGTCGCGAAACCGTGCCCCTGCGCCAGTTCCAGACGACGCACGGGCATACCTAAGATGTGACCTGGCGTGCGCTCGAAATCAGCCTGCTCCAGACTCTGCATGCCATAGGGCACGGGATCGCCGGACAGGTCGTTGAAAGGCTCCAGGTTTCGCAAATGGACCTGCGTACCGGCCGGAAGCACCAGGTCACCAAGCACTTCCTCGTGCTCGAGGCGGGGATTGTGCGCACGCCAGTCCTGCCATTGCTCGTAGGTGAACTGGACATACAGTCCGCTGCCTGCAGCCAGCAGCACCACGAGCATGCCGAAGCGCCAACGCCTGGCCAGCATATAGCGCCGGCAACGGGGGACCAGCAGTGCCAGCAGGCAGGCGATGAGCAACCAGAGAAAGACTTCGGAAAAGAGGTAGATCATGTAGCCGAGCAGCATGGCCGGCATGGAGACAGGAATCATGGGACCGTCCTTGTGCACCCTGATGGAGACGGCGCAGGATAAATCAAGCTCGGCGCTGTCCCAAGCCCTGAGCTTTCAAGGAAACCACTCGGCATGATGCCCTAAGACATGCTCACAAGAATTCTGCTGATCGCAACATCGTTTTCGCTCGGTCAAAAGCTCCCGCTGCAAATGATTGCTACCGATAGGTTTGGACCTCAGCGAATATAAGACCCTGCTACCTCATCGAAGATTGCAAGATTGATTGCTTTCAGTTGATTAAGTAACCCTTGACGTATCGCACTGTGTTTTCCAAGGTTCGCGCCATGTCGGGATGCGTTAGCTGATACCTCTGCTCCAGTTGCTTGCTATGGCGCATATCGAAGCGCTGCGTTTGAATGAAATTCAATGACTCGGCGCTGATCGCGAATCGGGCCGCCAGTCCAGGAATCGACAAAAGCCACCGAAGCAAACCTATCGCTACATGGCGTCGGGGGGCCTTGACCCCCAGCATGTTTGCCAGCTGGCCAAGCATTTCCTGCAGATTTGGTGTGCGCTCATAGAGTGCCAGCACCTGCTGGTTGGCCATCAAGGGGTCGAAGGCCACGCAGGTTATCATCGCCACCAGGTAGTCGACACTGACCACTGGCAACCAGTGCTCGGGGGAACCGGGGACAGCTTTGAACCTGCCTTGTGCCAGATTTCGAATGAGTTCGGCCAGGGGTTGTCCTTCCAGAATGTGCCCACTCTCACTGTGGCCACACACCGTAGCAGGATGAACGATGGTGTAATCGGCGCCCGCTTCCTGCATGTAGCGCATAACTGCGAAATGGGACTCAAGCTTGCTGCCTTCGTAGCCACCCACACGGTCGTAGACTGCGGGCCAGTTTGTGTTTTCAGGGCGCTCATGATCAACCCCGATACTGGCAAGGTGGGTAAGGTTTTGCAGCATGTAGCCGCCCACCATCAGTAATCGGATGCGCTGGTTTGCCGCAAGCCTGGCGACCCTCAGCGCCCCCTGCACATTGACTGCGCGGGCATGCTCCATGCTTAGCCCCCAGGTAAATTGCGCCGCGAGGTGGAAGGCAACTGCGGCCGAAGACACGCGCTGCTTGTCTGCCTCGCTGAGCCCAAGCTCCTCCCTGCTAATGTCGCCTTCAACGGGATGAACATAAGTAGGGTTACCGCCCAGTCGCTCCACTTGTTGTCTAAGCCGCCCAATGTTTTCAGGGCTGCGCATAAGTACCCAGGTCTTGTGCCCTGTCGCAGTGAGACGGGCCAGCAGATGTTGACCCACAAACCCAGTGCCGCCGGTTACGAAGCATTCCACACTCATGCCTGACTCCTTGTTTGGATGATGGGTGCAGGCTAAGGTGTAGAGTCTGCTCTACAGTCAAGGAAATTTACTGTGAACATTGGAGAGTTGGAGCGCCGAAGTGGGATTGGCCGCCATGCATTGCGCTATTACGAGAAACTCGGGCTTATCGTGGCCCAGCGGCAGGCCAACAACTACCGCAGCTACAGCGATCAGACCGTTGTCGACCTGGGGTTTATTCAAAATGCCCAAAGCATGGGTTTTTCCCTTTCGGCAATCGGGGAAATCCTCGCGGCCAAACGGGGTAATACCATCGATTGCGCACAAGGCGCTGCCTTGGTCGCTAGCAAGATGGCTGAAATTCAAGTGAAGATCAGCAATCTGCAAGCCACGTATGGTTTTCTCGATGCAGAGCGTGTGAAGCTTGAAGCCAGTGCCATTGCCCAGGGACTGACTATTTCTTACCCTCCCCTCACTGGGCATGCATCGAAGCCGTAGCACTGTCCATCCTTTGCTCTCGACGCGTTTTACTCCCTCTTTTGGGAGGTAAGCACTGAGGGTCGTTACTCGGCACGGCCAAGCCAATCAGCCGCGGACTCAGGTGCAAGTGCATTTGCTAGAGGTGAACGAGCTACGGCCAAGGTATGCGGGCGGGGTGAGATGGCGGGCAAAAGAAAGCCCGCTGCTAGGCGGGCAAGGTCTATCACACGTAGGGATGGTGATAATGTCTCCCAAGCGATGTGAAAAATTAGTCAAGGAAACGTCCAAGCAATCTCATCGCCGCAACATTGAGCTAAGGCCAGCTGAGCAGCGGCTGTTCTGAGTCGCGCTATGACGGTGTAAACGATAAGACGGGCTGCTACCGCGTCAGTGACTATTCACCCAGTACAGATCGCACACCGCGTGAGCTACAGAATCCTGAGGCCATGCGGTGTAGCGATGTAGGCCTTCAATGCGTATCGCTCACTGCGTAATACACTGACCGGCCCGGTAAAGCCGATAGATTGCAGCTCGCGTTCCACTACGCAGGGCTCGGGATGAGCAATTTCCAGACGTTGCAGTTGACAGCCTTTGTCATCGAGTCTCTTGGCGGGATGCTCCGACTCGCCCCAATCGATCAGGCTAGGGACAGCCCCTTGCAGAGGCAGATGCCCGTCAGGCTGAATCGAAATTTTCCACGACAGACCTCCCCTGCTCATCGGTTCGATCTCTCCAAAAACCTGCCTGAGACGCTCGTCTGCGCTATCCAGACGCTCCGTACGCGCCACCCAGTGGGCTAAATAGGGCGATGATTGCGCACTTAGCTCATCCAGACCGAACCACCTAGGTCGCGTAGGCAAAGGGGCCTGACTGTCAGGAGCAATGACTTCAAGATAAAACGACTCTCCTAATCGTAGGAGCAGATTGTGAGTGCTCATGCGCATGTGCTTACCACCTGGCTGCAACTGCACTGCGAGTTGACGCTCGACGAATTGGGCCCCCAACGGCAGGGTCGGTGACACAATGACCAGATGATCCAAGGTGGAACGCACCATAGCCTGCTATCTCCCTAATCAAAGAACTCCAAGCGTTGCTGCCTTTTCACCCGACATGCTCGATTGCAGTACAGCTCACATGGACTGGGTAAGCTCACACGGTGACGACGTGAAGCCCGCCACCGACCCAGATAGTTGAAACTTTCCCAAACCGCGTCAAGTCCAGACCCCTATCGACCAATCAACGGGAGAAGGCAATGACGGGCACGGTAGGCGATTTTCTGGTAGAGCGCTTGTATCAATGGGGGGTACGGCGCATCTTTGGCTACCCCGGCGATGGTATCAACGGTGTATTCGGTGCGCTGAGCCGGGCCAAGGGCAAGATTGAATTCATCCAGGCCCGCCACGAAGAAATGGCTGCATTCATGGCCTGTGCCCATGCCAAATTCACCGGTGAGCTGGGCGTCTGTATCGCGACCTCCGGCCCTGGCGCTTCGCACTTGCTCACCGGTCTCTACGATGCCCGTATGGACCATATGCCAGTGCTGGCCATCGTCGGCCAGCAAGCCAGGGCCGCACTGGGCGGGCACTACCAGCAGGAGCTGGACCTGCTGTCGATGTTCAAGGATGTCTCCGGGGCATTTGTCCAGCAGGCATCCACGCCCTCGCAGGTGCGCCACCTGCTTGACCGCGCGGTGCGCACCGCCATCGGCGAGCGACGGGTAACCACAGTGATTCTGCCCAACGACCTGCAGGACTTGCCCTACCAGCAACCGGCGCATGCCCACGGCACGGTGCATTCGGGCATTGGCTACAGCAAGCCCAAGGTGGTGCCCTATGACAGCGATCTGCGCCGCGCCGCCGAAGTCCTCAATGCCGGGCGCAAAGTCGCCATACTGGTAGGCGCCGGCGCCCTGCAGGCCACCGATGAAGTCATCGCCATCGCTGACACATTAGGCGCAGGCGTGGCCAAGGCTCTACTGGGCAAGGCCGCCATGCCCGATGACCTGCCGTGGGTCACCGGCGCCATAGGCTTGCTCGGCACCGAACCGAGCTATCAGCTGATGAGCGAATGCGACACCCTGCTGATGATCGGCTCGGGCTTTCCCTACTCCGAGTTCCTGCCCAAGGAAGGCCAGGCCCGCGCTGTGCAGATCGATCTGCAAGCAGACATGCTCAGCCTACGTTACCCGATGGAGGTAAACCTGGTCGGTGACGCCGCAGAGACCTTGCGCGCGCTGTTGCCTCTACTCGAGTCCAAGACCGACCGCCGTTGGCGGAAAAAGGTCGAAGGCTGGCGCGCACGTTGGGATAAAACCCTGGCAAAACGTGCGCAGGTCAAGGCCGACCCCATCAACCCACAGCGTGTGGTGTACGAGCTCTCCCCTCGCCTGCCCGACAACAGTATCGTGACCAGCGACTCCGGCTCCTGCGCCAACTGGTTTGCCCGCGACCTGCAGATTCGCCGGGGCATGCACTGCTCATTGTCCGGGGGCCTGGCCTGCATGGGGGCTGCCGTGCCCTACGCCATCGCCGCCAAGTTTGCCTATCCGCAGCGCGCAGTGATCGCGTTGGTGGGTGATGGCGCGATGCAGATGAACAACCTGGCCGAGCTGATCACCGTGGCCAAGTACTGGCAGCAATGGGAAAACCCGCAATGGATCTGTGCGGTGTTCAATAACGAGGACCTCAACCAGGTCACCTGGGAGCAGCGCGTGATGGAAGGCGATCCCAAGTTCGAGGCGTCGCAGACGATTCCTGACGTGCCTTACCACTTGTTCGCCATTTCCATCGGCCTGCAGGGCATTTTCGTCGACCGCGAAGACGACGTCGCCGCGGCCTGGGAACGCGCCTTGAGCGCCGATAGGCCGGTCTTGATCGAGTTCAAGACCGACCCCAACGTGCCACCGCTGCCACCCCACATCAAGCTGGAGCAGGCGAAGAAATTTGCCGGCACTTTGCTCAAGGGCGACCCGGACCAGGCCGGGGTCATCGTGCAGACGGCCAAGCAAGTCCTCAGTTCGGTGTTACCCGGCAAGAAGTGATGCACGCCTCGGCGCACAGGCTGAACGTTTGCACAGTCGGGTCGGTCGCACCACAGAGACGCAGCCGACTGTGCCAACCCTGACCGTGAGAACCTACCATGAGCGAGATCTTTCCCGAAGGCGGCCAACAGCACCCCATCGACCTGACCATAAACGCTCAAGCCCGATCGCTGCAGGTCCATCCCTGGACCACCCTGCTCGACCTGCTGCGTGAACAGCTGGACCTGATAGGCACCAAGAAAGGTTGCGACCATGGCCAGTGCGGGGCCTGCACGGTGTTGCGCGATGGCAAGCGCATCAATGCCTGCCTGACCTTGGCCATCATGTGCGATGGGGCCGACCTGGTGACCATCGAGGGCCTGGCCAGCGGCGACCAACTGCATCCCATGCAGCGCGCCTTCATCACGCATGATGCCTTCCAATGCGGGTACTGCACGCCAGGCCAGATTTGCTCCGCGGTGGGTCTGGCCCGTGAAGGCCATGCCGCTACGCCAGATGTCATCCGCGAGCAAATGAGCGGCAATCTCTGCCGTTGTGGCGCCTACAGCAATATCGTCGCCGCCGTGCAAGAAGCGCTGCCGCTGATGCGCGCTGCGCCACAAGCGCAAGGAGACCAGCAGCCATGACGCCTTTCAGCTATCACAAGCCTGCATCGGTCAGCGAAGCCGTCCACCTGGCAGATCCTTCTTCGCGATTCATTGCAGGGGGTACCAACCTCGTCGATTTGATGAAGGAGAACGTGGTACGCCCCGAGCACCTGATTGATATCACCCATCTGGGACTGAACCGCATTGAGAGAACCTCGAGCGGCGGTGTGCTGATAGGCGCGCTGGTCAGCAATGCCGAGCTGGCCGCCGATTCGACAATCGAACAGCATTACCCGTTGTTGTCCGAAGCCATCCTGGCGGGGGCATCGCCGCAGCTGCGCAATATGGCCAGTACCGGTGGCAACCTGTTGCAACGCACCCGCTGTTACTACTTCTATGACACTGGCACCCCTTGCAACAAGCGCGACCCCGGCAGCGGATGCCCGGCGCGAACAGGGCTGAACCGTATCCACGCCATCCTCGGTGCTAGCGATGCCTGCGTCGCCACCCATCCATCGGACATGTGTGTGGCGCTGGCAGCGCTAGAGGCTGTGGTCCATGTCGAGGGGCGGTCCGGTAAACGCCAGATAGCCTTTGCCGAGTTTCACCGCCTGCCCCAGGACGCACCGCAGCGCGACAATCAGCTGGCAGTCGATGAACTGGTGGTCGCCATTGAGTTACCGCCCCCGGCCTTCGCCGACCATTCCCGTTATTTGAAAATTCGCGACCGCGCTTCCTATGCCTTCGCGCTGGTTTCGGTGGCAGCTGCCGTACGCCTGGACAACAACGTAATCCAGCTCGCCCGCCTGGCGCTGGGCGGCGTGGCGCACAAGCCGTGGCGAGACCCGGCTGTGGAACGGATGCTGATCGGCCAAACCCCTTCACAAGCGCTGTTTACCCGCGCGGCTCAAACCATGCTGCAAGGTGCAACGCCGTTGAGCCACAACGGTTTCAAGGTGACGCTGGCGCAGCGGGCCATTGTGCGGGCACTGGGCGATGCCGTGCTCGGTGCCGCGGCGCGGGGGGCACGCCCATGAACACCAAAGTGCTAGTCGGAACACCTCTGGACCGGGTGGATGGTGTAGCCAAGGTAACCGGGCAGGCGCGCTACGCGGGCGAGTACCCCGAGGCCAACCTGCTTCATGGCAGCGTGGTATCCAGCACCATCGCCCGGGGCCGGGTACTGAGGATCGACAGTTCCCGGGCCCTGAGCGTGCCTGGGGTGATCGCAGTGCTCGACCATAGTCATCGTCCGCACATTTCCAGTTACGACGACGATTACAGTGACGCCGACTCGGCCGAAGGTTCGCCATTTCGGCCCTTGTTCAACGATCAGGTGCTTTACAGCGGGCAACCCTTGGCACTGGTGGTCGCGCAAAGCCTCGAGTTGGCAAGGTACGCGGGGTCGTTGATCGACATCCACTACGTCGAACAGGCCCACGAGACGGATTTGCTCAATGTACGCAACCAAGCCCATCGGGCACCTGCCGAAACACCTGAACCGCGTGGCGACTTTGCCGGGCAGTTCGCCAGCGCGCCAGTGCAGATCGATGCCACCTACCTGACGGCCAGCGAGCATCACAACCCGATGGAGCCGCATGCATCGACGGTGTTCTACAACCCCGACGGCACCTTGCACATTCACGACAAGACCCAAGGTACGCAGAATTGCCAGGACTACCTGCACAAGGTCTTCGGTCTGCCCAAGGAGCACATCAGGGTTCTGGCAGCCTTCGTCGGCGGCGCGTTCGGCTCAGGCTTGCGCCCGCAGTACCAGCTGCCATTGGCAGTAATGGCGGCGTTGCACTTGCAGCGCTCGGTGCGCGTCACCCTGACCCGCCAGCAGATGTTCAGCTTCGGCTACCGGCCCCGCACCGAGCAGCGTTTGCGCCTAGGTGCAGACGCGCACGGCCGGCTGTTGGCAATCGCCCACGATGCACTTGGCCAAACATCACGCTTCGAGGACTTTACCGAGCATCTGGTCGAGTGGAGCGGCATGCTCTATCAGTGTGACAACGTTGCCCTGAGCTATCGCCTGGCTCCGCTCGATGTGTACACCCCGCTGGACATGCGCGCACCCGGCGCCGCTTCCGGGATGATCGCCCTGGAGTGCGCCCTGGATGAACTCGCCTGGGCCGCCCGGATCGACCCGGTCGAGCTACGCCGACGCAATTTTGCCGCCAGCAATGGCAACGAAGACAAACCCTACTCCAGCAAGCAACTGCTGGCGTGCTATACCCAAGGCGCCGAGCGTTTCGGCTGGGACCGACGCAGCGCCGCACCGAGGAGCATGCGCAAAGGCACGCAGTTGGTCGGCTGGGGCATGGCCGGCGGCGTCTGGGAAGCGATGCAGATGAAAGCCAGCGCCAAGGCGCGCATCGATGCCCAGGGCCACCTGACCGTCAGTAGCGCCACCACCGACATCGGTACTGGCACTTACACCGTCATGACCCAGATCGCAGCCGACGCAGCCGGCGCCCGACTACAGGACGTCACGTTCGTACTAGGTGACTCTTCGCTGCCTCCAGCGCCGCTTCAGGGTGGTTCTTTCACCGTGTCGTCGGTCGGTTCGGCAGTGCGCCAAGCTTGCCTTGAGCTACGGAGCAAAGTGCTGGAACACGCGCGCAGGACCTATCCCGCAGTTGCCAGCACAGCCCTGGAGCAGGTCGTGTTCGCAGACGGCTACCTACACGCAGGCAATCATCGCTTTGCCCTGGCGGACATCGTCGCCAGCGCCCCCAATGGTGTTTTCGAAGTACAGGTCGATGCCGAGCCGGGCGCCAAGCGCAAGCCGTTCGCCACTGCCACACATTCAGCGGTATTCGTCGAAGTTCAGGTTGATGAAGAGCTTGGTTCGATCAAAGTCACCCGGGTGGTCAGCGCTATCGCGGCAGGACGTGTGGTCAATCCAAAGACCGCACGTAGCCAGATCCTTGGCGGCGTGGTGTGGGGGCTGGGCATGGCCTTGCACGAAGAAACCTTAACCGATCATCGGCTGGGCCGCATTCTCAATCACAACCTGGCGGAGTACCACATTCCGGTGAATGCCGACAGCGGTGAGATCGAGGTGATATTCGTTGAAGAGCAGGACGACATCGTCAATGAACTGGGCTCCAAAGGGGTGGGCGAAATTGGCATCGTGGGCGTGGCGGCGGCGATAGCCAATGCTGTCTTCCATGCCACCGGCATACGGGTAAGAGCGTTTCCAATCACCCTCGACAAGGTGCTCTAGGCGCTAAGCCCAGATTGACTCGCCCCCTGTGCGACTGAGACGGGCGTTTGGAACCTTGTGTGAACTTTCGCCGGTTTGCACTGGCCTTCCGTTCAGGGGGCGCGAGTTACCAGGCGTCTGGCGAAGGCACAGGTTCCGCGCTCAGCCCGCTGCACGCAGCTTCAGGCCGCAAGCAGTCCCAGTAACGCCAAGCTCATAGGAGATCAACTGATGAACGATCTTGCCATGTACTACTGGATTGCCGTCGCGGCAATTGTCTTGCTCGTTGACCTGTGGGCCATCGTCAGTGTGTTCAGAAGCGACAAATCCGATGCGACCAAAGCGCTCTGGGCCTTGGTGATTCTCGCGCTGCCCCTGGTTGGCCTGGGTATCTGGGGTGTCGCCGGCCCACGCGGGATCAAACGCGGCACCGGACCGACGTCGGATGAACACAGCAAGGGCTGAACAATGTCTGCCGCCTACTGAAGAGGGGTGCACCATGCTCGATAAAGCGACCGGTATGAAACCAGGGGAGCGCTACTGCGTCGATAACATCGAGCGCACCCATCAGTTTCCGGGGTTCTTCCTAGACGGCAAGTACTACCTGGGACCCGAGCTGCTGACCGCTGTGGGCTGGCTCGAAGGTAGGCAGTTCATCTACGACAGCCTGGATGCCCAGGGAGAGCCGGTTTTTCCTGATCGGATAGCCGGGACCCTCGACGACCTGAAGCTGACCCTGATAGATGGAACGCGCCTTGATCTTTCAAGGATCGAGGCCCGTGCCACGCTGGCGAGTCAGACTACGCACGGCCAGCCGCAGCGTGAGCCGGAAAGCGCGCTGACGCACCGCGAAGAGCAAGATCCAAGTGTCATGGGCGGTTGGCCAAACCATAAAAGCAAGGCACCACTCATGATCGGCGCGGCACTGCTGGGGCTCGTCGCTGGGCTGTTCATCAGAGGCGTGCAACGCGAACAGCGGTAGCTCAGGCAATGCGCCAGGACTTCGCCAGGTACGGGTTTCAACCGATGGGCAAGATACTGACTAGATAACCCTCAGAAGATGTCTGACCAGGCTCGATGACAGGCGCTCGCGAGCGCGGCCAGCAGCCCAAAGCGCACACCGGCCCTTTAGTCATTTTCGTTAATCCGACACCAGTTCGCCGTTCTTGATGTTAGCGATTGGCCCCAATATCGAGGCATCGAACTCATTCAAGCGTTGTGTGTTGGCGAGTCGTCGAGGCAGATCGGGATTTGCCAGCGCGGCCTTACCTATTGCGATGATATCGGCGCCCTCTTCCAGCACGGATGAGGCGTGCTCTGCCCTGTGCAGGCCCCCGTTTGCAATCAAAGCCACCTCTGGAGCATAGCGACGTGACAACGATACAAGACTGCTGTGGCCATTAATGAATGCCGGTTTCCAGGCTTGATGTTCAGTGACGTGAATGAAGTCGACGGCCGCGTCACTCAGTGAACCAAAGATGACCTCCGCAGCCTGCTCACCCTCAGCCCATTTATGATCGAAGTCGTTGACCTTACCCTGCGAGATTCTTACACCCACCGGCAACGTTCCGACTGCCAGCCTTACCGCTCTCACAACTTCAAGGGTTAGGTTCATACGGTCTCGCAGCCCCCCTCCCCAGCGGTCATTACGATGATTTGTGTAGTCAGTCAGGAACTGATCAAGCAAATACCCGTTGGCACCATGGATCTCGATACCATCGAAACCTGCACATTGGCTTGCCAGGGCTGCGGCCTGAGCAAAGCCTGCGATGGCGTCGACAATATCCTCATCAGTCATGGCACGCGGCACGGCGTACGACCCTGCGCCGTAGTAGAACTTCATCTGCTCACCCTTGGGGCGCAGTGCTGAGGGTGCTGCCGAAACGTCAGTGAAACGGTTGCCCTGGCTGAGGGCACCCGCATGCATGAGCTGGGCAAATACCATGCCCTGATGTGCGTGTATGGCGCCTGTCACCATCCTCCAAGCCTGGGCTTGCTCGTCATCGGTGATACCAGGTTGATAAGGGTATCCCTGCGAGTATTTTTGGTCGGTGTAGATACCTTCGGTGATGACTAAGCCAAAGCCACCATGGGCAAACCGTTCGTAATATCGAGCCATTTGCTGGGTGGCCTGCCCTGTCTCAGTGGCGCTCACGCGCGTCATGGGCGCTACCGCCAAGCGGTTTCTCAGCGAACAGCCGGCAATATCATAATCAGTTAGAATTGTGGAGTTCAGCACCAGCAACATCCTCTCTATCGGCTTCCAAAAACGTTATACGGAAAGCTTAGTCTTGGACGGCGACAGATAGAATCAGGCGTGAAGGATAAGGCGCTTTAACCGAAGGAGATATAAAGATGCAGATTTCGGACGTCGAGGTGTTCGCTACCATTGCCGAGAGTGGAAGCCTATCAGCCGCTGCACGGCGGCTTGGGGTGTCACCCATGACAGTTTCACGGCGGCTAGCAGCGCTTGAGGATGAGCTGGAAGTACGACTGGTGCATCGCACTACGCGGTCGGTTTCGCTTACGCCTGAAGGCGAAGTTTTCCTGCCATTTTCCAAGACGCTGCTCGCAGCGAGCGAGGCGGCAAAAGTCACCTTGAAGGCGAATGTGGGAACGGCCAGTGGCACCCTGAAGGTTACCGCGCCGACTGTGTTCGCTCAGGCCGTCATCATGCCTATGATTGCGCCATTGCTGAAGGAACATCCCGCACTGCAAGTAGACCTGCTCGCCTCCGACAGCATCGTGGATATAGTCAGCTTAGGAATCGACGTAGCGATCCGTATTGCGCCCCTGCGCGACTCTGAATTGGTCGCCCGCTCCCTGGCTCCCAATCCCCGCGTGCTTTGCGCGAGCCCCGGCTACCTGACAGAGCATGGTGCACCCATTGCTCTGGATGAGTTGCATGGCCATCGCTGCATAGCGCTTCACGGTATGCCGCATTGGCCTTTCGTGCGTGATGGGGAACCGATCGGCTTCAAAGCGGTTGGCGCCTTCTCTGCTAACAGTGTCGAAGCAGTGCGAACCGCCAGCAAGCAGGGATTAGGGCTTGCGATGCTCACTTACTGGGATATTCGTGACGATGTCGAACAGGGCACTCTGCGAGTTGTGGAACTGGAGGATGCAACTCCCCAACAACTGTTCATCACCGCTGTTCTTCCAACCCGGCGCCAGGTGCCTCATCGTGTCCGGGTTTTCCTTGACCGGCTAGAGGCGGCGCTAGGTAACCCGACGTGAGTGCCACCTCACCTAGCAAATGCAGTTTTCGCGGTTCTCGCGAACGGCGGCAATGGGGCGATACCCGCTATCAATGAGCTGCATTTGTCGATCTGCAAAGGACGCCCAGAGCATGAGTGCGCTTGCAGTTGACCGAGTCAGCCATTGCCGTACAATCGCGCCCCCCAAAAATCAGCAGGCATGGCGAGAGGGAGCTTCAATGCAACGGGTGATGATCATTGGTCAGCCAGGGTCTGGGAAAAGTACCCTGGCGCGCAAGCTTGGCGAGCGCACGGGCTTGCCGGTCGTGCATATCGACACGATTCACTGGCAGCCAGGGTGGGTCGAACGCAGCCGGGACGAGAAGACGCGTCTTTGCCATGAGGTCGAGGCCCGTGAGCGCTGGATTTTCGAAGGTGGGCACTCGACCACATGGGGCAACCGGCTGGCCCGCGCTGACATGTTGATATGGATCGACCGCTCGGCGCCGCTTCGATTCTGGCGCGTGTTCCTCAGAACGGCGCTGAACCGCGGTCGCCCTCGGCCTGACCTACCGGACGACTGCCCGGAACTGCTGGCCAACCTGCCGGAGTTTTTCAGGTTCATGTGGCGGACGAAAACCTCGTCTCGCAAGGTGATAGAGCGACTCGTGGCTACGGCCCCGTCGGGTTGTCGCATGGTCTGCCTGCGGTCGAACCGGGATACCGAGGTTTTTCTTGAGAGTCTGGGTGCGCAGCCTGATAAGGCTGTGCAAGGTCATTAGAGACCCGATCGCGCTCGATTGACGGCAGGCGCCTGCCATGAAGGCGCATCTGAACGTTTTAACCTGCCCAAGGATGGCCCATGGCGCTGAGCTTTCGCACAACCAACGCATGCAACAATGCAAACAAGAGAAGCTGGTTGGGAGCCACACTGAGCGCGCAAGATTACAGTGCTAACGCGAGAAGAGCGGATCATCTTCTGGGCATCTTTCAACACAGGAGTGACGATGAGAGAACACAATTATGCTGTCACCATCAATTGGATAGGCAACACCGGTGAGGGTACTGCCAGCTATACGGCTTACCAGAGAGACTTCACTGTCGAGTCGCCAGGCAAAGCGCCTATCCCTGGTTCCGCCGACCCTGCTTTTCGTGGTAATCCCGAATGCTGGAACCCTGAAGACATGTTGCTGGCATCGATCTCGGCCTGCCACAAGCTCTGGTATCTTCATCTGTGCGCCGTTAACAACGTGTGCGTGCTGGAATACGTCGACCACCCGGTGGGCCGTATGATCGAAGGCGATGGCCAGCGCAAGGGCCATTTCAAGGAAGCAGAGCTAAGACCTCAGGTCGTCATTAGTAGTCAATCAGATAGAGATCTTGCAATGCGCTTGCATGACGATGCTCACCACGAATGTTTCATTGCCAACTCGGTCAACTTCCCTATCAAATGCAGGGCTGTTATCAACTATCGAAACTCATCCCTCAAAGGCGCTAGCGTCGGTATCGGCCCGGACATCTAAATGTCTGCAGGGGGTCGATGGCAGCCACCCGAGAACGGCAGCTATCGACCCATAGCGGTCATTCACAGATGCCCCCTATCGGTCAGAAGCGGACGAACCGTTCCTTACTGTTGAACGCAAACGTCTGGCCATTTTCCGAGCCTTTGCTCAGAGCATCCAGGTGTCCATGAGGACACACTCACCACCTCCCGTTATCTGAGACTGATGAATAAACCTCATGAACCCTTGCCGATTTAACCGTCTAGTACCCACCCGATAGCTCGCTTACTGTTCTCCCAACGCCAAATGTTGGGAGATCCAAATGCACAAGCGCACACTCGGAAACAGTTCACTCGAAGTGTCAGCCCTGGGTTTGGGTTGCATGGGATTAAGCCATGGCTACGGCCCGGCGACTGACACACAACAAGCCATTGCGCTGATCCGATCTGCGGTTGACCGAGGCGTCACGCTCTTCGATACCGCCGAGGTTTACGGCCCGTACCTGAACGAACACGTGGTGGGCGAAGCCCTGGCACCAGTGCGCGATCAAGTGGTCATCGCCACCAAGTTCGGCTTCACCTTCGGTAACGACAATAAACAGCAGATTCTCAACAGCCGCCCCCAGCACATCCGAGTCGCGGTGGAGGGTTCGTTGCGTCGGCTAAAAACCGATTACATCGATCTGCTTTACCAGCACCGCGTCGATCCTGACGTGCCGATCGAGGACGTCGCCGGGGTGGTGAAGGACTTGATTGGCGAAGGCAAGGTCAAGCACTTCGGCTTGTCGGAGGCCGGTGCGCAGACCATTCGGCGTGCGCACGCGGTGCAGCCGGTCACAGCGCTGCAAAGCGAATACTCGCTGTGGTGGCGCGAGCCTGAGCAGGAAATCCTGCCGACGCTTTGGGAGTTGGGCATTGGCCTGGTGCCGTTCAGTCCTCTGGGCAAAGGTTTTCTCACCGGCACGGTGTCGGCGCAGGCCACGTACGGCAGCGACGATTTCCGCAGCATCGTCCCACGGTTCAGCCAGTCGGCGCTGCAAGCCAACCAGGGCCTGGTGGTGTTGATCCGACAGACCGCCGCGCAGAAACACGCCACCCCCGCACAGATCGCACTGGCCTGGCTGCTCGCGCAGGCGCCTTGGATTGTGCCGATTCCGGGGACAACCAAACTGCCTCGCCTGGAAGAAAACCTTGGCGGCGCGGACATCAAACTCGACCCCGCCGAACTCAAAGCGATCGATACCGCACTGGCGCAGATACGCGTTGAAGGCGAGCGCTATCCCGAGGCCCTCAAGGCGCGAGTCGGCCGATGAACAATGAACACGATCCGCTGCGGCGCACGCTGATCGCCGCACTGGCCAGCGCCCCGCTGCTGTCGCTCGCCGACACGCAAGGCGCCAGTGAAACAGCGCGCTCAGGCTCGCGGATTCTGGTCGCGTATTTCTCGCGCTCGGGCAATACCCGGGTGGTCGCCGGGCTGATCCAGCGTGGACTGGGTGCCGATCTTTTCGAGATTCGCCCGGCCAATCCCTACCCCGAGGACTATTTGCACACCGTTGAGCAGGCGCGTCACGAGCGGGACAGCGGTTTCGAACCCGAGCTGCAAAGCAAGGTTCACGCCTTGAGCGACTACGACACGATCTATCTCGGTTTTCCGATATGGGGTGAAACCACCCCGCCCATCGTGCGCGCCTTTCTCAGCGCCCATGACCTGACCGGCAAGACCCTCATCCCCTTCAATACCCACGGCGGTTATGGCTTGGGCAACAGCCGCAGCGTGCTGATCGAGCACGCGCCGAAGGCAAAGATTCTGGAAGGTTTTGTGATGGAGAGTGAGCAGGAGCGCAAGACCATGGAACGCGTGAACGGCTGGCTGAGCGATCACCCCCTTACGCGTTAATCGAATTCTGTACGGAGCGACATCATGGAAATCCGCACGTTGGGCAACGGCCTGCAAGTGTCCGCACTGGGCCTTGGCTGCATGAGCATGACCTCGGCCTACGGGCCGGCTGCCGACAAAACCAGCATGATCCAGTTGATTCGTTCGGCCCACGAGCAAGGCATCACGTTGTTCGACACCGCCGAAGCCTATGGCCCGTTTGCCAATGAAGAACTGTTGGGCGAGGCCTTGCAGCCGATCCGCGAGCAGGTCGCCATCGCCACCAAGTTCGGCTTCGATATCGACCTGATCACCGGCACACGCGGCGGCGGAACCAACAGCCGCCCGGAACATATACGCGCCGTGGCCGAGGCGTCGTTGAAGCGTCTGCGCACCGATTGCATCGACCTGTTTTATCAGCACCGCGTTGATCCGCAGGTACCCATCGAAGACGTCGCCGGTACCGTCAAGGATCTGATCGCCGAGGGCAAGGTCAAGCATTTCGGCCTGTCTGAGGCAGGTGTTGAAACCATTCGCCGGGCGCACGCGGTGCAAGCGGTCACGGCGGTGCAGAGCGAATATTCGCTGTTCTGGCGAGGCCCAGAGTTGGAGCTGCTGGCAGTGCTGGAAGAACTGGGGATCGGTTTCGTACCGTTCAGCCCGCTCGGCGCCGGTTTCCTCACCGGGCAGATCGACGAGCACACGCAGTTCGACGCCGGCGATTTCCGCAATTTCGTCCCGCGTTTTTCCCCTGAAGCGCGCAGGGCCAATCTGGCATTGGTCGATGTGGTCAAAGCCGTCGCGCAACGCAAACACGCCACGCCGGCGCAAGTGGCGCTGGCCTGGTTGCTGGCCCAGAAGCCGTGGATTGTGCCGATCCCGGGCACGACCAAGCAGCATCGGCTGGAAGAGAACCTGGGGGCCGTCGAACTGCAATTGACCCGCGACGATCTGCGCGTGATCAACGAGCAGATGGCGCAGATTCAGGTGCAGGGAGAACGCCTGCCGGAATCGGCGCTCAACATGACCGGACTCTGAATCTGCCCAACCCGGCGCCACGTGCAGCGCCCTTTCACGCCTAACCGGAGTTGATCCGATGAACCGATTGATCGCGCCACTCGTTGCTTTGTCATTCATGGCGGCAGAATCCCAGGCCGCCAGCGAAATCCGCGTTACGCCGAACGGCTCACAGCCCTCGGTCAAGGGCGCGACGCAAAACTTTACCGGAACGGTGCGCGTTGACGGCCTATTCAAGGGCGAGCCGCCGGCGCGTATCGGCGGCGGCACGGTAACCTTTGAACCTGGCGCGCGCACGGCGTGGCACACCCATCCGCTGGGGCAAACGCTGATCGTCACCGCAGGGGTCGGCTACGTCCAACAAGAAGGTGGCCCGCGACAGGAGATCCGACCGGGCGACACTGTCTGGATTCCACCGCACACCCGTCACTGGCATGGCGCCACGCCCAGCAACGGCATGACGCATATCGCCATCGCTGAAGCCGAGGACGGCAACACCGTTACTTGGGCGGAACAAGTCTCGCAGGCGCAATACGCCGGAGAATGAAGTTACGGAATGTGTCAATGCTGCTCACCCGGCATCGTCGCCGCAAACCGTCATCCGACCTCAAGGCCGCGCACCAGTAGGGTCGCGCCACAAATGCAGCGATTATCGCAATGACTACTCATGAGTTCTGCTCAGAAGTCCATGCGCGATTTCGGGGTTAATCGACACAACCCTCCTCCGTACGATCCAGCAACACCGCAGTGACCCGCACTGAATGGAGCTTTTCACGATGACCACTGACGCACGCAGCGGCGCTGCCCTCCCCGCACTCATGGCGCTTTGTCTGGGCGTTGGGGCGATGTTCAACGCTACCACTAAAGCAGCAGAGGCATCGCAGACCATGGCCAGCACGTCCGCCAGCGCCGATACCCTGTCGCGCAAACAACAAACGATTCCCCTGATCGCCGCATTCATGGCGACCAGCGACATGTCCAACCTCAACACCGCGCTCAATCAAGGGCTCGATGCCGGCCTGACCATCAGTGAGACCCGGGAAATTCTCGTGCAGCTGTACGCCTATGTGGGCTTCCCGCGCAGCCTCAACGCCTTGAACGAACTGATGACCGTGGTGCAGGCGCGCAGACAGCGCGGCATCGAAGACGCGCCGGGGCGTGAACCGAGCCGGGCAATTCCGGTCGGCGATGAACTCCTGGCTGCCGGGACCGCGAATCAAACCAGGATCTCCGGCGCCCCGGTCAGAGGCCCGGTGTTCGAGTTCGCGCCGGTGATCAACCGGTTCCTGCAAACCCACCTGTTCGGTGAGATCTTCGAGCGCGACAACCTCGACTGGCAAAGCCGCGAACTGGCGACTGTCGGGGCGCTGGCCGCAACGCCTGGGGTCGAGCCGCAATTGCGCTCGCACATGGCGGCGAGCTTGCGCGTCGGCCTGAGCTCGGCACAGTTGCTTGAAGTCGCGGAACTGCTGAAGAAACACGGCGATGCGCAGACGGCTGAACGAGCCAATACCGCATTGACCCAGGCCCTCGCGGCTTCGGGGAAATGACATGAAATCTGCAAAGTATCTGCTGGGCGTCACGCTGTTGAGCCTGTTGGCGGCCTGCGCGAACCACCCCGATGACCCATTACTGATTCAACACCAAGGCAGCTTCGCCGTCGGCGGTACGGTGACCACTGCACCGGGTTTCTTCAACCCGCGCCAACCGATGATGCCCAACGGCCAGACCTACCACGGTGACCACGCCTACGCCTTCTATCAAATCCCGGTGAATGCGCGAAATCTGCCCATCGTCATGTGGCACGGTGCGGGTCAGTTTTCCAAGACCTGGGAAACCACCGCCGATGGTCGCGAAGGCTTTCAGAACATCTTTCTGCGCCGCCATTACGGCGTCTACCTGATCGATCAGCCTCGGCGTGGCGATGCCGGGCGCAGCATGGTCGAAACCACAATCGAGCCTGTGCCTGACGAACAACTGTGGTTCAACCAGTTCCGCATCGGCCTGTGGCCCAACTACTTCAACGGCGTGCAAATGGCACAGGATGCCCAGACCCGCGAGCAATTTTTCCGGGCGATGACGCCGAACACCGGGCCGTTCGACATGGGCGTGGTCTCTGATGGCGTGTCAGCACTGTTCGACAAAATCGGCCCGGGGATTCTGTTCACCCATTCGCAAGGTGGCGGGCCGGGCTGGTTGACGGCGATCAAGAACGACAAGGTCAAAGCCATCGTGGCGTTCGAACCGGGCAGCAGCTTTGTGTTTGCTGAGGGTGAAGTGCCTGCGCCCATTCCCAGCGCGTTCGACACTGTGCAAGGCGCTTCGGTGCCGATGGAGCAGTTCATGGCCCTCACGCGCATTCCGATTCTGATCCTCTACGGTGACAACATACCTGAACAGGCGGTCGACCTGCCCGCTCAGGACAGTTGGCGCGCACGCCTGAAGATGGCCCGGCTCTGGCGCGATGCGGTCAATCGCCACGGCGGTGATGTACGACTGATCCACCTGCCGGAAATCGGCATCCACGGCAACACCCACTTCCCCATGTCGGATCTGAACAACGTGCAGATCGCTGACCTGGTCGCGCAATTCCTAAAAGAAAACCAGCTGGACTGACCCACACGCTTTTGCAACTGCCGTCCTTTTGATTGCTCAGGAGCTTCACGTGAAAAACACTCTCAAAGCCACGTTCATGTCGGCATTGGTCGGCCTCTCAGCGGGCGAAGCCCTGGCCGCCGATTACAAAAAGAATTCGTTCACCCTCGCCTACGACGGCGCGATCAGCAAGAACGAACCGGGCAAGGTCAACATCCACCCGGTCAGCTACAAGCTCAATGGCCTGGACATCGCCGCCAACGTGTACACCCCGGCCAACTACGATGCGAAGAAGACCTACCCGACCGTGGTCGTTGCACACCCCAATGGCGGCGTGAAAGAACAAGTCGCCGGTCTGTACGCACAACGCCTGGCCGAACAGGGCTACATCACCATCACTGCCGACGCGGCGTATCAGGGTGCCAGCGGTGGTCAGCCGCGCAGCATCGATAAGCCAACGTACCGCATCGAAGACATTCACGGCATGGCCGACTTCATCAGCCAGTTTGCCGGCGTCGATGACAAGCGCCTCGGCCTGCTCGGCATCTGTGGTGGCGGTGGTTATTCGTTAGCGGCTGCGCAAACCGACAAACGCTTCAAATCGCTGGCAACGGTGAGCATGTTCAACTCAGGAAGGGTACGTCGCAACGGCTACAACGACTCGCAACTGGACAGCATTGAGCAACGCCTGCAACAGGCGTCAGCAGCCCGCGCGCAAGAAGCGGCCGGCGGCGCGGTGCTGTATTCGGGCGATGCCAACCTGACCGACGAGCAGATTGCCAAACTGCCCTTCGAGCTGTATCGCCAAGGTTATGAGTACTACTGGAAGACCCACGCGCACCCGAACTCGACCTTCAAATACACCACCAGCAGCCTGATCGACCTGATGCGTTTCGACGCCACTGACCATATCGAGCTGATAAACCAACCGTTGCTGATGATTGCCGGCAGCAAAGCCGACAGTCTGTACATGACGCAGGACGCCTTCCCCAAAGCCACCGGTACCACCGACAAGGAAGTGTTTATCCTCGACGGCGCGACGCACATCGAAACCTACTGGGTGCCGCGTTATGTCGATGCCGCGGTTGGCAAACTGACAGCGTTCTACGCCCGCACCTTGTAAACAACGCTCTTAGGAGTCGCGCATCCATCTGCAACCTGTTTTCATGAATTAATCCCGCGCCCCTCATGAGAGGTTCTCATCAATGTCCCGCGCCAATCTCAATGACCTGCAAGCCTTCGTGGTCATCGCCCGCGAAGGCAGTTTCACCCGCGCGGCCGCCCAGCTTGGCGTCTCGCAGTCGGCGCTGAGTCACACCATGCGTGCGCTGGAAAGCCGATTGGGCGTGCGCCTGCTGACGCGTACCACGCGCAGTGTTTCGCCGACCGACGCGGGTCAGCGGCTGTATCAGTCGATGGCGCCGCGGTTCGATGAGATCGAACTCGAACTGGCCGCTGTCAGCGAGTTTCGAGACACCCCGGCAGGCAATGTGCGGATTCAAGCGTCCGAGCATGCCGCCAACAACATTCTGTGGCCCAAGCTTTTAAAAGTGCTTCCCGACTATCCGGACATCAAAGTCGAAATCACCGTCGACTACGCGCTCTCCGACATTGTTGCGCAACGCTATGACGCCGGTGTACGCCTGGGAGACCAGGTGGCCAAGGACATGATCGCCGTTCCCATCGGGCCGCCCCTTCGCATCGCGGTCGTAGGCTCACCCGAATATTTCAAACAACGGCCAGTGCCAAAGGAGCCTGGTGATCTGGCGGCGCACAATTGCATCAATCTGCGCCTCCCCACCCATGGCAACTTGATGCAATGGGATTTTGAAAAGGATGGTCACGAGCTGAAGGCCCGTGTCGAAGGGCAGTGGACGTTCAACAGCAGCGTACCGATCCTGCGTGCGGCCGTGGCGGGATGTGGCTTGGGTTTCCTGCCGGAAGACATGGTGGAGAGAGCGCTTGCCGACGGTAGCCTTGTGCGGGTGTTGGAAGATTGGTGCCAACCCTTTGCCGGTTACCATCTCTACTACCCCAATCGCCGTGAACATTCATCAGCGTTTGGCGTTGTAGTTGAAGCGTTACTCTACAAGCGCTGAGTCGTCTAATCGATTGCAGCCGTACGCGACCTGTTGCAAGCGCAATCGGAGTTGGGGGTATTGCAGGCGCGCATCCAGAAAACCATTGAAACGCATCTCGCGCCCAAACGCTTGTATATCGGGCGGTTTGGGCATGACGCCGGCCACTCCATTCACTTCCACTTCATTCCGGTGTATGACTGGGTTGAAGCGGGTTTCTGGCAGGACGAAAGGTACAGGCTGCTGCAAACCTTCGGCTCGCTTGACAGTGCCCTCGCGCAAACGAATTGATGCTATTCGTCTGGCGAGAGTTTTGTGAACGCCCCCTGCCGCCACCGGTACAAGGCCCTGGCGTAGCTGAAGTCGTTGCCACCCTGCGCAGCGCGTTCGACTCAAAGCTGCCCGGCTAGGCTGCGGTCGGAATGATAAGCGGGTCGCAATTTCACACTATTGTGCAATGCGAGTGAACCTATTGATCCCATAGCGTTCTAGGATACCGGCCCGGGCTGGTGGCAATGTGGCAGTAACTGTCCCAGCACGCCTCGCCACGTCGCGAAATCAGCCTGGATGGCATCGTTCCACTCAACTCTACAGGGATGTAAAACCCTCATGCAGCAGACTTCTACTGAAGTGCCAGTGACCGGTCAATTGGTCGGCACTTACCGCTACGGCAAGGGCCTGAAAATCTTCACGATAGTTTTCAGCCTGGCGCTACTGATCCTGGCCGGCCTCATCGTTTACTTCGCCAGCACCTTGCCGGTGAACAGCAGCGGGCCTGTCACGTTCACCACCCCGTCAGGCTCGACGATGCGCTTCAATGGCAACGTCTCGATGCTCTATTACACCGGCGCGTTGCTGGCGTTCATCGCGGTGGGCATCGCGGCGCTGTATGCGTGGCACAGTCGCTATCGGCACAGCAGCTACGAGCTGTATGAACAGGGCATCGCCTACACCACCAAGGGCGTGCGCACCTACGTGCCGTTCACTGAAATCGAGCATTTGTACCTGTTCGCCTCGGGGCAGACGATGTTCAGCGGCATGATCACCAACCTGGCGTTCCGTCGCAATGCCAGCGAGCCGTTCCACCGGGTGATCGAACCGCTCAAGCGCTTCTTCGAATTCCAGCAACTGTTTCGCGAGCTCTACCTCGACGCCAGGCAACCTGCGGTCCTGCAGACCTTGCACAGCGGTGGCACGGTGACGTTCGAGTACGCCGACACCAGCCAAGTCTGGCGCAAGCGTGTGAGCGGCAACTTCCTCGATATCAAGACCCTGCCGATCGTGGTTTCACGAGATTACCTGCAGGTCCAGGGCAGCCAGGTATCGATGGCTTCGCTACGCAGCGTGGACACCAGCGCCTGGAGCGAGAAGGTGGTGATCAAGGATGCTTCTGGCAAGCCAGTACTGTCGACCGTCGCCACCGGCATCCTCAACATGGACCTGTTCCTCAACACGTTAGCCCTGTTGATGGAAACGTCTGTCGAGCAGACCGCTGAACACACTGCCTGAACACACGGGGCGCAGGGCTCAACGCCCTGCCCCCCGTGGTTATAAGTGCCCTACCCCGGATCGTCCCCTCTGACAGCAATTCCCCGCCAGCCCCTGAACATACCCCGCACCTCCCGAATACGCCGAAAACTCTCGTTTGAGTGCGCAAAAGCGCGCGCCAGCTACACATCATCATTCGCTTGAGCCTGAACCGTTCGGGTTTTGCACATGAACTTTGCCCGGTGCTGATGGGCCTCCTACTTCAGATCTACTGATAAAGGAGCTAACCCCATGAGTGCACAATTGAACGGCAAGCGCGTGGCGTTTCTGGTCACCGACGGGTTCGAACAGGTGGAACTGACCGGCCCGCGCGAAGCCTTGGAGCAAAACGGCGCGGTCGTCGACATTCTGAGTGACAAGCCAGGTACGGTCCGCGGCTGGAATCATGACAAGCCCGCCGACCCATTCACGGTAGATGCCACATTCGACAGCGCCCAACTCGACCTGTACGACGCGCTGGTGCTACCAGGCGGGGTGCAGAACTCCGACACGATCCGGCTGATCCCCGGCGCGCAAAAACTGGTGAAAAGCCATGACTCAGCCGGCAGACCGCTGGCGGTGATCTGTCACGGCGCATGGCTGCTGGTGTCCAGTGGCCTGGCCAAAGGCAAGCGCATGACCAGCTACAAAACCTTGCAAGACGATATTCGCAATGCCGGTGGCATCTGGGCCGATGAGCAGGTGGTGGTCGATGGCAACCTGATCAGCAGCCGCCAACCTGATGATATTCCGGCCTTCAATGAGCAGTTGATCAAGGCCTTGGCAGGCTGATTTTTACTCTTCCAACGAATACCACTGCAGGAGCCTTGTTCCATGAGCGACTACCCTACTCCGCCATTCCCCTCCCAAGCGCAAAGCGTTCCAGGTTCACAACGCAAGATGGAGCCGTATCCGGACTGCGGTGAACAGACCTACACCGGGCACAATCGGCTCGACGGCAAGATCGCCCTGATCACCGGTGCCGACAGCGGCATCGGCCGAGCGGTTGCGATTGCCTATGCCCGCGAAGGCGCAGACGTTGCCATCGCCTATCTCGATGAACACGACGATGCCCAGGAAACCGCGCGCTGGGTCGAGGCGGCGGGTCGCCAATGCCTGCTGCTACCCGGTGACCTGGCGCACAAACAGCACTGCTACGAGATCGTCGACAAAACCGTGGCGCAGTTCGGTCGCATCGACATCCTGGTCAATAACGCCGCGTTCCAGATGGCCCATGAAACCCTGGACGAGATTGACGATGATGAGTGGGTGAAGACCTTCGACACCAACATCACGGCGATCTTTCGCATCTGCCAGCGGGCGTTGCCGTCGATGGGCAAAGGTGCTTCGATCATCAATACCAGTTCGGTCAACTCCGATGACCCGTCACCTAACCTGTTGGCGTATGCCGCTACCAAAGGCGCCATCGCCAACTTCAGCGCAGGCCTTGCCCAGTTGCTGGCCAAGCAAGGCATTCGGGTCAACAGTGTCGCGCCTGGGCCGATCTGGACACCGCTGATCCCCGCCACCATGCCGGATGAGGCGGTGAGGAACTTCGGCTCGGGCTACCCGATGGGACGCCCAGGGCAACCGGTTGAGGTTGCACCGATCTACGTCCTGCTGGCTTCTGATGAAGCGAGCTACATCTCCGGCTCGCGCTACGCGGTCACCGGCGGCAAACCGATTCTTTGAGCACGACGCTGAGGCCCGCGGGTGCGGGCCTCAGTGCTTTTTCGACGGTTGTTGGCGAGCCGTCTTCTGCGCGGTCGAATCATGCTCGGTACCTGACGAACCATCCGGTCGATGGGCATCGTTGTCCCGCTCCTGTTCACCCTGCGGCTTGGCCGGTGGCGGTGTTTCAACGCTGTCTTCGCTATGCTTTTTCATCGCTTGCCCTGCTCCCTCTCGGTGTCCCGTTGAACAAGTGATGCCCTGACGGTCAATCAAGTTCAGGCCACAGCGCAAGCCGGCATTGCCACGTTTTTCCTGATTCAGGCAGACGTCAGTGGCGCTCGCGTGTAGCCACTGTCGACGAGCCGCATGATGCCCAGCGGATTGGCATCCTTGAGCGCATCCGGCAACAGCGCATCCGGGTAGTTCTGGTAGCACACCGGACGCAGGAAACGGTCGATCGCCAGGCTGCCAACCGAGGTGCCACGGGCGTCCGAGGTGGCCGGGTAAGGCCCGCCGTGAACCATCGCATCGCACACTTCAACGCCAGTTGGGTAGCCGTTGAGCAGCAGGCGCCCGGCTTTGCGCTCAAGTTCCGGCACCAGCCTGGCGAACTGCTGCAGGTCCTCGGGTTCGGCAATCAAGGTCGCAGTGAGCTGGCCATGCAACGCCCGCACTACGTCCACCAGCTGTGGCTCATCGGCCACTTCGACGACGAGGGTGCAAGGGCCGAAGACCTCTTCCTGCAACCTGGCATCGCCATCGAGCAGCAGCTGCGCATCCGCCTGGAACAGTTGCGGCTGCGCCTGCTGGCCTTGTTGCGGCCGGCCGGCCAGATGGCGGACGCCAGGATGACCGTGCAACGCGGCGACGCCGTTGCAATAGCTGTCCAGGGTGCCGGCATTGAGCATGGTCTGCGCCGGCTGGTCGGCCATGCGCGCAGCAAACTGTTCGAGGAACTCGGTGAAGGCCGGGGCGCGGACGCCGATTATCAACCCTGGGTTGGTGCAGAACTGCCCGCAACCTTGCACCACGGAGGCAGTCAGTTCGGTTGCCACCGCCTCGCCGCGCTGGGCGATGGCAGCGGGCAGCAGCAACACCGGGTTGATGCTGCTCATCTCGGCGAACACCGGGATCGGTTGGGGCCGCGCCGCCGCCATGTCACACAGGGCGCGCCCGCCTTTGAGCGAGCCAGTGAAGCCCACCGCCTGAATCGCGGGGTGCTTGACCAGCTGCTCGCCCACGCCAGCGCCGTAGATCATGTTGAAGGTGCCGTCGGGCATGGCGCAACGCTGCACTGCACGCATGATCGCATCGGCGACCAGCTCGGCTGTAGCCATGTGCCCGGAATGAGCCTTGAATACCACCGGGCAGCCGGCGGCCAAGGCTGCAGCGGTGTCGCCCCCCGCGGTGGAGAAGGCCAGGGGAAAGTTGCTGGCACCAAACACTGCGACTGGCCCGACGCCGGTTCGGCATTGTCGAAGGTCGACGCGCGGCAGCGGTTGGCGATCCGGCTGGGCACGGTCGATGCGTGCGCCGAGCCAGTCACCGCGGCGCAGCACCTCGGCGAACAGGCGCATCTGGCCGCTGGTGCGCGCCCGTTCGCCCTTGATACGCGCCTCAGGCAGCGCCGTTTCGCGGCAGACCACGCTGACGAAGTTGTCGTCGAGCAAGTCGATTTCCTCAGCGATGGCCTCAAGAAATGCTGCACGTCGATCGGGGGATGTACTGCGGTAGGCGGCAAATGCAGCGGCTGCCGCCTGTGCAGCGGCATCCACCTCTTCAGCGGTGGCCTGGGTAAAACGGTACGGCAGTGCCTGCGCGGTATGCGCGTCAAAACTGTGCAATACCACCGCACCCGCGGCGCAGCGCGCGCCGCCAATGTAGTTGTAACCGAGCAAGTTGAGCATAACGACCTCATAAGCGTGAGCCGGCCGAGTCTGGGCCGGCTTTCTGACAAGCAATCCTAGAGACGGGCGACAGCCCCCGGCAGGATCGGCACTTCGCAAGCGACGATGCCGTTGCGCAAAGGCGCGCCGAATTCATCCATGGCGATTTCGAAGGTGTCGCCAGGCGCCGCCTTGATGCCGTCGGCGAAGGACAACGTGGCAGTGCCGAAGTAATGCACGTGGACATCGCCGGGGCGCAGGAACTGGGCGTACTTGAAGTGATGGAACTCAAGGTTGGCCAGGCTGTGGCACATGTTGCCCTCGCCCGAGAGGAATTCACCCTCCCACAGCACTTGCGCGCCGCGCAGGATGCGGCTGCGACCTTGCAGGTGCGCTGGCAGCTCGCCGACCCGCAGCTCCGGGCCAAAGGCGCAGGCACGTAGCTTGGAATGGGCCAGGTAGAGGTAGTTGCGCCGCTCCATCACATGGTCGGAAAACTCGTTGCCCAAGGCATAGCCCAGCCGATGCGGCAGGCCGTCATCGCCGATCACATACAGCCCGACCAACTCCGGCTCCTCTCCAGCGTCCTCGGCGAACGCCGGCAGCGGCAGGTCACCCCCGGGGCGGACGACGATGCTGCCGTCGCCCTTGTAGAACCATTCTGGCTGCGCCCCGACCTGCCCCTGCGCAGGCTTGCCGCCATCGAGCCCCCATTTGAAGATGCGCATGGTGTCGGTCAGGGTCGCTTCGTCTGGCTCGCCCTGCTGGTGCATCTTGTCGCGTGTCGCGGCGCTGCCCAGGTGGGTCAGGCCAGTGCCGCTGACCAGGCAATGGGCCGGGTCTTCATGGTCCAGCGGTGGCAATACCCTGCCCGCCTGCAGCAGGCCGGCATAGTCCGGGCCGGCGTCACTGCCACGGGCCAGGACCTCTTCGACCAGGCCATGGCCGCTGCGGATCGCCGCCAAGGCCAGTTCGCGGGTGCTGCTGGTTGCTCGCAACGTGCGCACCTGAGCGCCTTCGATCACCCCCACGCGGCGCTGGCCGGCCTGGTCTTCGAATTGAATCAACCGCATGTGTCGTTCCCCTTGCGCAAGGCCGGGCGCCAGCGCGTGGCGGCGCCCGACGCGATCATTCGATGATGTTGAAGTCGTTGAGGTATTGCTCGGAAATCTCCAGCCCCAGGCCCGGCTTGTCGTCGTCCAGCTGGATGTAGCCGTTGACCGGTTGCGGCTCGCCCTTGAACACGTAGTAGAACAACTCGTTGCCGACCTCGACGTCGAACACCGGGAAGAACTCGGCCATCGGCGAGGCGGTGCTGGCCATGGTCAGGTGATAGTTGTGCATCTGCCCGGCATGGGGAATGACCGGTACCGACCAGGCTTCGGCCATGGCGTTGATCTTGCGCGCGGCGGTAATGCCGCCGACGCGGTTGGTGTCGTACTGGATGACGTCCACCGCACGGCGCTCGAGCAGGTCCTTGAAACCATGGCCGGTGAACTCGTGCTCGCCGCCCGAGATCGGCATGATGCCCATCTTCTTCAACTCGATATAACCTTCGATGTCATCGGCGATCACCGGCTCTTCCAGCCAGCGCGGCTCGAATTCGGCCAGCTTGGGCAGCATCCGCCGGGCGTACTCCAGGGTCCAGCCCATGTAGCATTCGAGCATGATGTCGACATCCGGGCCGGCCAGTTCACGCAGCGCGCGCACCTGCTCGATGTTGCGGCGCATGCCGGCCGGGCCATCCTTGGGGCCGTAGCCAAAGCGCATCTTCAGCGCGGTGAAACCTTGGTTCAGATAGCCTTGGGCTTCTTCCAGGAACAGGTCGAGGTTGTCATTGGCGTAGAGCTTGGAGGCGTAGGTCCAGATCTTTTCCTTGGTGCGCCCGCCGAGCAGCTTGAACACCGGTTTGTTGACGGCCTTGCCCATGATGTCCCAGATCGCCAGGTCGATGGCCGAAATGGCGGCCATGCCGATGCCCTTGCGTCCCCAGGCATGGGTGCGGCGGTACATCTTCTGCCAGATGTACTCGCTGTCGAAGGGGTCTTCGCCGATGCAGATCGGTGCCAGGTACAGGTCGATGATTTCCTTGGCCACTCGCGGCGCCAGGGCGCAGTTACCGATGCCGACGATGCCGGTGTCGGTTTCGATTTCTACCACCAGCCAACCATGGAAGCGGAATGAGCCCATGGCATCGCCACGCTCGAAGAGGATGTCGCTGGCGTTGGTGCAAAAGTGCGCCTGGGGCGGCACGACTTTGCCTTTCCATTCAAAGACACGGGTGCGGACAGATTTGATTTTCATCGGTGAAGGTCCTCTCACTACAAGGGATGATCAGCCGGCCCGGGCAACTTCGAGCGGGGCTGGGGTGGGTCGGGAAGCTTTCAGTCGGGACAGCAGGCAGGCCCCCAGCACGCCGACCACGGCCAAGGCGAACATGCCAGCGCGGGGGTCGGCGAACAGGGTTTCGGTCAGGGTCTTGAGGTTCGGCGCAACGAAACCGCCGAGATTGCCCAACGAGTTGATCAGGGCAATGCCACTGGCGGCGGCGGCGCCGCTGAGGTAGCCGGTGGGCAGGGTCCAGAACAGCGGTTGCACGGCAACGAAGCCGGCGGCGGCGAAACAGAAGGCGACAATCGCCAGTGCAAGGCTGCCGGCCAGCGCCGAGGCGGCAATACCCGCCGCCGCCATGGCCAGCATGACCACCGCCAGCTGCCGATGCAGTCCGCTACGGTCGGCGTAACGGGTCACCAGGCGGGTCACCACCAAGGCGCACGCCCAAGGGATGGCGGTGTAGAGGCCGACATTCAGGCTGACCTGGCCGTCGAGGAAGCTGGCGATGCGGGTCGGCAGGTAGAACACCACGCCGTACACGCTCATCTGCACGGTGAAATACACCAGGCAGAACTTCAGTACCTGGCGATTGCGTAACGCACCGAGAAAGCCATGCGGTCCGTGGCCCTGTTTCTGCGCATCTTCTTCGGCCAGCTGCTGCTCCAGCGCCTGTTTTTGCGCGTCATTCAACCAGCGGGCCTGGGCTGGGCGATCAACCAGGTAGAAATACGCGGCAATCCCGACCAGCGACGCCAGCAGCCCCTCGACGACGAACAGCCACTGCCAGTTGGCCATGCCGAACACCCCCTTGAACTCCAGCAGCCAGCCCGACAGCGGCCCGCCCAGCACCAGCGCCAAAGGCAGACCGAAGTAGAACAAGCCCAGGGCCTGAGCACGGCTGCGGGCCGGGAACCAGTAGGTGAGGTACAGGATGATCCCGGGGAAGAAGCCCGCCTCGGCAACGCCCAGCAGCAAGCGCAGCACATAGAAGGTGGTGGCGTTGTCGGCGAACATCATCGCCGCGCTGACCAGGCCCCAGGTAACCATGATCCGGCACAGCCAGACGCGGGCGCCGAGA
The DNA here is from genome assembly GCF_044900155.1 of Pseudomonas sp. NPDC088890. Lineage (NCBI taxonomy): Bacteria > Pseudomonadati > Pseudomonadota > Gammaproteobacteria > Pseudomonadales > Pseudomonadaceae > Pseudomonas > Pseudomonas sp. NPDC088890. Next base: position 557,415 of record NZ_JBJDNG010000002.1, on the reverse strand, counting down.
CGGTGCAGCATCAGGTTGCTGGGCACTTCGAAACAGGCATAGCCGATGAAGAAGATGCTTGCACCGAAGGCGAACGCGGCGTCGCTCAGGCCGGTGTCGGCCTGCAGGTAGGCGCGGGCATAACCGACGTTGGCACGGTCGATGAAGGCCAGTACGTACATCAGGATCAGAAAAGGCAGCAGCCGCGCACGGCTGGTAGAAATGGCCGAGGCCAGAGAGCTGGCAGGGTCGTTCATGGAGCGATCTCCGCGTTTGCCTGGAGCGCTGAGGGAAGCGGCCAGGCAGGTTTTTATTGTTGGTGTTGGGGGCGACTTTAGAGGGGCCTTGCCGGCCTGGATAATCACTTATGCGTATCCATCGATAGCCTGAGGTAATACCTTTCGCTTGGTTGGTCGCGTTGGGGTTATCACCTGGACGTGCGGGTAGCAGGCTGTGCAGCCAACTGGCTGGAGAAGTTAGGAGCGTTATTAGAGGCGGCCCTTCACGGGGCCGCCGGATGATTAGCTGTGATGGGGTTGCGCAGGGCTGGGAGGGGGTGGTGCGGCCTTCGCGGGCAAGCCCGCTCCCACAGAATCCTGTACAACCCGTGGGGATTGAGTTGTGTCAGGCAAAGCCGCCGGGCACTCAGCGGGCGTTGCGGCCCATGCGACAGGCAATTTCGAAGGCCTGGCGGGTGGCACCGACATTGGCCTTGCCCTGCCCTGCGATGTCGAAGGCGGTACCGTGGGCTGGGGTGGTGATGGCGATCGGCAGGCCGCCCTGTACAGTGACGCCGCGCGAGAAGCCCATCAGCTTGATGGCGATCTGGCCTTGGTCGTGATACATGGTCACCACGGCGTCGAAGGCCTTGGCATCGCCCTGTACCTTGAGGAAGATGGTGTCGCCAGGATACGGGCCATCGGCATCGATGCCCTGCTCACGCGCCCGCTGCACTGCCGGGCCGATAATGTCCAGCTCCTCACGGCCAAAGCTGCCGTTGTCGCCATTGTGCGGGTTCAGGCCACACACCCCGATACGCGGGCGGACGAGACCGCTGCGTTTGAGTGCGGTGTCGATCAAGCCAATCGCTTCGAGCACTCGCTGCTGGCTGAGCAGGCCCGGCACCTCGGCCAGGGCCACGTGCGAGGTAACCCGCGAGGTCCACAACGCATCGAGCACGTTGAACTCGCAGAACGGCCCGGTGAAGTCCAGGCGCTCGGCAAACCAGTGCAGCTCGTCACTGTGGCCCATGCCTGCCAGGTGCAGCGAGGTCTTGTTCAGTGGCCCGAACAGTATCGCGTCGGTCTTGCCCGACTGGGTCAGCTCAAGGGCCACGGCTAAGGTATCCAGGCTGTAGCGCCCGCCAATCACACTGGCTTCGCTGCGCGCAAAGGCGCCCTGGGCCTGGCCGCGATACGGGTAGAGCAACGGCGTGTCATCGGCGAAGTCCAGGGTCTGCAACGAGTCGACCCGCCGATAGGGGAACTCGCAACCGGCGATCTGCATACCGCGGCGCACTTCGTCCTCGTCGGCGATCAACACCACGTGCGCCTGGCTGCGTACCTGCGCTTCGGCCAGCAGCCGGGCGATCAGCTCGGGGCCGATACCGGCCGGATCGCCGAGCACCATGGCCAGGCGTGGAAGGGTGTGCTTGCTCATACGGGAGTCCTCATGTCGGGCGATAGCTGGGCATGGCGCAGGGTGTCGGGCACGGTGCGGTAGATCCGCCGTGCATTGCGCAGAAAAAGTTGTTCCTGGGTGGTAGGCGGCAAGTCGGCAACGATGCGCTTGAAGCCGCGGTAGATCTCATCGAAGCTGCCGCACAGGCCATCGACCGGGAAGTTGCTGGCGAACATCGCCCGTTCGCTGCCAAACAGGGCGATGACCTGGCGCACGATCCAGGCGTTGTCCTCGGCGCGCCACGGCTTGCCGGCCTGGCCAATGCCGGAGATCTTTACCGCGACGTTGTCGCAACGGGCGAAGCGCGCCATGGCCGCCTGCCAGTCGGCCAGGCCCTGGGCGCTGCGATCGGACGGCAGCCCGGCATGATTGAGAATCAGCAAGGTGTTGGGGAAATCCCGCGCCAGGCGTACCGCCTCGTCGAGGTTCCACCACGGCGTCTGCAGGTCGAAGTGCAGACCATGGCGGCCCAGCTCGGCGTAGCCACGGCGCCACTGCTGATCGCTCATCAAGCTGTGCGAACGGCCAACCTGGTTGGGATGGGTGGGCCCACCCGGTTTGTGCCGAACGCTGCGTACCCGCGCAAAGCCCGCTTGGGCTGCCAGCACCTGGGGGGCATCGTCGGCATCCAGCCAGGCCTGGGCAACCACCGCATTCGGCGTGCCGTAGCGGGCGGCCAGCGCATGAATGAAGCGGGACTCGCCGATGGGGTCGTTTGAGTCCCACTCCGTTTCCACGTACACCGTCTCGACCACTTGGTGCTCGCCGGCATCGGCAAAATAGTCCTGCGGGAAGTAACGCCGTTTGATCGCGCTGTAGTCGCCGTAGCGAAACGGGATATTGGCGCTCGCCGCCAACCACGGATGCGGGTTGTTCACGGGGTCCCAGAAATGATGATGGGCATCGACGATTGGCCCGTCGTACAACTCAGCCATGGTTAACCTCGGTTTTGTCCAGAGCGATCAACAACGTGCCGACGATGAACAGCGCCGAACACAGGGCAAAGAATCCGAGCACCGCCGGGTAGCCCCCAAGGTGCTGCAACAGAACGCCGACCAGAATCGGCACGACGATGCCGCCCAGGCTGCCGGCGAGGTTCATCACGCCGCCGATCAGGCCTACCCGCGAGGGCGCGGCGAGCAATGCTGGGAAGCTCCAGTAGAGGCTGCCCCACATGAGGAAGAACGCCGTCAGCGACAGCAGCGCTACAGCGGCATAGGCATTGCTCAGGCCAGGCAGCAGGAGAAACGCGCACAGCGCCACTAGGCCGGAAAAGCTCAGTAGCCCCTTGGCCGCCAAGCCTCGGCGCACGCCCTTGCGGATCAACATGTCGCACAGGAAGCCACCGACCAGCGAACCCAGCGCCCCGCACAGGAAGATGATGAAGGTAGCAGCGCCGATGCCTTTGATATCGAAACCGCGGGCATGGGCCAGATAGCTCGGCCCCCAGGTCAACAGGCCAAAGAACACCATGGCCCAACTGGCGCGCCCGAGCAGGATGCCGGTCAGCGAGCGTGGCGCGATGCCCAGGCCTTTAGCCTGTTGCTGCGCCGCTTCAGCGGCCGGTACGGCGCGCCCACCATTGATTTGCTCAAGCTCGGCGGCATTGACCGAGGCATGTTCGGCGGGGTTGTCGCGCAAGTAGTGCCAAGCCAGCCAGGCCATGGCCAGGGTGGCGATGCCGGCGACGAAAAAGGCGATGCGCCAGGAGCCGAGCACAGCAATCAGGTAGGCGATGATCAGCCCACCAAGCGCAGCCCCCAACGGCCCGCCGCAGTCCATCAGCACCGCGCCGCGGCTGCGCTCGCTGGGGCCGAGCCAAAGCGAATTGAGTTTGCCGCCGGACGGAAACAACGGCGCCTCCGCAGCGCCCAGCGCCACCCGCGCGAACATCAGTGACCACCCGCCCGTGGCGAATGCCGCGAGGGTCTGGAAAGCCCCCCACAAACCCGTTGACCAGCCGATTACCCGGCGCGGACCGAAGCGGTCGATCAACCAGCCGCCAGGGATCTGCAACAACGCATAGGCCCAGAAGAAACTGCTCAGAATCAGCCCTTGCATGCTCGGCGAAAGCTCGAATTCGGCGGCAATGGTGGGCATGGCGATCGACAGCGAAACACGGTCGATCAAGTTGATCACCGTCAGGGCAAAGATGATGGCGAAGATGCGCCAGCGCACGTTGCTGGCCTTCAGCGCGACAGCTTTATCGGCTGAACGCGCAGCTTGCAGCACAGCCGTTTGTGCCTGAGCCATAGGAGCTACCTCTGCTTGTTATTGTTGTGATCCGGTCGTTGCCGGCACAGCGACTATGGCCGGCGCAACGATAACCGTCTAATCAAAGCTGCTCATACAGCCATTGCCTGAGGTTATCGCTCAGCTATAACCCAGGGCTATCGATGTATGCCTAACTTTGAATAGACGCTTATCGGTTCCCTTCGCACACTGCGGCTACCCATAACAAAGACAACAAGAGGTCACCCATGCGATACGCCTACGCGCGTCACCTGTCGTCGTTCCTGGCCGCCTGCGCGCTGCTCAGCACCCCCGCCCTGCCCGCCCTCGCCGAGGCCTGGAAACCCCAGAAGAACGTGGAGATCGTGGTCGCCGGCGGCCCGGGCGGCGGCACCGATCAACTGGCCCGGCTGATCCAGTCGGCGATCAGCCAGCATCAGCTGCTGGACGTCAATACCGTGGTGCTCAACAAAGGTGGCGGCAACGGCGCCGAAGCCTTTCTCGACATGAAGCTGGCCCAGGGCGATGCGCACAAACTGGTGATCGGCACCAACAATGTGTACCTGTTGCCGCTGGTGGCCAAGCTCGGCTACCAGTGGACCGACCTCACGCCAGTGGCAGCGGTGGCCGAGGACGACTTCATTCTCTGGACCTATCAGGATGCACCCTGGGCCGATGCCGCAGCGTTCAAAGGCGCGTTGGCTGATGGCGGCAAGCTGCGCTTTGGTGGCAGCCAGTCGAAAGATGTCGACCAGACCCTGGCCCTGCTGATCGGCAAGCAGGTCGGCAGCAAGCTCACCTACATCCCGTTCAAGAGCGGCAGCGAGGCTTCGATCCAGCTGGCCGGCAAGCACATCGCGGCCAACCTCAACAACCCCGCCGAAAGCCTCAGCCAATGGCGTGGCGGCCAGGTCAGGCCGCTGTGCGTGTTCAGCCACGAACGCATGATCTACCAGGAAAAGGTCACCGCCGAGCAGTCCTGGGCCGACATCCCCACCTGCCATGAGCAGGGCCTGGGCATCGACCAGTACCGCTTCCCGCGCACGGTGTTCCTGCCGGGAGCGATCAGCGAGGCGCAACGCAGTTTCTATGTCGAACTGCTGCGCAAGGTCAGCCAGACCCCGGAGTTCAAGGCCTATATCGAGCGTTCGGCGCTGGCCCCGACTTTCCTTGAGGGGCAGGCATTGGTCAGCTACATCGAACAGGACCGTGAGCGGGTCATCCCGCTGTTCCAGGATGCCGGCTGGCTGCGCCAGTGAACCTTGCAAGGGAGAGCACCATGTCCAGCCCCTCAGACACACCGCTGGTTGCCACCCGCTGGGTGGAGACCGGCCTTGCCCTGTTCACCGGCGCATTGGGCGCCATCCTCATGCACGGCAGCCTGGCGATCGGCATCGGCTGGGGCGATGCCGGCCCCGAGGCCGGCTACTTCCCCTTCTACATCGGCCTGCTGCTGAGCTGCGCCAGCCTCGGCAATCTGCTGCTGGCATTGCTGCGCCGCCCAGCGGTCGCCGAATCCTTCGTCGGCCGCCAGGCGTTTCGCCAGGTGCTGGCGGTGTTCCTGCCGATCGTGGGCTTTGTCGCCGCCATACCGTTCACCGGCATCTACCTGGCCTCGATCCTGTTCATCGCCTGGTTCATGTGGCGCGCACGGCGCGCAGGTCAGGGCCATCGCTGGCTGACCATGGTGCTGGTGTCCTGCGGCGCCGCACTGGCCAGCTACCTGATCTTCGCGTTGTGGTTCAAGGTGCCGCTGCCAGCTGGCCTGCTGGGTGACGTGGCCAATGTACTGGGAGGGCTGCGGCCATGAGTGAAATCGACTCGTTGATGCAAGGCATGAGCCTGATCCTCAGCGCACATCACCTGGGGCTGATGGTGGTCGGTGTGCTGCTGGGGATTCTGGTCGGCGTGCTGCCAGGGCTGGGCGCACCGAATGGCGTGGCCCTGCTGCTGCCGCTGACCTTCACCATGGAGCCGGTGTCGGCGATCATCCTGCTGTCGTGCATGTACTGGGGAGCGTTGTTCGGCGGCTCGATCACCTCGATCCTGTTCAACATACCCGGCGAGCCGTCGTCGGTGGCCACCACCTTCGACGGCTACCCGATGGCGCGCAACGGCCAGGCCGGCGAAGCGCTGACCGCCGCGTTCACCTCGGCGCTGCTCGGCGCGCTGGTCGGGGTGTTGCTGCTGACCTTCCTGTCGACCCATATCGCCCGCTTCGCCTTGCAGTTCAGCTCACCGGAATTCTTTGCCGTGTATCTGCTGGCGTTCTGCACCTTCATCGGCCTGAGCAAGAACCCACCGCTCAAGACCCTGGTAGCGATGATGATCGGCTTCGGCATGGCGGCCGTCGGCATGGACACTGTGTCCGGCGAACTGCGCCTGACCTTCGAGCAACCCTGGCTGCTCTCGGGGCTCAGCTTCGAGGTGGCGGTGATCGGCCTGTTCGGCATCGGCGAAATCCTTTGCACAGTGGAGGAAGGCCTGGTGTTTCGCGGTGAACGGGCGCGCATCACGCCGATGGTGATCCTGCGCACCTGGGCCAAGCTGCCACGCTACTGGCTGACCTGGCTGCGCAGTGCACTGGTCGGTTGCTGGATGGGCGTCACCCCTGGCGGGCCGACCGCCGCCTCGTTCATGAGCTACAGCCTGGCGCGGCGCTTCTCGAAAAACCGCGAGCGCTTTGGCAGTGGCGAGGTGGAAGGGGTGATCGCCCCGGAAACCGCCGACCACAGCGCCGGCACCAGCGCCCTGCTACCGATGTTGACGCTGGGCATCCCCGGCTCGGCAACCGCCGCAGTGATGCTCGGTGGCCTGATGATCTGGGGGCTGCATCCAGGGCCGACGCTGTTCGTCGAACAGCACGACTTCGTCTGGGGGCTGATCGCCAGCATGTACCTGGGCAACGTCGTCAGCCTGATCGTGGTGCTGGCCACGGTGCCATTGTTCGCCTCGATCCTGCGCATCCCGTTTTCGATCATCGCGCCGATCATCATCATGGTCTGCGCTATCGGTGCCTATTCGGTGCACAACTCGATGACCGATGTCGGCCTGATGCTGATCTTCGGTGCGCTGGGCTACCTGTTCAAGAAACTCGGCTATCCGATCGCCCCGCTGGTGCTGGCAGCGGTGCTGGGTGACAAGGCCGAGGACGCCTTCCGCCAGTCGATGCTGTTCTCCGACGGGCAGTTGGCGATCTTCTGGTCCAACCCGCTGGTGGCCAGCCTGACCAGCGCGGCTCTGGTGATGCTGTTCTGGCCGCTGTTGGCCAAGGCCATCGCCAGTCTGCGTAGCGTGCTCGGGCGCAAGCTGGCCCGGCGCCCGGCATAACCTTGCAGTCGCCACCGCCTTGAGGGCGCGCCTGCCCCGCGGCGGTGGCGCCCTCCTCCATTTCTTGTCAATCTTGGCCTCCCCTATGCCCACGAGCCAGACCATGTCCCGCATCCCCGACGCCAACATCATCCACAGCCGGCTGCGCCTGCGGCAACTGCGCCTGATGCTGGCCCTGGACGAACTCGGCTCGCTGCGCCGCGCCGCCGAAGAGATCGGCATGACCCAACCGGCCGCCACCAAGATGCTCCACGAAGCCGAGGACCTGCTCGGCGTCGAGCTGTTCGAACGCCTGGCCCGCGGCATGCGCGCAACACCATTCGGCGAAACACTGATCTACTATGCGCGGATGATCTTCGCCGAGCTGTCGGGCATGCGCGAGGAAATGGTCGCGCTGGAATCGGGCAACCTCGGCCGGGTCACCATCGGTGCCATTCCAGCGCTGGCCTCAGGCTTGCTGACGCGCACCATCGCCACCCTCAAGCAGAGCCACCCACGGCTGTCGATGAGCCTGCAGGTGGACACCAGCGATGTCCTGGTCCAGGCCCTGCAACAGGACCAGCTGGATGTAGTGCTGGGGCGCATCCCGAGCAATGCGCGTACCGACGACTTGCAGTTCGACAGCCTCGGCGAAGAGGAGCTGTGCGTGATCACCGGCGCCCAGCACCCGCTGGCCAAGGTGAAAAAGATCGCCTGGACCGAGCTGCAGGAAATGACCTGGGTGCTGCAACAGCATCCAAGCCCGATGCGCACCATCGTCAACCAGGCGTTCCACAACGCCCGGATCGACTTGCCCAGCAGCATCGTCGAGACCACCTCGATCATGACCTTGCTGTCGTTGCTGCAGCAGACCGACATGATTGGCATCACCCCGCGTTCGGTGGTCGACGACTACCCAGGGCGGCACTTGCTGGCGGTGCTGCCGATCCAGCTTGAGCCGCGCCTGCCGCCTTATGGATTGATCACCCGGCGCAATCGCGTGCAGTCGTCAGCGATGCAGACGTTCATGGCGGCGGTGCGGGCTGAGCAAGGGCGTTCGACCTGATCTTGGTTCAGGCCAGGCACCACTTAGGGTCATCTTCACAGGCAACGACCGCCGCGCTCTGTTTTGATGCATTTTCAATAATGCCCAAGCCTTGGCTAAGCCGGCGACCCCCGGCCATTGGCCAGTAATCCACTCAATAGGTCCGCTTTTTTGATAGCAAACAGCGCACATCGGCTGTTTGTTGCACGTTCTGCACTTATCACCCCTGCCCCAGGCGTTTCGGCATCGTCATTGCAGTGCTGACCTGCAGCGCCCTGCAATAGCGCCGCCGACGATAAGAATGCCGACTAGACGTGGCAAGGAGTGGGTATGTCCCGAGCGTTTTTCAATGAAATGTATGAGGCTAACGGAAGTTGCCGCCCACATTATCAAGCCTTCGCCCGCTGGCTGGCGAACACCCCACTGGAGCTGCTGGAGCAACGTCGGCGCGAGGCCGACTTGCTGTTTCATCGTGCCGGTATCACTTTCACGCTGTATGGCGACAAGCAAGACACCGAACGCCTGATCCCGTTCGACATCATCCCGCGCAGCATCCGCGCCAGCGAGTGGCGCACGGTCGAGCGCGGCTGCATCCAGCGGGTGCAGGCGCTGAACCTGTTCCTGCAGGACATCTACCACGACCAGCGCATCCTCAAGGCCGGCATCATCCCGCCTGAGCAGGTGCTGGCCAACGAGGGCTACCAGGTCGCCATGCAAGGCCTGCATCTGCATCGCGGCCTCTATGCGCATATCACCGGGGTCGACCTGGTTCGCGACAGCGATGGCACCTACTACGTGCTGGAGGACAACCTGCGCACCCCCAGCGGGGTCAGCTACATGCTCGAAGACCGCAAGATGATGATGCGCTTGTTCCCCGAGCTGTTCGCCGCCCAGCGCATCGCGCCCATCGATCACTACCCCAATCTGCTGCTCGACACACTCAAGAGTGCCAGCCCGCTGGATAACCCTACCGCAGTGGTGCTCACCCCGGGGCGCTTCAACAGCGCCTACTTCGAGCATGCGTTCCTGGCCCGCGAGATGGGCATCGAGCTGGTCGAAGGCGCCGACCTGTTCGTGCGCGACGACCATGTCTACATGCGCACCACGGCAGGTCCCCAGCAAGTGGACGTGATCTATCGGCGACTGGACGATGAGTACCTCGACCCCTTGTCGTTCAACCCCGACTCGATGCTCGGCGTGCCCGGGCTGATCGCCGTGTACCGGGCGGGCAACGTGATCCTGGCCAATGCTGCCGGCACTGGGGTCGCCGACGACAAGTCGATCTACCCCTATGTCGACGAAATGATCCGCTTCTACCTCAGTGAGGAGCCGATTCTGCGCAACGTGCCCACCTGGCAATGCCGCAAGCCGCAGGACCTGTCCCACGTGCTGGCGCACCTGCCGCAGTTGGTGGTCAAGGAGACGCAGGGCTCAGGTGGCTATGGCATGTTGGTCGGGCCGGCGGCGAGCGCTGCGCAGATCGAGGATTTTCGGGCCCGCATCAAGGCCCGCCCGCACGCCTACATCGCCCAGCCCACGCTGTGCTTGTCGACCTGTCCGACCTTCGTCGAAAACGGCATCGCGCCGCGCCACATCGACCTGCGTCCGTTCGTCCTGTCGGGCAGCGAAACCCGCCTGGTGCCGGGCGGCCTGACCCGGGTCGCCTTGCAAGAAGGCTCGCTGGTGGTCAACTCGTCGCAGGGCGGCGGCACCAAGGACACCTGGGTGGTGGAGGACTGACCGATGCTCTCAAGAACCGCTTCCGATCTGTACTGGATGTCCCGTTACCTGGAACGCGCCGAGAACCTTGCGCGCATGCTCGAGGTCAGCTATTCGCTGTCGCTGATGCCCCAGGCCGGGCGTAGCGATGGCCACGCCGAGCTGGCCATGTCGCTACTGGCCTCCGGCACCCTGGACGACTACATCCGGCGCCATACCGAGCTCGACACCGAGCGCATGCTGCACTTCTTCGCGCTCGATGCGACCAACCCCAGCAGCATCTACTGCTGCCTGCAGGCCGCCCGAACCAACGCCCATGCCGTGCGTGGCCGGATCACCGCCGATATGTGGGAAAACATCAACGCCACCTGGATCGAGATGCGCAACATTGCCAGCAATGGCCTGGGGCGCTACGGCATCAGCCAGTTCTGCGATTGGGTCAAGGAACGCTCGCACCTGTTCCGTGGCGCGACCTCCGGCACCATCATGCGCAACGACGCCTACAGTTTCATCCGCCTGGGCACCTTCCTCGAACGGGCGGACAACACCCTGCGCTTGCTCGATGCGCGCTACGAGATGTTCGGGGAAGCCTCCGAGGAAGTCAGCGACGACTCCGCCCGCGGCTACTACCAATGGAGCGCCTTGTTGCGCGCACTGACCTCGTATGAAGCCTTCAATGAAATCTACCGCGCCCCACCCAGCGCCCGCCCGGTATCCGAACTGCTGTTGCTGCGGGTGGACGTGCCACGTTCGCTGCACGCCTGTATCGAAGAGCTCGACCTGATCCTCGCAGGGTTGCCCGGCAGCACCGGGCGCGCCGCCCAGCGCATGGCCGCCGAACTCAATGCCCGCCTGCGCTACACCGCAATCGATGAAATTCTCGAAGCCGGCCTGCACCTGTGGCTGAGCGATTTCATCGAGCGCATCAACCGGCTCGGCCAAAGCGTGCATAACTCCTATCTGGAGGTCGTATGAAACTGTCCATTCGCCACGACACCACCTACAGCTACGCCAGCGACGTGCGCAACAGCATCCAGTTCCTGCGCCTGACCCCGCGCAGCAGTGAGCGCCAGCGCATTCTCGAATGGCAGCTGGACCTGCCCTGCAAGGTCAACAGCCAGATCGACCCCTATGGCAACATCCTGCATGTGCTGACCCTGGACAAACCCCATGGCCACCTGGCCCTTACGGCCAGTGGCCGGGTGGAGATCGACCCGGATTGCGAATGGGAGGCTGGCAGTCAGTCGCCCCTGCCGTTCCTGCGCAGCAGCCACCTGACCCAAGCCTGCGATGCCCTAAAAGCGTTCGCGGTGCAGCACTGCGGCGCTCAGCGCGACCGGGCCGCACTGACCGCGCTGATGCAGGCCTTGGCCGAGCACATGCCGTATAGCCCGGGGGCGACTTCGGTGGGCACCACGGCCATCGAGGCCTTCGCTGGCGCTGCTGGGGTCTGCCAGGACCATACCCATGCGTTTCTGGCCTGCGCACGCAGCCTGGGTATCCCGGCACGCTATGTCTCCGGTTATCTGTGCACCGAGGACCAAGACCACCTGGCCAGCCACGCCTGGGCCGAAGCCTGGGTCGACGAGGCCTGGTACAGCTTCGACATCACTAATCGCCTGACCCGACCGGAACGGCACCTGAAGCTGGCGATTGGCTTGGACTATCTCGATGCCTGCCCGGTCAGGGGCGTACGCCGTGGTGGCGGGGTCGAATCGATGATGGCCAACGTCCAGGTGCAGCGCCAATAACCCTCTGTCGCTGCACAAGCAGATCCCGTCGCATCGAGTACGGCGGGATCATCCAATCTCGATAACAAAGGAAACAGCATGACGTACTGCGTCGCTATGCACTTGGCGGACGGGCTGGTCTTCATCAGCGACTCACGCACCAATGCAGGCATCGACCAGATCTCCACCTTCGGCAAACTGTTCGTGTTCAGCGTGCCGGGCGATCGGCTGATCGTGCTACAAACCGCTGGCAATCTGGCCACCTCGCAATCGGTGATCAACCTGCTCGAACAACGGACCCGCGCCACTGGCAGTCACCTGCTGAATGTCGCCACGCTCTACGACGCCACGGTGCTGGTCGCCGAAACCCTGCGCGAAGTGGTGATGCGCGATCGCAGCGTACTGACCGAGGAGATCGAGCTGAGCAGCTCGTTCATCGTCGGTGGGCAGATCGCAGGCGCGCCGATGGGCATCTACAACGTCTACGCGCAGGGCAATTTTTTCCAGGCCACGCCGGACACGCCGTTCCTGCAACTGGGCGAGAGCAAGTACGGCAGGCCGATTCTTGATCGAAACCTCAGCTATTGCACCCCTCTGGATGAGGCGCTTCGCTGCGGCCTGATCTCGTTCGACTCCACTATTCGCAGCAACCTCTCGGTGGGCATGCCACTGGATCTGCTGGTGTATCGCAAAGACCGCTTGCAGGCCATGGAGCGCTTGCGCATTACCAGCGATGACCCTTATTACCGGCAAATTCGCCAGCAATGGAGCGATGGCTTGAAACAGCTGCTAGCCGAGCTGCCCCCTCCGCCACGCAACTACCTGGCAGAGTGATGCGTTCAAGGCTGCGCCTTGAACGCGGTCATGTCCTGCAAAAGCATGCTCAATAAACGACTGGCGCCGACGCTCAATTGCCGGCCCAGGCGGCTGATCAAGTGGGTTTCCGGGGAGCTGAACACTTCGCTTTGCAGCGCCAGGGCGACCAGGTGGCCGCTGCGAATCTCTTCTTCCATGACGAAAGTTGGCATCAAGGTCACCCCGCCGTACATCGAAAAGCGCTTGAGCATGGCGAAGGTGCCGCAGGTCAGCGTTGGCTTGAGGGTGATGCCCAGGCGATGCTCGGCCAGGGTGACGATCTGGCGAATGCCGTAGGACACCTCGGGTAGCGCCAAGCGGTAGTTGTCCAGCCCCTTGAGCGGCAGCGGCGCGGTTTCCTTGGCCAGCGGGTGATCGGGGCTGACGGCCACGCACACCGGTTGCTGGGTGTGGGCATGGGAGCGGATCTTCGGATCGCCTGGGGGGTTGAACACCAGGCCCAGATGCGCTTCGTCCTCGACCACCTGGCGAATCACTTCATTGGTGCCGCACACGTTCACCTGCAGGTCGATGCGCGGATACAGCTCGGAAAACCGGCTAAGCGGCGCCGCCAAGCCATCGATGAAGCCCTCGCCCGCCGCCAGCACCACAGAACCGCTCTGCAAGCCGCGCAGCGCCTGCAGCGAATCGAGCAGCACTTCCTGCTGCGAGAGGCGCTGACGGTAGTAATGCAGCACCCGATCACCCGCCTCCGTGGGCTTGACCCCACGCCGATGCCGCTCCAGCAGCGGGCTACCGAGTTCCTGTTCGAGCTGGGCGATCTGCCGGCTGACCGCCGACGGCGCCACGTCCAGGTAATCGGCGGCGGCGCGCACGCTACCCAGTTTAACGGCCTCGAAGAAGTAAAGAATGCGGCGATCCTGGACCACGCTCATAAGGCTCCTGTGTGTTGCGCTAAAGGCAACAGAAATTCATTTCACTGATTATTGCTGCGATCGCAGAGGGCTGTCCATACTCGACCCATCAGCCCAGGGCGACGTCGGCAGCGCTTGCACACCGGCCCGACGGGGTTGCTTCACCCAATGCGGGCACATATTCGAGGATGAGTATCTCCATGACGTTGAAAGTAGGTGTGATCGGGCTTGGCAACATGGGCCGCGGCATGGCCGCGACCCTGGCGGGGAAAGGCTTTGACGTGAGTGGTTTCGACCTGTCGGGCGCAGCCCTGGCCCAGGCGGAAAACCTCGGGGTGAAATCGGTCGGCGTATGCGCCGAGCTGATCCCGGCGGTCGATGTGCTGATCCTGTCGCTGCCTAAAGCGGAACACGTCGAAGCCGTGTGCCTGGGTTATGACGGCATCCTCGAGCTGGGCCGTGCCGGACTGGTGGTGATCGACACCACCACTTCTACCCCCGAAACCAGCCGCAAGGTGGCCGCGGCACTGCGCGAGCAGCGCATCGGTTTTATCGACGCACCGGTCTCCGGCGGCCCCAAAGGCGCTGCCACTGGCACCATGTCGATGGTGATCGGCGCCGAACCTGGCGACCTCGCCAAGGTCACGCCGGTGCTTGAAGCCATGAGCGGCACCCGCGTGCATATCGGCAGTGTCGGCGCCGGCAACGTTGCCAAGATCGCCAACAACATGCTGGCTGCCGCGCACCTGATCAGCACCGCCGAAGCCGTCAGCATGGCGGCCAAGGCCGGCGTCGATCCAGAGAAGCTGCTGCAAGGCCTGAACGCCGGTTCCGGCCGTAGCGGCGCCAGCCAGGTGATGTTCCCGACCTGGGTGTTGAACAAGGCCTATGACTCAGGCTTCACCATGGGCCTGATGCGCAAGGACGTCGGCTTGGCCTGCGACCTGACCGCCAGCCTGGACCTTGACCTGCCACTGTCGCGCCTGGTCGCGCAACTGTGGCAACAGAGCAGCCAGACCCTGCCTGATTCCGACGATTTCTGCTGCATCGTGCAGCGCACCGACAACGCTTTGTTTGGCCGTGGGGAATAACCGATGAGCAGTGAAACAATCAGCCAACTGATGCGCCCCTTCTGGGGCGATCGGCAAGTGATCGCCAGCTACGTGGGCGGTGAGTTCATCGAAGGCCATGGCCAAGCGGTAGAGGTGCGCAACGCCCACGACGATAGCCTCATGCTGAGCTTCCCTGACGCCGACGAGGCATTGGTGGCGCAGGCGGACAGCGCCGCCAAGGCCGCCCAGCACCAATGGTGGGGCATGACCGGCCAGGCGCGCGGACGCGCCATGTACCAGATCGGCACACTGATTCGCCAACACGCCGACAACCTGGCACAGATCGAATCGCTGACCGCCAACAAGCCGATTCGCGATGCCAAGGTCGAAGTGGCCAAGGTCGCCGAGATGTTCGAATACTACGCCGGCTGGGCCGACAAGCTGCATGGCGAAGTGATCCCGGTGCCGACCTCGCACCTCAACTACGTGACCTACGAACCACTGGGCACCGTGTTGCAGATCACCCCGTGGAACGCACCGATCTTCACCTGCGGGTGGCAGATTGCCCCAGCCATTGCCGCCGGCAACGCTGTCATCCTCAAGCCATCGGAGCTGACCCCGCTGTCCTCGCTGGTGGTCGCAGTGCTGATCGAACGTGCTGGCGTGCCCAAGGGCCTGGTCAACGTGGTGGCCGGCTACGGCCACAGCATCGGCCAGCAATTGATCGCCAAGGCCGATATTCGCAAGGTGGTGTTCGTCGGCTCGCCTGCTACCGGCCGCCACATCGCCGTCGCGGCGGCGCAGCGCTGCATTCCTGCGGTACTGGAGTTGGGCGGCAAGTCGGCCAATATCGTCTTTGCCGACGCTGACCTTGAGGTCGCCCTGCGCGGCGCCCAGGCGGCGATCTTCTCCGGTGCCGGGCAAAGCTGCGTATCCGGGTCGCGGCTGCTGGTACAAGCGTCGATCTTCGACAAGTTCACCCAGGCCCTGGCCAAGGCGGCCCAGCAGTTCACGGTCGGCGACCCGAGCGACCCACACACCCAGATCGGCCCGATCAACAACGCCAAGCAGTACAGCCATGTAAAAAACATGGTCGAACGTGCCTTGGCAGATGGCGCCCGCCTGGTTGGCGAAGGCGCCGAGCCGATCCCGGCCAAGCCTGGCTACTACATCAACCCGACCGTACTGGCGGGCAACAACGCGCTGTACTGCGCCCAGGAAGAAATCTTCGGTCCGGTGGTGGTTGCCATCCCGTTCGAAGACGAAGCCGATGCCATTCGCATCGCCAACGACAGCCGCTTCGGCCTGGCCGGTGGCGTCTGGACCCGCGACGTAGGCCGTGCCCACCGCGTGGCCAAACAGGTGCGCGCCGGTACCTTCTGGATCAACGGCTACAAGACCATCCATGTCAGCTCGCCCTTTGGCGGCTACGGTGAAAGCGGTTATGGCCGCTCTTCGGGCCTGGACGCGCTGCGCGAGTACAGCGAGGTGAAAAGCGTCTGGGTCGAAACCGCTGCGGTTCCCGCCGCAAGCTTTGGCTACGGCGCGAGCCTGGAGTAACTAACATGAGCATTTCAGCCAACTTGATCAAAGACGCCACCGGCTGGCGGCGTCAGTTCCACTCGGCGCCGGAGCTGGGCTTTCAGGAAGTGCAGACCAGCGACAAGGTCGCCGAGCTGTTGACCAGCTTCGGCATCGAAGTGCATCGCGGCCTGGGCGGTACCGGCGTGGTCGGTACCCTGCGCAACGGCGAAGGCCCCAGTATCGGCATCCGCGCCGACATGGACGCGCTGCCGATCCAAGAGCTCGGCCAGTGCGGCCACAGCTCCAAGCACAAAGGGTGTATGCATGCCTGTGGCCACGATGGGCACACGGCGATCCTGCTGGCCACGGCACGCCACCTGAGCGAAACGCGCAACTTCAGCGGCACCGTGTATTTCGTGTTCCAGCCGGCTGAAGAAAACCTCGGTGGCGCGCAGAAGATGATCGAGGACGGCTTGTTCGAGCTGTTCCCGATGCAGTCGATCTACGGCCTGCACAACTGGCCAGGCGTCCCGGCCGGCAAGGTGCTGGTCAATCCGGGGCCGATGATGGCTTCGCTGGATACCTTCGAGATCACTCTGACCGGCAAAGGCTCCCACGCCGCCATGCCCGACCGCGGCTTTGACCCGATCGTCGCTGCTGCAGAGCTGATCCTGGGCTTGCAGACCATCACCTCGCGGCGCCTGTCGCCGCTGGACAGCGCGGTAATCAGCGTGACCCAGGTCAATGCTGGCGAAGCGATCAACGTCATCCCCGAGACTGCCACCCTGCGCGGCACCGTGCGCTGCCTGCAAACGCCGGTGCGCGAGAAGGTACAGCAACTGATTGGCGAGTTCGTCGAGCAGATGCCGAGCGCCTTCGGCGTCCATGGCGCGCTGACCTACAATGTCGGCTACCCGGTGACTGAAAATCACGTGCAGCAGGCCCAGGTCATCAGCCAGGCCGCGCAGTTGGCGCTGGGGGAAGACAAGGTGCAGTTCGGCTGCCAACCGTCGATGGCTTCGGAAGACTTCGCCTTTATGCTCCAGGCGTGCCCGGGTGCCTATATCTGGATGGGCGTGGACGGCGAGCAGCCATCGGCGGCCCTGCATAACCCGTACTACGACTTCAACGACCAGGTCATCGAACCAGGCGTTGCCGTGTGGACCGCCCTGGTCGAACAGAACCTACCGGCTCTCTGAGCCTCCAGCATCAGGGCATGCTGCGCATGCCCTGATGACACCTTGCCTATCCCTCCTTGAACCAACCGAAATGGCTGCGTAGATGCCTGTGCTTTTCGCGGCGTCGGCTGGACCTGCGCGTCAGATCAAGAGCCAGCGAATCACCGAGATCTGGCGCTAGTCGAAGCCAACTTTTGACTTTCTATTTAGTGTTGCTTGACCCGGCCTCTTCGCGGGCAAGCCCGCTCCCACAGGTACCGCGCTGGCTTCGAGGTCAACGGGGTGCCTGTGGGAGCGGGCTTGCCCGCGAAGAGGCCGGTTTTGACACCACAAAACCTAGCGGTGAGCATCGTGTGGAGAACGCTTCAGTGCAGGCAGGATTCCCACAGGTACCGCTGCGCCCCTGAAAACGGCGCTATCCCCGTGGGAGCGGGCTTGCCCGCGAAGAGGCCAGAACATTCACCCTCACACTTTCAACAGAGAACACCAGCCCAGGCGCCGCCACCCACTGCGCGACTTCAGCAGGGAAAGCGTGGCAACCTTCAAACCATTACCACGCAACACTTCTGGCCGCAGACCTGGGCATTGGGCATCGCCAGCAATTGGCAAATGGCAGATAGCAAAACGGCCGACAGAAGTCGGCCGTTAAGGTAGCCCGCGCAAGTGGGCTAGCGGTTAATGCACTGTCAGTGGAAGAACTCAGCGATCAGCACCGCGCCAATGAAGGTGCCGAAGTTGGCCAGGAACGATACCAGCACGATGCGCCAGCCCAGCCGGCGGAACGCTGGCAGGTCCTTGGCAATCGACAGACCGGCGAACGTCAGCATCGGCGTGATCACCGCCAGCATGTTGATCGAGTTGGTCAGGCGGGTCACTTCAGCAGCCCATGGGCACAGCGGCGACGTCAGGAACATGGCAACCACCGAGACCGTGCACACTGCAGGAATTTTCCGCCCCAGCAGGCTGCACAGCATTTCACCGGCAAACACAGCGCCGATCATGATCGCCATGCCGGCGAAAGCTTCTGGTGACAACACCTGATAGCCGACGTAGTTGGCCATCAGCGCCAGGGCACCTGCGGCAAACCAGGCGCTGACGCGACCGACCCAGCCCAGTTCGTGGCTTTCCAGCGACACGTCGCTACTGCTTGGACCTTGGTCGATCACCGAGGCCTTGGTGGTGCGGCCGATCAGCGGCTCCAGCACACGGTAGCCCCACACCGCCAGCGGCAGCGAGATGAACAGGGTGAAGTAGGTGCCCAGGGTGGTGGTGATCAGGTTGGCAGCGGCGGCCAGGGCCATGACTTCCTTGGCCACTTCCGGCGTTTGCTGGGCGGCGATGGCACCGGCCGCGGCAGCCATCATGCTGCCCGAACCGATGCCCGAGCCCATGGCCAGCGAATTGGGGTGGAAGATCCCCAGGCTGGTGATGAAGCCGGCAACGATAGCGATGAACAGCGCGCCGAACAGGGTACCGGTGAGGTACTCGGCCAGCACGCCACGGCCCTCTGGGGAGTCCATGCCGTAGCGCTCGCCGATGATGGCCAAGCTTGGCTCGCGGCCGACCGAGAAGGTCGCGCCCACTGCTTCACGCTTGATCCCCAGCAGCAACGCTACCGGCAACCCGAGAATCACCGTGCCGACGAAGTGGCCGAATTCCTGAAACACCAGCGCCCAGCCCGAGGCGAATACCACCGGCAGCGAACCGCCGACGACCAGGCCAAGTTTGGCGATGAACACCAGCAGTGCAGGTTGCAAAATGGAGGCAGCGCGCACTTGCGCACCGGTGTCGACGCCGATGGTGCCTGGCATGCGGCGGCTCATTATGCCGATACCGGCGCCGATCAGCAGCGCCCAGACCATCGGCAGCAACACCACTTTGCCGGGCCCCAGGGGAATACTGATAGCGCCGATCAGTTCGGCCGCGATCAAGATGATCGCTGCCCAGATGTACAGCTTGACCGTGGCGGAAGTCGCGCTGTTTTCGCGCATGGCGAGTGTGTCGGTGTGTTGCATGTGAGTCCCCTTGCCTGCTGAGCCCCCGGCGACGGCGGCCCAATAGTTGTGTTGTTGTCAGGGAGCACCTTTCGGTACCCAGGGCAGATCGCAAATCCATGGCAGGCATGGAGGTTGGTTGCTGACGAGCACTTTGTTTTTATCCGACTGTCCGCAGCGATCCCCAGTAAACCCGGGGGCCGCACCGCTGCGAGCGGTACGCAGCCAGTATGGCCAGCAGGTGAACCCACTCCAATATTCTGAAATGCATTTGTTGTTGCCTAAATCAGAACACACAACACTCGTTTATCGCAGGGCAGCTTCCTTCACACCGGCAACTCGGTGGTCAGCTTGATCTTCTCCATGGGCACCTCGGTCTTGACGTTCTGCACCACGCTCAAGCTGGTCAGGTGGGCGATCTGGAACCTGCGATAGGCCTCTAGATCCGCCGCCACTACCCGCAGCAGCAGATCGCAGTCACCGGCCATTACATGGCACTCGACCACTTCCGGCAGTTGCCGCACGGCGTCGACGAACTCATCAGTCGTCTCCTGATCCTGGCGCTTGAGCCAGACACGCACGAACAAGGTCAGGCCCAGCGCTACCTTGGCCGGGTCCACCAGCGCCACATAACGCTCGATAACGCCCGCTTCTTCCAACAAACGCACCCGCCGCAGGCACGGCGAGGCGGAGAGGCCGACTTGTTTGGCCAGTTCCTGGTTTTGCAACCTGCCGTCGCGTTGCAGCGCGCGCAGGATGCGTCGATCGATGGCGTCGAGCTTGATTGGCATAGAAAACCCATGAGTGCGATTTAGTGGTAGCAGCTGCCAAATACTCACGCCCGAGGCGCTACTACGCAACCCGATTTCAGCGATTCATTGGAATAATTTTCCTCCCTTGGAGGTGACCATGAATACCCTTGAATCCGTACTGAACGATCCCCCCGCAAGCACGCCGCACAGCGAACTGCGCCGTGGTGCGCTGGCTGCCCTGCCCGTCCTGCTGGGTTTCATACCCCTGGCGCTGGTGCTCGGCGCGCAAGCTTCGCAGCATCAGCTCAAGGCCGGCGAAGTGGCGCTGATGACCGGGCTCAATTTCGGCGGTGGCTCGCAGTTCGCCGCCATTGAGCTGTGGACGTCGCCGCCAGCGCTGCTGGTGATTGTCGCCATGACCCTGCTGGTCAACAGCCGCCACCTGCTGATGGGTGCGACCTTGACGCCACACCTGCGTCACCTGCCCCTGAAGAAGGCGCTCGGCGCGCTGTTCTTCATGGGCGACGAGAGCTGGGCAATGGGTTTGGCCGACGCCCGCCAGCGTGGCGGCTTCAGCCTGCCTTACTTCATGGGCGTGTCGCTGTGCCTGTGGACCACCTGGGTCAGTTTCAGCACCCTCGGCGTACTGCTCGGGCCGCTGCTGGGTGACCTGCACAGCTACGGTTTGGACATGGCCTTCGCGGCGATCTTCCTGGTGCTGCTCAAGGGGATGTGGAAAGGCATACATGCCGCCCTGCCCTGGTTGTTCAGCCTGATCACTGCGGGGCTGTTCTACCTGATGATTCCCGGCGGCTGGTATGTGCTCGCGGGCACCCTGGCGGGTTTGCTCTGCGCCTACTTGTGGGCCAAGCCATGATCGATATAACCACCTTGGTGACCATCCTGGGTATGGCCGTGGCGACCTACCTGACCCGCGCAATGGGCTTTGTGCTATTGCGCAAGCGCACCTTGGGGCCGCAACTGAGCCAGGTGCTCAACGCCGCACCCGGCTGCGTGCTGATCGCCGTGATCGCGCCCAAGTTCGTCTCTGGCCACCCAGCGGACCTGATTGCCCTGGCCCTCACCGGCTATGCCGCTTCACGGTATTCGATCCTGCCGGTGGTGCTGTTCGCCATCATCGTGACTGCTGCGTTGCGGGCGGCGCTGCCTACTTGAGCCATACATTGAAACGGCCTTGGGAACATCAAAGTGTTCTGGGGATCTATCTGGCGTCGTTTATTCAGCGCCCATCGCGGGCCAAGCCCCTCGGTCACCTATTGCGCTGATCGGTAGATCCGCGCAATAGGTGACCGAGGGGCTTGGCCCGCGACAGAAGCAAAAATAACGAGGAAGATACATAGAATCCTGCAGCTCAGCCGGTTCAATGGCATTGATACTCGGCACGCCCCACGTCATGGCCTCTTAAGCAACCGTGCCTGCCGTAAACTAGCGCCATCCTCCCAAAACGTTAAGAACGTCTAGCCCGTCACTCTACTTATAGGTAGCTTGGAAAGTACCCTTACTGTCACCAGTAAAGCTCACTTCCCTAGCAACCACATCGAGCTCAGTGGTTTCGGGAGTAAACTTATAAGTCCATTTACCCTCCGGCGTAGATGCAGGCTGGACATTCAAAGGTTTTTTGTTCAGCCAAATAAAGATCAGACAATTTTTCGAGGCCGTACCATGAATAGTAAATGGCGGAACAAACCCCACATTGCTGTCACCAGCGCTCAACGCCTTATTATTGCTATCCAGAATTTCCGTAATAGTAGCCGACATATGAATCTCCTTGATTGAATGTTGACTGCTAACTGATCGTAGCGCACGACAAAATTGACACAACTGATAAAAATACCAGTTGCCCCATTTCAATTATGGCGCGACGTACAGAAAGATTGACCATCCCTATGAGCAACCGCAAGACCTTCGGGTCATGACGGTTGCACTTAACTACTATCGTTAAATTATTGGACGTGAGCGCTAGGGACGATATTGAGCCGGTGGTGCTGTTCGCCATTGTCGTGACCGCTGCGTTGCGGGCGGCGCTGCCTACCTGAGCAGGTGCGTTGGCTCGCCTGCTAAAACAACCAGGGGATACACCTCTGGTCAGCGCAACCGGGGCGGCTGCAGCGCCCCGAGCCGTTGCGCACAGTTTGCTCTGCGGCAGCTAAATGTGAAACCTCATGACGGGAAGCCCAAGCCTGAGGAAAGGTCGCTATCCCCTGTTCTGGGCGTTGCATTGGGTACGTCCTTGGCAGTGGCTTCTCTGACGGTCTCCTGGACAGCCTCCTTGGCTTGAGCACCCTTGGCCTTCAAAGTCTCAGTCAAGCGGTCACTGCTGGCGCCAAATAACTGATCCTCTTTGTGCGTGCCGGGTAACGCCGCTCCCAAGGCTGCTCCCAGCGCGATCCCTAACGCGGCCAGGACCAACGGCTGTTCCTTGAGCAGATGATCGAATTGCCCCTTCAAGGCCGTGGCCTGGTCTCCGAGCTGATGTGCGCTACCGCGCAGACGGTCTGCCGAACCCTGCATCGAGTCGCGCGCGTCTTGGCCCAGTTCGCCGACCCGGTCGCGCAGATCATGAGCCTTGCTGCGCATGTTGTGGTTGGCATCGTGCAAGGCCTCGCCTGCGTGAGCAAAGGCACCTTTTACACTGTCGACCGCCTCGCCGAGCTTTTCACCCAATCCCGCTCCACTCTGCGCAGGGCCGGGGTTGAACGGGCGATTCTGATTGAGGCCTAGCCAGGCCAGCCCTAAGACCGTAAGGGCGGTGGGCACCGGGTTGTTCTTCAGCGTGGTGCCCAGGTTATGGAAAAATTCCCCGCCATTGCCCTTGCTGTAGGCAAGCAGCTGATCCATCAGTTGCCCGGGGCTCAGACGCTGCTCCAAGGCATCGACCAGATCGCTGATGTGCTCGCGCTTGGCATTGATCTCCTGCTCGAGCACGTCAGGGTCTTTTTGCGTGTCCTGTTCGAATGAGCTATTCATGGCAGTTTCCTCTTCAACGCATCCTTGTCCTGCTGCATGGCATGCAGCGTGCGATCAGGTGTCAGCTGCGAGGGCTCGAACTGTTTCTTGCCCGATTGCAGCATGATGAAGCCGATAATCACGGTCACGGCGCCGACGATAAGCGCCGCCAGCCAAGGCTCTACCACCATGGCCAGGGCATACACTGCCGCCAGTAGCAGGATGATCAGCCCTGCCAATAACACCATTGCACCTGCAGCGACCGCCGCAGTGCCGGCCTTCAAGGTACTGAGGTTGTGCTGCAACTCCGCCTTGGCCAGGGCCAGCTCCTTGCTGAACAGCTCGGGGACTTCGCGCATCAGCTGGCGCAGCAGGCCACCTACGCCGACCGGATCGTCAGCGGGTGTGTGCAACCCTGGGGTCGCCTGTAGAGGGTCCTTGTTCATCATTCACCTCCTTTGAGCGGATCACGCTCCAGTGGCCCGCCGCTCACCGGCGTACCGGCGCCCATGCCGACCGGGTCGACCGGCGTATAGGGTTTGTGGGTAGACACATCGCTGGCGCGGTCCGGGTGCGCAGCCGTGCTTTGATAGGGCTCGCTGGCACCATAGGCTGGAGTCGGCGCAGGGTTGGTTGTAGCAGGGTTGGCGCTGGCCCGGAGAAACCGCGACAAGGCAAAGCCGATCGCCACACTACCGGCGAGAAACAGCGCCGGATTATCCCGCGCCAACCGAGACCCTCGATGGAGCAGGTCTTCGGCGCTCTCATGACGGATTTGTTCGGCGAAACTGCCAATGCACTCGGCGGCCTGACCCAAGTACTGGGACAGCCCCAGGCTATCGCCGCCTTGCAACGCCGACGCTGCCGAGCGTGCACCTTGCTTGAGCGAGTCGAGCTGGTCAGCGGCGGTGTCGCGGTAATGCTCGAACTGCTCATTGCCTTGAGTCTTCGCCTCATTGAGCAGGGCCCCTGCTTCATCGGTAATGGCGTGCAGGTGATCCTGGGTGCTGCTCGGCGGTGACGCCGAGCCTTGATCGCGTTCCATGGTCATGTCCCTCGCAAATGATCAGCCGGCGGCTGCCGGATGAAGTGCCTTCAATCGGGGGACGCAGCGCTGGTTCATAGAGTTCAGTCAGAGTGATCGGTAACCCTTAGCCTCAGCGCTAAGGGCTTGCGCGGGGTTTACTGGGGAGCAATGCACTAGCTAGATACGCGGTTACCGTCAATTGGCGTGAACCAAAGCAGGGCGGCTAACGTCCACCGCTAAACAACCCGGCGAGCACCTCAGATGCCTAAAGACACCGTCGTGGCCGCACTCGACTACCTCAGGCATAACGCACTGCTATTGACCACGGCCGAATCCTGTACGGCCGGTTTCATGGTGGCCCTGCTGGCCGAGATTCCTGGGACTGGCGAAGTGCTCGAGAGTGGCTATGTGGTGTATTCGCCCAGCGCCAAGCAACGCCTGCTCGGGGTCAACCCACACACCATCGAGCGCTACGGACTGACCAGCGAAGCCGTTGCTTGGGAGATGGCAATCGGTGCCTTGAAAGACAGCACTGCCAATGTCGCTATCGCCACCACAGGGGTAGCCGGCCCCGAGCCTGAAGCCGGCGTAGCGCCGGGTACGCTGTGTTTCGCTTGGGCATTTGCCGGTGAACCGTTCGCGGTGTTCACCCGCACCCAGCGTTTTTTCGGTGAACGTGCCGAGGTGATGCACCAGGGGGCGGTGTTTGGCCTTACCCGCCTGGCTCACTATCACCAACGCTGGCTGCGCGGCGAGCGCGCGTGAGGGCGTGGCAATGGACAACGATGAGCTGAGTTCCAGGCACCATCCGGTCGAAGAAAACATGCGCATGCAGCAGCGCGTCTGGCGTTTCGAACGGCTCGGCTGGTACGCGCTGGTGGTGATCGTTTCGCTGGGTTTGGCGGGTCTGTTCGGTAACGGCCCGCTCAGCGATGGGCGATCGATCAGTGCTGACGGTCGGGTCCAGGTCGACTACCAGCGCATCAGTCGCAGCGGCACGCAAGACAACCTTCGCATCAGCGTACGCGGCACGCCGGGAACACCGGTGACGGTCGAGCTCGACGGGGGATTTTTCAGGCACGTCAGCATCCAGACGCTGCAACCTGAGCCCCAGGTCTCGCGCTCACGCGGGCAAGCGTTGTTGTTCGAGCTGGGTACCAGCGAAGATGGCGTGGCCACCTTGTACCTGACACTGCATAGCGAGTCTGTGGGGAGACTGAAGGGTGTGGTCAGATCGGGCCCCGCCAGCGCGGCTGCTTTTTCCACGTTTTTCTTTCCTTAGGAGCGCTGCATGGACTCGATCCTTCGAGCCGCGGGCATGTACGTGGCCTTGATGTTGCTGTTTCGGGTAGCGGGCAGACGTTCTTTGTCGGACCTGACGACCTTCGACTTCGTCCTGCTGCTGATCATCGGCGAGGCAACGCAACAGGCGCTGCTGGGCGATGACTTCTCGTTCATCAACGCAATGCTGGTGATCGCCACCTTGATCGTGCTGGATGTGGGTCTGTCATTGGCCAAGCTCAACTCCCGTCCGCTGGCAAGACTACTGGACGGGCATGCGACCTTGGTGGTCGAGCACGGACGTTTTCTTCACCAGCGAATGCGGCGGGCGCGACTGACCGAGGACGATATTCTTGAATCGGCGCGTGATAGCCAGGGCCTGGAGAGGGTCGAGCAGATCAAATTTGCCGTTGTCGAGCGCAACGGCAAGATTTCGATTATCCCGCAGGAGTAGGTTGGCTGTGGTTGGCCGCCGACAATGCCAACCGTCAATGCTATTGAACGCTGTTGCTCAGCGCGTACTCCATCGCAGGTAATGCCTATTATCCCGCCTGCAATGAGGTCTTCGAATGAACGCTATCGAATTGCTGACGCAAGATCACAAGCTCGTGAAAAAGCTCCTGGAGGAGCTATCCACCACCACTGAACGCGCGGTCAAGAAACGCGGCGAACTGCTCCAACGCATCGAGCAGGAGCTGCAGATCCATACCGCGCTTGAAGAGCAGATTCTTTATCCGGCCATCAAGCAAGCCGGCGGCAGAGAAGAAGAGAAGCTGTACTACGAGGCCAAGGAAGAACACCGCACCGTCGATTCACTGGTACTCCCCGACCTGCTTCACACCGCCACCGACACCGTCGAATTTGCTGGCCGGGTGAAGGTCATGAAGGAGCTGCTGGAGCACCACATCGAGGAAGAAGAGAGCGAGCTGTTCCCAACGGCGAAAAAGCTACTGGGCAAAGATGCATTGGAGAGCATGGGCCAGGCGATGCTGGCGCAGAAAAAATTGCTCAAGAACGAGCAACGCGCCGCTTGAGCGACGGCTTTAAGGTTGTGCGTGCGACTGATGCATAGGCGCACGCACACCCTGCGCTTGACCCACGCAATCTCGGCAGTTCGCGGTTCACAAGCGCTGCAGCAGCGGGTTTGCGCTACGCGTGCTGCATGTCAGCCATGCCGTCCTGCGTTTGGCCAATAATCCGCTCCGGCGATGGCAAGCAGGTAGTGTTGATCGGCCTCAATGCGCAAGTCGCGCCACTCTTGCCAACTCACCAGCCCGCATCGATCCATTTCGTCCGCGTGCCTGAGCAGTTGGTCGTGGTAGTCGTTCGGACACTCCATGCGCAGCTGCAAGTCCTCGAGCATTTGATACCAGGCAGCCAGCGCACGCAGTCGTGACTCGTCGTGTGCTGTGAAAGATGCGCAGAAGACCTTCATTTGGACAGACCCTCAGAGTCAGTACATGCACTGTAGGCTGTGGGGCAGGTGAGCCGCACCTGCCTGCATCCCCTTCTCAAGGCCGGTTTTTCTTCTCTGCTTCAGCCAGGCGCCGCTCGATTTCAAGCGTCTGCTGCTGTTGCTGCTTGATCGAAGTCGGCGTGATCACCTTGTCCACCGCTTCGGTATCTGGATCTGGCTGTTCCAGCACCGGATCGGGCGAAGGCTCGCCCTTTTGCGCCTGGTCTGAAGATATCGGCCGAGGCACTTTGTCTGCCAATTCACGATCAGCCAGCTTGGGATCAGTGTGCTTCATGGCGGTTGTCCTTCAATGGGGTGTGTTATTCAGCAGAGCCCGACAGCGTGGAAAAGTTTGATTCAATTGCATCAGGTCCAGTAGCGTTCTGAGGTTTAAGCCCTTCACCGCGATCTGTCAGTGCCCGCTCCCCTGCTCGCTAGTCGGCACCAGGAGCGGTGCGCTGGCATTGAACTGGGCCAGCGCATCGCCGCAGCACCTTGACGCCCCAACAAGCACTTAGTAAATTCACCACCCCCTTCTTTTTCGGCCACCTCTTCAGTGCACCGCCCAGGCGTTAATTCGCGAAGCGGGCATACACGATGCCGAGTCCCCCACGGTCGCCAGGCACTGGCGCACCACGCTTCCGACATCCAGTGAATGAGGATGATTGCATGATCATTCGTCAGGCTAATGCTGCGGACCATCCGCTGCTGCTTAGCATTTGGCTGCGCGCCGTTCGCGCAACCCACCCTTTTTTGCAAGCGTCCGACATAGACGCCCTGCTCCCACAGCTACGCGATATCTACTTACCGGCAGTCGAACTGTGGGTTGCGGTTGATAGCGAAGATTCGCCACAGGGCTTCATTGGGCTCAACCAAGACCACGTGGAAATGCTCTTCATCGATCCGCATCTGCACGGTCAAGGCACTGGCCGTGCCCTGCTCGATTTTGTGCGCGAGTCGCGCAAAACACTGAGCGTCGATGTCAACGAGCAAAATCCGCAGGCAGTGGGTTTTTATCTGCATTACGGCTTCGTTCAGATTGGTCGCTCCCCCCTCGATGGTGAAGGGCGGCCGTTCCCGTTGCTGCATATGAAGCTGCCCGGTTGACGCCGTGACAGCCAATCGCCCCTCGCGTTGCGCGTACAAGCGACTCCTGAACACACGCCTGCGGGCGCTCTGCGCGGGGCGATTCATCGATTGCGCTGATTATTACTATCGAGCCGCCTGCCTAATCGGCTGACAAGCCCGGCTCCTATAATCGCCGTCAATTTTCTGCGTTTTCTCGCCTGCTGCAGGCGACCTTGCACCTTGGAACTCTACACAATGCCAAGCGTCAACCAGGCCTCTGAAGGCCTTCTCGAACATAATCAACAGAGCGTCAGCCAGCAGTGGCTGGCGATTCTCTCGGTCGCGGTGGGCGCCTTTGCCCTGGTCACCAGCGAGTTTCTCCCAGTGGGGGTGCTCAACGATGTCGCCAGCGACCTGGGGATCAGCGCCGGCCAAGCCGGCCTGATGGTTACCCTGCCCGGCATCATGGCCGCCCTCGCCGCGCCCTTGCTGTCGGTGGGCATTGGCGCGTTGGATCGGCGCTACCTGCTGATCGGCCTGACGCTGATCATGATCATCGCCAACGCGGTCGTGGCCTACGCCAGCGACTTCAGCCTGCTGCTGTTTGGCCGGGTACTACTGGGCATCAGCATCGGCGGTTTCTGGGCAACGGCAATTGCCCTTAGCGGCCGTTTGGCGCCCAAGGGGGTCGGCGTAGCCCAGGCCACTTCGATCATCATGGTCGGGGTGACCTTGGCCACCGTGCTGGGTGTGCCGGTGGGCACCTGGCTCAGTGGCCTGATGGGCTGGCGCATGACCTTCCTGGTCACCGCGTTGGTCGGCATACCGGTGCTGTTGGCGCAGATCTTCCTGCTGCCGCGGCTCAATCCCGACAAAGCGATTCGCATCAGTGACCTGCCAGCATTGTTCATCAACCCACAAGCGCGGGTTGGCTTGATCGCGGTGCTGCTGATTGGCCTGGCGCACTTTGCCGCGTACACCTATGTCGCGCCATTCTTCAAACAAAATGCAGGCTTCGATGGGCCGACCATTAGCTCGCTGTTGTTGCTGTATGGCGTGGCCGGGGTGCTGGGCAATATCTTCGCCGGTTTTGCCGCTAACCGTAGCGTGCGCCACACCTTGTTGCTGGTCGCGTTGATGATTGGCGTAAGCACCGCGCTGTTCCCCTATTTCGCGACCGGCATGACTGGCGCTGCGATGCTCATCGCTTTGTGGGGCTTCGCCTTCGGCGCGTTCCCGGCCTGCGCCAGCATCTGGATGTTCGTCGTAGCGCCCAAGGACGTCGAACGCGGCATGCCGCTGTTCGTGGCCATGTTCCAGGTGATTATCGCGCTGGGCTCGTTCTTCGGCGGACAGATCGTCGACCAGCTGGGCAGCTCTGTGCTGCTGAGTCTGGCCACGGCGCTGGTCGGCTGCGGTTTTGTCACGGTGCTGGTGCTGGGGCGCAAGGTCAGTAACAGTCTGGCGGCGCAGCCTTGCTAGCAGCGACACCTCACTAGGCTGCTGCGGCCCAATTCGCGGGACAGGTCGCAGCGGCTCCTCGGGCGCTGGCTTGCGCGTCGCGCTGACCACTCAGCCAACCCATGACCTGAAGCAGCTTTACCGTGCGCAACCCGCGCTATGCTGGCTAGCACCTTTATTGCAGCCAGTGAGCGAACCATGACGGACCATGCCTCACAGCAGCCCTCGCCTGCTGCTGTGCGCTTTCCACCCGGGCTGATCATCGCCTGCCTGGCGTTGGCTGGGGTCTTATTCCTGCCGTTTCCCGACACCTTGCCTGTAGCAGGCCAGCGCATGCTGGCGATCCTGGTATTTGCCGTGATCGTGTGGATCACCGAGGCGGTTTCCTACGAAGCCAGCGCGATCATGATCACCTCGCTGATGGCCGTGCTGCTGGGCACCGCGCCGACCCTGGCCGACCCTTCGGTCAGCTACGGCTCTTCAGCAGGCGTGTCGATGGCGTTGTCAGGCTTTGCCAACCCGGCGTTGGCGCTGGTGGTCGGCGCATTGTTCATCGCCGCGGCGATGACCCATACCGGGCTGGACAAGCGCATCGCCCTGGTCACCCTGACCAAGGTCGGAGCCAGCACCCGACGGGTATTGCTCGGGGCGATGATCGTTATCGTCCTGCTCAGCCTGGTGGTGCCCAGCGCAACGGCGCGCAGTGCCTGCGTGGTGCCGATCATGATGGGGGTGATCGCCGCATTCGGAGTGCCGGCGCGCTCCAATATCGCTGCAGGAATCATGATCATCGTCGCCCAGGGCACCAGCATCTGGAACGTCGGTATCCAGACCGCAGCGGCGCAGAACCTGCTGACCATCGGCTTCATGGACAAGATGCTGGGCGCGCGGGTGTCGTGGCTCGACTGGCTGATCGCCGGCGCGCCTTGGGCGCTGATCATGTCGGTGGTGCTGATCGTGCTGGTATTGAAGCTGCTGCCGCCGGAAAGCGACAGCGTGCCCGGCGGCATGGCCGGGGTCAGCCAGAGCCTGGCCCAACTGGGGCCGATGAGCGCCGCGCAAAAGCGCCTGGGTGTGGTCTCGCTGCTATTGCTGTTGGCCTGGGCCACTGAAGGCCGCCTGCACCCGTTCGATACCACGACCACCACCTACGCCGGCCTGGTGGTGCTGTTGCTGCCACGCTTTGGCGTGATGACCTGGAAGGATGTGCAAGCGCGCATCCCGTGGGGCACGGTGATCGTGTTCGGCGTCGGCATCAGCCTGGGTACCACCTTGCTCACCACCCAGGCCGGGCAGTGGCTGGGCGCGCAAGTGGTGCAGCACACAGGCCTGGATCAGCTCAGCTCGCTGGGCGTGCTGGCGGTGCTCGGCGCGTTTTTGATCGTCATCCACCTGGGGTTCGCCAGCGCCACCGCGCTGACCTCGGCGCTGCTGCCGATTTTGATCGCCGTGCTGCAAACCCTGCCGGGCGACTTCAGCCGCATCGGCATGACCATGTTGCTCGGCTTTGTGGTCAGCTTTGGCTTCATCTTGCCGATCAACGCCCCGCAGAACATGGTCTGCCTGGGCACCGACACGTTCACCCCGCGCCAGTTTGCCCGGGTCGGCCTGTGGGTCACGGCGATCGGCTATGCGCTGCTGCTGGTGTTCGCCAGCACCTACTGGTCTTGGCTTGGCTGGATGTAAACCCGAGCAGGGTCATGCGCGCAGCCGACGCTTCACGCGTATTGGCTATGCTGACCCTGCAATAACTCAAGCTCACTCAGCATTACACGGAGGCATGTATGAAAGCTGCTGTTGTTGCCCAAGGGCGTCGCGTCGAGGTCGTGGACAAAACCCTGCGCCCGCTCAAACACGGTGAAGCGCTGCTGAAAATGCAGTGCTGCGGCGTTTGCCACACCGACCTGCACGTCAAGAACGGCGATTTCGGTGACAAGACCGGGGTGATCCTCGGCCATGAAGGCATCGGTATCGTTGAGGAAGTTGGCCCCGGCGTGACCTCGCTCAAGCCAGGCGACCGCGCCAGCGTGGCCTGGTTCTTCCAAGGCTGCGGCCACTGCGAGTACTGCAATAGCGGTAACGAGACGTTGTGCCGCGAGGTGAAGAACTCCGGCTATACCGTCGACGGGGGGATGGCCGAGTCGTGCATCGTGGTCGCCGATTACTCGGTCAAAGTCCCGGATGGGCTCGACTCTGCCGCCGCCAGCAGCATCACTTGCGCAGGTGTCACCACTTACAAGGCGGTGAAGATCTCCAACATCCGCCCCGGTCAATGGATCGCCATCTACGGCCTCGGCGGGCTGGGTAACCTGGCCCTGCAGTACGCCAAGAACGTGTTCAACGCCAAAGTCATTGCCATCGATGTCAACGATGAGCAACTGCGCTTTGCCAGCGAGATGGGCGCGGATCTGGTGATCAACCCACGGAGCGAGGATGCCGCGAAAATCATCCAGGAGAAGACCGGCGGCGCCCACGCTGCGGTGGTCACGGCGGTGGCCAAAGCGGCGTTCAACTCGGCGGTCGATGCCCTGCGTGCCGGTGGCCGGCTGGTCGCGGTAGGCTTGCCGCCAGAAGCCATGAGCCTGGACATTCCACGGCTGGTGCTCGATGGCATCGAAGTGGTCGGCTCGTTGGTTGGCACCCGGCAAGACTTGCACGAGGCGTTCGAGTTTGCCGCGCAAGGCAAGGTCGTGCCCAAGGTGACCCTGCGCCCGGTCGAAGACATCAATCAGATTTTCGACGAGATGCAAGAAGGCAAGATCAAAGGCCGCATGGTGATCGACTTCAGTCGCTGAGCATGCCCTCACCTCGGCATGAGTCAGCCAGCCTATGCCGAGGTATCGCTCGCTGCCTTACATGAACGAATCTTCATGTGTCCGGTAAAGCTACTGATAGCGGGCCGGACAGGCCAAACCTGCGCCCCGCCAGGCGGCGTGCGCCTTGAGCCTGGCGTATCGGTTGCGTAGCATCGCCGCCCCGGTCAACGTACCTGCCCTTTTTGTGGCGGTACTCAACCTCAAGAGCGCGCATGCCCCAACCCATCCCCCTCAAAGACCACGACAAAGAAAAACACCTGGTCAACCGGCGGTTGCTGGTCTGTGCCGGGCTGACCCTGGGCCTGGTGGCAGTGCTGGTCGGGCGGCTGTACGTGCTGCAAGTCCTGCAACACGACCAGCAGAGCGCGGTATCGGAAAACAACCGCGTGCACGTGCTGCCCATCGCGCCTGAACGCGGGCTGATCTACGACCGCAATGGCGTGGTGCTGGCCGACAACAAACCCAGCTTCAACCTGACCATGACCCGCGAACGCGCCGGTGATTCGGCCAAGGTGCTCGATGCCCTGGCGCAGATACTCGGGTTGGGCGAGGATGATCGTGTCCAGTTCGACAAGGACCTGCGCCGTGGCCGAAGCCGTTCGAGCCGGTGACGTTGATGGTCGGGCTGTCCGAGGAGCAGATCGCGCTGATCGCCGTCAATCAGTTCCGCTTGCCGGGGCTGGAGGTCCAAGCGCAGTTCATTCGCGAGTACCCGCTAAATGAGCACTTTGCCCACTCGGTCGGCTATGTCGGGCGGATCAACGAGAAGGAAGCCAAGAGCCTCGACGCCACCGAGTATCGCGGCACCCAGTCGATCGGCAAGACCGGTATCGAGCGCTTCTACGAGCGCGAACTGCACGGCCAGGTCGGCTACGAGGAAGTCGAGACCAACGCCCAGGGCCGGGTCATGCGCGTACTGCGTCACCAGGACCCGACCCCCGGCAAGGACATCATCCTGACCCTCGACGCGCACTTGCAGCAGGCCGCTGAAAAGGCCCTGGGCGACCGACGCGGGTCAGTGGTAGCGCTCGACCCTGCCAGCGGCGATGTGCTGGCGATGGTCAGCAAGCCAAGCTTTGATCCCAACCTGTTCGTCAAAGGCATCAGCTTCAAGCAGTACGCGGCCCTGCGCGACTCGATCGACCGCCCGCTGTTCAACCGGGTGCTGCGCGGGCTGTATGCGCCAGGCTCGACGGTCAAGCCAGAGGTGGCCATCGCAGGCCTGGACAGCGGCGTCATCACCCCGGCCAGCCGGGTGTTCGACCCCGGCTACTACGAGCTGCCCAACTACGCGCACAAATACCGCAACTGGAACCGCAGCGGCGATGGCTGGGTGGATATGTACAGCGCGATCATGCGCTCCAACGACACCTACTTCTACGACCTGGCGCACAAACTGGGCATCGATCGCCTGCACGACTACATGGCCGAATTTGGCCTGGGCCAGAAGGTCTCGCTGGACATGTTCGAAGAAGCCGCAGGCTTGATGCCTTCAGCCCAGTGGAAACGTGCCACCCGCCGTCAGGCCTGGTTCCCGGGCGAAACGCTGATCCTTGGCATTGGCCAGGGCTACATGCAGGTCACCCCGTTGCAGTTGGCCCAGGCCACCAGCCTGCTGGCCAGCAAGGGTGTGTGGCACCGGCCGCACCTGGCCATGACCGTCGCCGGTGAGCAGCCGGTCGATCCGCATCCGATGCCGGATATCGTCTTGCACGACAAGCGCGCCTGGGATCAGGTCAGCCAAGGCATGCAGATGGTCATGCACGACCCACGCGGTATTGCCCGGGCATCTGCCGCCGGCGCGCAGTACCGGATTGCCGGCAAGAGCGGTACTGCACAGGTTGTCGCAATCCGCCAGGGTGAACGCTACAACCGCAACAAGACCCTGGAGCGCCATCGCGATAACGCGCTGTTCGTAGGGTTTGCCCCAGCTGATCATCCCTCGATCGTGGTGGCGGTGATGATCGAGAACGGTGAGGCCGGCGGCCGAGTTGCCGGGCCTGTTGTGCGCGAGGTGATGGATGCCTATCTGCTCGATGAGCAGGGGCATCTGAAGGCGCAGTATGCCGGTGGCGATCATACCTCGCCGCATAGCTGAAGACCTGGGTCGTCTATGCCGGACGGTCAACCTGGCGTGGGAGCGGGCTTGCCCCGCGAAGAGGCCGGTACATCTCAGCGCAAAATCCCTTACTGTTAAATCTCATAAATGAATAAGAATATGACTTCTTATTCTTTTTTATCCTGACGCAAATCCTCTATAACTCTCTGCACTGCACAGCCGCCAACACCAGGCCAACTGTTCGCAGCGCAACAGTTGATCAACATCCAGGCCCACAAGGCAACACCGGCTGCACAATGAAACGGTGCAACCTGTTGATCTATATGGACATTTAAAATAGGCACGACGATTGCTCAAGCAAAGTCCCGCTCAACCTGACCTGGAGACTTGCCATGAGCACCCCGTTGAACGTCGTCGCTTTGTCCGGTGGCACCAGCCGCCCCTCGCGCACCTTGGCCCTGACCGAGGCCATCCTCGCTGAACTGAGCCAGCACCTGCACATCAAGGCGCAGCTAATCGAACTGGGCGATATCGCCCGTCCACTGGGCGCGGCGTTGTGGCGCAGCGAGCTGCCCGAGAGCGTCGAACAACAACTGCGCCTGGTGGAAAAGGCCGACCTGCTGGTGGTGACCACGCCGGTCTATCGCGGCAGCTTCCCTGGCCACTTCAAGCACCTGTTCGACTTGATCGGCCAGGATGCGCTGGTCGACACGCCGGTGCTGCTGGCAGCCACCGGCGGCAGCGAACGCCATGCGCTGGTCCTCGATCATCAGCTGCGGCCACTGTTCAGCTTCCTGCAAGCGCTGACCTTGCCCATCGGCGTATACGCCAGCCAGAACGAGCTGGCCGACTACCGGGTGACCAGCGAAGCTTTGGCTGCGCGCATCCGACTGGCCGCCGAGCGCGCCGTGCCGTTGTTCGCGGCTCACCATGCGCTGCGCAAAAGCGCCTGAGGAGCGGCCATGAATGCACCCGTGAAACCTGCCCAACGCCCTGCCCTGGCCATCGCCCAAGAACTGGCCGGGCAGTTTGCCCAGACCGCCGTCGAGCGTGACGAGCGCGGCGGCACGCCCAAAGCCGAGCGCGATGCCCTGCGCAGCAGCGGCCTGTTGTCGCTGGCCATCCCGAGCGCCTACGGCGGCCAAGGGGCCAACTGGCGCGACACCTTTGAAGTGGTACGCGAGTTTGCCCGCGTCGACAGCTCGATCGCCCACGTGTTTGGCTTTCATCACCTGATGCTGGCCACCGTGCGGCTGTTCTCCCGCCCTGATCAGTGGCAACCGTGGTTCGAACAGACCGCGCGCAAGCACTGGTTCTGGGGCAACGCACTGAACCCGTTGGATACCCGCACCCAGGTCAAGCACTTCGACGGCTGGTGTGAGTTTTCCGGGCAGAAGAGCTTTTGCTCAGGGGCCAGCGACTCGGAAATGCTCATCGCCTCGGCGGTGGACGAGCGTGCGGGCGGCAAGCTGCTGATTGCCGCGATCCCCAGCGGGCGCACCGGCATCACCCTGCACAATGACTGGAACAATATCGGCCAGCGCCAGACCGACAGCGGCAGCGCCACGTTCGAGCGTGTGCGCGTCGAGCATGACGAACTGCTGCTCGACCCCGGCCCGCTGAGCACGCCATTCGCAGCCTTGCGGCCACTGATCGCCCAGTTGCATTTTGCCAACCTGTTCCTCGGCATCGCCGAGGGCGCCTTCGCCGAAGCACGCCAGTACAGCCTCAAGGAGAGCCGGCCGTGGTTCCGCTCCGAGGCCACCAGCAGCAGCGAAGACCCATACATCCTGCGCCACTACGGCGAGTTCTGGGTCGGTCTGGAAAGCGTGCGCCTGTTGATTGAGCGCGCCGCCGAACAGCTCGACCGCGCCTGGGCCAAGGAGCATGCCCTGACTGCCGAGGAGCGCGGTGACCTGGCGCTGGCCATCGGCACTGCCAAGGTCGCCGCCACCCGCCATGGCCTGGATATCTGCAACCGCCTGTTCGAAGTCACCGGAGCCCGCGCGACCCATGCCTCGCTGCGCTTCGACCGCCATTGGCGCAACCTGAGGACGCAAACCTTGCACGACCCTGTGGACTATCGCATCCACGAGCTCGGCGAGTGGGCCCTCAACGGCAAGCGTCCCGTCCCGTCTTTCTATTCATAAGGCACGCTCATGCAATTGCTGACCCTCCCCCCGTCACCGTCATTGGCTACCTCGATCAGGGCGACCGCACAGGTCTTCGAAGACCCCAGGTCGCAGGCGCTGCTCGCCCACTTGCAACAGGTCGCCCCCAGTGAGGCCAGCGTCCTGATCATCGGCGAGACCGGCACGGGCAAGGAGCTGGTCGCACGCCACATCCACAACCTCAGTGGCCGGCGCAACGGGCCGTTCGTCGCGGTCAACTGCGGCGCGTTCTCTGAATCGCTGGTGGAAGCGGAGCTATTCGGCCACGACAAGGGCGCCTTCACCGGCGCCTTGGCAGCGAAGGCTGGCTGGTTCGAGGAAGCCAACGGCGGCACGCTGTTTCTCGATGAGATCGGCGACCTGCCGCTACCGATCCAGGTCAAGTTGCTGCGCGTGCTACAGGAGCGGGAAGTCGTGCGCCTGGGCTCGCGCAAAAGTATCCCGATCAACGTGCGAGTGCTGGCAGCAACCAACGTACAACTGGAAAAGGCCATCAACGCCGGGCACTTTCGCGAAGACCTGTATTACCGCCTGAACGTGGTGACCTTGTCGCTGCATCCGCTGCGCGAGCGGCCGGGCGACATCCTGCCATTGGCGCGGCACTTCATCCGCAGCTACAGCGAACGCCTGAGCTATGGCCAGGTGGAGCTCAGCCCACGCGCCCAGGCCAAGCTGGTCGAATACAGCTGGCCGGGCAACATTCGCGAGCTGGAAAACGTCATTCACCACAGCCTGCTGACCTGCGGCAATGGCGAGATCCAGGCGCAAGACCTGCGTCTGTCGAACCTGCGCCTGGAACGACAGGACGAGAGCACCGCGCGCGCATCCAGCGGCGATGCGGTCGAAGATCTGTTGCAGCTGGCCTTCAGTCGGCTCTATGAAGAGCAGCCTGGCGAGCTTTACGAGAAAGTCGAGAACGCCCTACTGCGCTCGGCCTATCGCTTCTGCCATTACAACCAGGTGCACACCGCGCAGTTGCTCGGCTTATCACGCAATGTCACCCGCACCCGGCTGATCGCCATTGGCGAGTTGGTGGTCAATAAACGCCGCAATCAGGAGCAACCACTAGATAACCGCCTGGTACGCTTGTCGATCTGACCGCTACGCCGGCGACTGGACACGTTGCACCCTCACCGCGCTACGCGAAGCGCTTGTTAGCGCTGGTGCAACACGCGATAAGCGCAAGGCCCAACAGCCCGAGCCTGGAGTAACATAGGCACTCACCCTGATACCCGCTCCGGACACCTGAGCATGACCCACGCAGCCAACGTTCCCGACACTGTCGCCACGTCCGTGAGCCAACCACGCCTGTTGCTGTTCCTGGCCTATGCGCACATGGGCCTGCTCGACCTGACCGGCGCGCAAACGGTGTTCTGGGCCGCCAACAAGGCCTGCGCCGAACGTGGCCTGGCCGGTTATCGGGTGTGTACGGCCAGCGTGCCGGGTGGATTGATCGCAACCGCCGAAGGTCTGCGGGTGCACACCGAGCCCCTTGAACCACTACTGCTCGAACAGATCGACACCCTGGTGGTGCCCGGTGCGCCGGAGATCGTGCGCACCCTGCCTGAGCACGTCGAACTGGTCAGTTGCTTGCGTCAGGTCGCCGCCAAGGCGCGGCGCACCGCCTCGGTGTGCAGCGGCACCTTCCTGCTGGCGGCCGCCGGCCTGCTCGACGGACGCCGCGCCGCCACCCATTGGGCCATGTGCGATGCCCTGCGCCAGCGCTTTCCTGCCATCGAGGTGGATGCCGAGGCGATCTTCGTGCAGCAAGAGCAGGTCTGGACCTCGGCCGGGGTCAGCGCCGGCATCGATTTGGCGTTGGCCCTGGTCGAGGCTGATTGCGGCCGTGAGGTGGCGATGCAGGTGGCCCGCGAGCTGGTGGTTTTCCTCAAGCGCCCTGGTGGCCAGGCGCAGTTCAGCGAGTTGCTCAAGGCCCAGGGCGAGCACAGCGCCGCCTTCGATGAACTGCACCTGTGGCTCAATGAGCATTTGCACGATCCACAGCTGAGTGTCGAGCGCCTGGCTGGGCAAGCGTGCATGAGCCTGCGTAACTTCACGCGGGTGTACAAACAAAAAACCGGTCGTACTCCGGCCAAGGCCATTGAAGTGTTTCGTCTGGAAGCGGCCCGGCGCCTGCTGGAAAACACTGACCTGCAGATCGAGCAAATCGCCCGTCAGTGCGGGTTCGGCAGCGAAGAACGCCTGCGCCTGGCGTTCCAGCGCCACTTGGCAGTGACCCCACGCGACTACCGCGCACGTTTCGCCCACAGCGTGCCCCTGGCCGAAATCCAGGGTTCTTTGGCCTAGGGCCAAACGCCCTGCGCGCCTAGCATCCAGCGCAACAAACTCAACACCTGCGTGGGCTGCTGCGTTTGTCGGAGCACGGCACGCACTTGCCTGGAGGGCCTATCATTTCCATCGGCCAGCCAACTGGAAAGGCGCCCCCTCTGCGTTTCGAGCGAGCTTTATGCGCGCCGTTCACGTGCCGTGCCCGAACTGATAATTCCAATAATCACCTGGAGCACAACGATGAAACAGATTCTTGTCATTGGCGCAGGCTTCGCCGGCCTATGGAGCGCCTTGGGTGCCGCGCGCCTGCTTGACCTGCAGGGCCGCGACGATGTGCAGATCAGCGTACTTGCGCCCAAAGCCGAGTTGCACGTGCGCCCGCGGTTTTATGAGCCCGACGTGCACACCATGGCCGCCCCCCTGCAAGCGCTGTTCGACGCGGTCAACGTACGCTTCATCAAAGGCACCGCCTACCGCATCGATGAGGGCCGCCAGTCGGTGGCCTATCGTGATCCTTCCGGGGCTGAGCTGAGCATTGGCTATGACCGGCTGATCATGGCCTGTGGCAGCCTGCTTAACCGCCCTGCGCTGGAGGGTTTCGATCAACACGCCTTCGACGTCGACAAGATCGACTCGGCGACGCGCCTGGAAGAGCACCTCAAGTCGCTCGCCTCCCAGCCTGACAGCCCAGCGCGCAATACCGTGGTAGTCGCCGGCGGCGGCTTTACCGGCATCGAGACCGCGACCGAATTGCCGACCCGGCTGCGCGCCATTTTCGGTGAGCAGGTGACCCCGCGCATTGTCGTGGTCGATCGCGGGGCGAAAATTGGCGCAGCGCTGGGCGCGGGGATCAGCCCGGCCATCGAGGCGGCTTCAACCGAGTTGGGCATCGAATGGATCTGCGGCGCCAGCGTGGCCTCAGTCGATGGCGATGGGGTGCTGCTGGACAATGGCCAGCGCATCCCGGCCAAGACCGTGATCTGGACCGTGGGCTTCAAGGCCAACCCGCTCACCGAGCAGATCCGTGGCGAACGCGACCGCCAGGGCCGCCTGCATGTCGAGGGCAACCTCAAGGTCAAGGGCAATGGCGCGGTCTATGCCGCCGGTGATGTCGCCTATGCGGCGTGCGACGAGGTCGGCAACTATGCGGTGATGTCCTGCCAGCACGCGATTCCGCTGGGGCGTTATGCCGGCAACAATGCCGCCGCCGAATTGATCGGCGTGGCGCCGATGACCTACAGCCAGCCCAAGTACGTGACCTGTCTGGACCTGGGCGCCTGGGGCGCGGTGTATACCGAGGGCTGGGATCGCCAGGTGGCGCCGCCTGAGGACCGATTCGAGGCCAAGCAACTCAAGCAGCAGATCAACTCGGTGTGGATCTATCCGCCAGCGGCAGACAAGGTTGCGGCGTTGGCGGCGGCGGATCCGTTGATTCCGGTGGCGTGATCTTTTCTGGGACCGCTGCGCCCTCCATCGCAGGCTTCGCCAGCGCCTACAAAAGCCTGCGATGGAGGGCGCAGCGGTCCCAGGGGCATAACTACGCTCACTGGCGCCCCACCATCGCCACAATGGTCGCCTGCAGCTCCTGCCTGGCCTGCTCCGCCGTCAACTCGCCCGCCGCTGCCGCCAGCGCCAGCGCATCTGCCGCACCGACCAACACCCGCAACCCCGCCACGCCAACATCCCCACCTGGGGCAAACGGCGCCAGGGCCAGGCGACACTTCTCCAGAAACGGTCCTTCATAGACTCGCTTCAACGCTTCCATTTCCGGCGAGCCCGCCAAGGCCGCGCTGACGCCCGGAATCTCTCGCCCTTGGCTCAGCACACAATCGACATAGGCCTGGGCAATCACCGCCGCTCGACTGTGCACGTTCGGCTCGCAGTGCGCCAATGCCGCATCGAGCATGGCCGTCTGGCGCGCGTCGTACTCCTGATACAGCGCCGCCAACAAGCC
Source organism: Pseudomonas sp. NPDC088890 (assembly GCF_044900155.1). NCBI lineage: Bacteria > Pseudomonadati > Pseudomonadota > Gammaproteobacteria > Pseudomonadales > Pseudomonadaceae > Pseudomonas > Pseudomonas sp. NPDC088890. Next base: position 516,942 of record NZ_JBJDNG010000002.1, on the reverse strand, counting down.
GGTACGGGTTTCGAAATGGTCATACACCACCGGCTTGGTGACCCCCGCCTGCTCGGCCAGGCGGCCCAGGCTCAGCGCATCGGTGCCCTCCTCGCGGACCAACTGCCAGGCCATCTCCAGCAACTGGCGGCGACGTTCGTCACGCGACAGGCGTTTACGCGGCGAGGTTTTTTCGGCGCTTGACATCGATTACCTACCAAAAGTAACTTACTAACCGTAACTTACCTTGAGTATATAGCCCCCGTGGCTAGCGCGCACCCCTATCCTGGAGAATCGAGCATGAAAGCCTTGATCGTCATCGGCCACCACGACCCCGCCTCGCTGACCCACGCCCTCGCCGGGCAGATCGCCGAAGGCCTGGCCCGCGCCGGACACAGCAGTGAAATCGCCGACCTGGCCAGGGAAGGTTTCGATCCACGCTTCGGCCTGGCTGACCATGCGGTGCACCGCCGCTTGGCTGGGCCACCGGCCGATGTGCTGCTCGAGCAAGCGCGGATCGAGCGCGCCGATGCACTGGTGCTGGTGTACCCGATCTACTGGTGGTCGCTACCCGCGCTGCTCAAGGGCTGGGTCGAGCGGGTGTTCAGCAATGGCTGGGCGTTCGACTATTATCCCGACGGCAAATTGATCAAGAAACTGGGCGGGCTGCCGGTGCAGCTGGTTGGGGTCGCCGGGGCCGATGCGGCGACCTTCGAGCGCCATGGTTATGGGCAGGCGATGGTTGCCCAGATCGAGCACGGCATTTTCGATTACTGCGGCGCGCGGGTGCTGGGTTCGACGCTGTTGGCGGACAGTGAGAGCGGGGACAATGCGGGCAATCTGCAGCGGGCGCGTCAGTTGGGGCTGCGGCTGTTCGAGGGGGTCGAGGCAGCGGCTTGAGCGCAGGAGCGGTGGGGCCGCTTTGTGGCCCCTATTGATTCCCATTGCGAGAGCACAACCTCCCCAGCTACCATTGAGAACGATTCACACTCACGATCGGATATCAATCGTTGGACAGCTCCTCGACCCGCAAGCTGGGCTTCTTTTTCAGCGACCATCACCGCTGGCTGCTCCAACACATCCACAAGCGCCTGCGCAATCGCGCCGATGCCGAAGACACTGCGGCCGAAGCGTTCTGCCAGATGCTCGGGGCGCGGGTCGATCCGGACAGCATCGAGCAACCACGCGCCTACCTCTCGACCATCGCCCGGCGGCTGATCTTCGACCGCCACCGCCGCCGTCAACTGGAACAGGCCTACCTCGAACGCCTGGCCCTGCTGCCCGAGCAGGTCGCCCCTTCGGCCGAAGAGCAGCTGCTCTTGATCGAAGCCTTGCTGACCATTGACCAAGTGCTCGATGGCCTGCCTGCGATCGTCAAGACCGCCTTCCTCTACAGCCAGCTCGATGGCATGAGCTATGTCGAGATCGCCAGCAAGCTGCAGCTGTCCGAGCGTACCGTCAGCCGCTACATGAAACAGGCCCTGCGCCAGTGCTACCTGTGCGAGCTGCAACCATGAGCGCGCGCACGCTGGACAGCATCAGCGAACAAGCCATCGACTGGATGGTCGAGCTCAATGCGCGCAGCCCCGATGCCGCGCTGCTGCTGCGCCTGCAGCAGTGGCTGGAGCAGGACCCACGCCACCAGCAGGCCTGGGATCGCCTGCAACAGCGCCTGGCTCGCCCGTGCGCGGCGCTGCGAACGCTCGATCAACGCGCGCCGGGCCAAGCCAGTGCCGCACGTAGCCTGCTGCTGCAACCCACCCAGTCGCGGCGCGAAGTACTGCGCGGTCTGGCCGGCCTTGGCCTGCTGGGTGGCGGCCTGTGGGCCGGCTGGCGCAGTGACACCGCCCAGGACTGGATGGCCGATCTGCATACCGGCGCGGGCGAACGGCGCAGCTTCATCCTGGACGATGGCAGCCGCCTGAGCCTGAACAGCGCCAGTGCCGTCGACCTGCTGTTCGACGCCGAACAACGTCTGCTGGTGCTGCGCCACGGTGAACTGGTGATCCAGGTGGCGCCCGATCCTAAGCGGCCGCTGCGCGTGCGCACTGCGCAAGGCCAGGTGCAGGCCCTTGGCACACGCTTTTTGGTCAGCCAGGAGCTCGACGCCACGCGGGTGGTAGTGCTTGAACACAGCGTGCGCGCCAGCCTTGTCGATGGCCGTCAGCTGGACGTGCAACAGGGCCAGGCTGCGCTGCTGCGCGCCACCGGCATCGAACCCCTGGCCAGTGAGCAACAGCAGCGCGCCGCCTGGCTCGATGGCCGCCTGGAAGTGCTCGACGAGCCGCTGCAGGCGGTGGTCGATGCGCTGCGCCCCTATCAGCGCGGCTACATACGCGTGGCCCCGGATATCGCCACCTTGCGCGTACAAGGGGTATTCACCCTGGACCAGCCGCAACAAGCCTTGGCCGCACTCAGCGAGGCCTTGCCGATCGAGGTCAAGCGCTATGGTCCGTGGCTGACCTTGATCGGGCCAAAACGCCAATAATGAAAATATTTTTGAAAATCATTCGTAATGGTGTCCGGTTTTCAATTCTCGTCCCACCTATCTCCTGACAGCCAACCTCTAAATCGGGAGAACACCGTGCACAACAACTGGCCCCGCGCCCTGCCCCTCGTCGTCGCCATGAGCAGCTTCAGTGCCTTGGTCCAGGCGCAGACCCTGTCGTTCAACCTGCCGCCCGCGAGCCTGGCCACCACGCTCAATCGCATCGCCAGCCAGAGCGGCCACATCATTGCCCTGGAACCGGCGCTGGTGCGCGGCAAGCAGGCCCCAGCCGTGGTCGGCCAGATGAGCGCCGAACAGGCCATGCAGGCGGCCCTGGCCGGTAGCGGCTTGCAGTTGCGGGTGAGTGGCAGTGGCCACTTCAGCGTGGCCCCGGCCAGCGCTGGCGAGGACGTGATGGAACTGGGCGCGACCAGTGTCACCGACCACTATCTAGACGCCACCAGCGAAGGCAGTGGCTCTTATGCGGCCCGCGCAGTGACCCTGGGCAAAGGCACGCACACCCTTAAAGAAATCCCCCAGTCGGTGACGGTGATCACCCGCAAGCAGCTCGACGATCAAGGAATCACCGACCTCAAGGACGCGCTCAACCACACCACCGGCCTGGTCGGCGCCCAGGGCATCGGCCCGGGCATGGTCATCACCTCGCGCGGCTTCCAGATCGATGACTGGCAGTACGACGGCGTACCCATCCCACGCAACAACTACTCGCTGGGCAACTGGGCGACCCAGGACCTGGTGTTCTTCGACCGCGTCGAAGTCCTGCGCGGCGCCTCCGGCCTGCTGCAAGGCACCGGCAGCCCCGGTGGCGCGATCAACCTGGTACGCAAGCGCGGCCAGGCCAAACCCACCGTGGCGATTACCGGCAAGGCCGGTTCCTGGGATCACTATGGCCTACAGCTGGACGCCGGCGGGCCGTTGACCAGCGACGGCAAGGTGCGCGGGCGGATGGTGCTCGATGAAGACCAGAGCGACAGTTTCATCGATTACCAGTGGGGCAAGACCCACTCGCTGTATGGCGCCCTGGACATCGACCTGAACGATGCCACTACCATTGGCGGCGGTATCAGCTACAGCCGCGAGCAATCCCGGCCGATGCTGCGTGGCATTCCCCGCTACGCCGACGGCAAGCCGGCCAACGTGTCGCGTTCGACCTACACCGGCGCCCGCTGGAGCCGCGCCGAGACCGACGTCACCACCTATTACCTGGACCTTGAGCACCGCTTCAACGACGACTGGACCTACAAGGCTGCGGCCATTCGCATGGACGAGACCAACACCTCGACCCATCAGCGCGTACAGACCACCGGCCAGGGCCTGAACCCCGATGGCACCGGCATCACCTATGCCGACTGGATCACCGACTTTCACAACACCAAGATCGGCCTGGACATGAACCTGGTCGGCCACTTTGACACAGGCTCCGTGGCACACGAAGTGACCCTCGGTGGCAACTACTCCAAGCTGACCTCGGACGATGCCTACTGGCGCAATTTTGCTGCCGACCCCGATGACAGCATCTTCGACATCGACCATGGCCGCCCGGAACCCAGCCGTGACAGCTTGCTGGCAGGCAACATGGGCCGCGCCAACAAGGCCAGTTACGACATCCGCCAGAAGGGCCTGTACGGCGCCTGGCGAGTCAAGCCAGTCGAGGACCTGACCTTGGTACTGGGCACCCGCGTGAGCTGGTTCGACTACAGCTGGGACTCGATCGACTTCAATGGCCCGAACGATCCGGGCAATCGTTATCCCACCAGCCGCATGACCGAAACCGGGCAAGTCACCCCGTACGCGGGCTTTGTCTACGACCTGACTCGCGAGTGGGCCTGGTACGCCAGCTACACCGACGTGTTTATCCCGCAAACCGAACGCGCGGTCGGCAATACCCCGCTCAAGCCTGTGATCGGCAGTAACTATGAAACCGGCCTGAAGGCCGAGCTGCTCGACGGACGGGTCAACGCATCGATCGCGCTGTTCCGTTACGATCAGGAAAACCGCGCAGTCACCGATACCGCCTCGGGTTTTGCCTGTGACGACTGGTACTGCTCCACGGCCGCCGGCAAGGTCCGCAGCCAGGGCGTAGAAGCCGAGATCAGCGGCGAAGTGCTCAGCGGCCTGCAGTTGTTTGCCGGCTACACCTACAACACCACCAAATTCCTTGACGACCCGGACGAAGAAGGCCGCGTGTTCAGCCAGTGGACGCCCAAGCACATGCTGCGCGCCTGGGCCGACTATCAGCTACCGGTGGATGACCAGCGCTGGAGCACCGGCCTGGGCTTCACCACGCAAAGCCACACCCTCGGTTACGAACGTACCTACAGCGTGCCCGGCTACACCGTGTGGAGCGCACGCGTTGCCTATCAGCTGACCCCGGAAGTGAACCTGGCTGTCAACGCCAACAACCTGTTCGACAAAAAGTACTGGGTAGCGGGCTTCAACCAGCTCAATGGCAGCAACAACTACGGCGAGCCGCGCAACTTCATGCTGACGGTCAAGTACACGCCGCAGTTCTGAGGCCTGGGTCAGTCCAGCAAGGGCCACTGCGCCAGTGGCCAGTAGCGGCCCTTGCGCGACTCGTACAAGGTGAAGTGGCGAGTACTGAGGAAAAACTCCGGCGCGCTGGCGGCCTCTGGCAGCTGGCCGCGGAACTCCCGTGCCAAGGTCAGGTGCGGGCGGTATTCGCGCGACTCGCGGGCAATCCCCAGCGCTAACGCCGCCTGCTCCAGCGCATAGACCAATTGGCGCAGTGCGGGTGGGGTTTGCTCAGCTTCGAGCACCAACACGCCGGGGCGCGGCCACACCTGCAACCGATCCAGCACCAGGCGCAGCGGCGCCTGGGGACGGGCAATGCTATCGACTGCCGCACACAACGCCGGCAGCTGCGCCGCGTCGACATCCCCCAGGAACAGCAAGGTCAGGTGGAAGTTTTCTGCCGGCACCGGTTTTCCGCTGCGCAAGCCCAGCTCACGTCGCCATTGCGCGATCGCGCGATGCTGTGCCTCGCTCAGTGACAGGGCGAAAAACAGACGTTTGAATGGGCTGCCAGTGGGGCGTGCGTCCTTGGCCATGGGCATTCCTGATGGGTGAAGGCAACCTGAGTGTACCGCTTCCCTAGTCTCTCAATCGGCAAAAAACCAGTTGAAACGTTTGCGCAATCGGTAGGCCATTGCACCAAAGTCACCCCGATTGGATGTAACAAGAGGTACAAAGTCCTACGACGATTGTTTATGCTGGCGCGCTTACGCCATGGCGCATGGCCATTTTCGACAAGTATCCGTTCATGAAAATTGCACTCGTACTGATCTTCGTTCTCTCGATCGCCTATGTTCACCTACGCGGTCGGGTACGACACAAGTTGACTCGCCAACTGGGCGATCACTCAAGTTTCCTGGCTCCGGTCAACAGCTTCCTGTACCTGTTCTCCAAGCACCCGGCCAAGCCTTACCTGCCGGTGGAGTCTTTCCCCGAGCTGCAACCGCTCAAGGACCATTGGCAGGAAATCCGCGAGGAAGCCCAGCAATTGCTGCACGTGGGCGAGATCAAGAAGTCCGATAACTATGACGATGTCGGTTTCAACTCGTTCTTCAAGACCGGCTGGAAGCGCTTCTACCTGAAGTGGTACGGCGAAAGCCACCCCTCGGCTATGAACCTGTGCCCACGCACCACCGAGCTGCTGCAGGGTATCGGCACGGTTAAAGCGGCGATGTTCGCCACCCTGCCGCCCGGCGCCAAGCTGGTGCGTCACCGCGACCCGTATGCCGGCTCGTACCGCTACCACCTGGGCCTGGACACGCCGAACGACGATGGCTGCTACATCGACGTGGACGGCGAGAAATATTCCTGGCGCGATGGCGAGGCCGTGGTGTTCGACGAGACCTACATCCACTACGCCGCCAACACCACCGAGCACAATCGAATCATCCTGTTCTGCGACGTCGAGCGGCCGCTCAAGTACCGTTGGGCGACCGCGTTCAATCGCTGGTTCAGCCGCAACGTCATGGCCGCTGCTGCGGCGCCCAACAATGCCAATGACAAGACTGGCGGCATCAACCGCCTGTTCACCCGCATTTACAAGATCCGTGAACGCGGCAAGGCGCTGAAAAAGCGTAATCGCATGCGCTACTACCTGGAGAAATGGGCAGTGGTGGCAGCATTGCTGTTGCTGTTCATCTACATCTGAACCCCTGCTGGGCAGCGTGGGAGCTGACTTAGCCGCTCCCACGGTGTCGACAGGTTCGTAAGTCGTAGTTTTTTCCGACCATCTTCCCCCCTCCTCGCCGCGCACATTCGACTAGCCTCAAAGCTCCTGCCGTAAACCCCACAAGGTGAAGACAATGAGCATGATGGACTGGGACGCCTACCGTAAGCAGCTGATGGCCGGCATCGGCGATCTCAAGCAACTGTCGCCCGATACCGTGGCCGGCTACATGACCGCCAGCGGCGCCGGGGCCAAGACCAACCACCTGGACGCCAAGACCCGCGAACTGATCTCCCTGGCCGTGGCCGTGACTACCCGCTGCGACGGCTGTATCGCCGTGCATTCGCAACAGGCCGTCAAGCACGGCGCCAGCCGCGAGGAGATTGCCGAGGCGCTGGGGGTGGCGGTGGCGATGAACGCAGGTGCAGCACTGGTCTACTCGGCGCGCGCGCTGGATGCGGTGGGCAAGCTTAGCGACTAAGCCACAGCGAGCGTCGTCGCCCTTGCGCGGCGACGCTGCGCACACCAGACTTGGCGGCCAAGCCTGCGCAGGAACCGCCATGATTCACATCCGCCCCATGACCCCGGAAGACTTCGAGCGCTTCTGGCCGACGTTCCAGAGCATCGTCCAAGCCCGCGAGACCTATGCCTACGACCCGCAGCTGAGCGCCGAGCAGGCTCGCCAGTTGTGGCTGGAACTGCCCCTGCGCACGTTGGTGGCAGAGCAGGACGGTGAGTTGCTCGGATCATATTTTCTCAAGGCCAACGCCGCTGGCCCTGGCGCGCACGTGGGCAATTGCGGCTACATGGTCTGCCCGGCAGCACGCGGGCGCGGGGTGGCCAAGCTGATGTGCGAGCACTCGCAGAAACTGGCGCGCCAGGAAGGTTTTCTCGCCCTGCAGTTCAACTCGGTGGTGGCCACTAACGAGGTGGCCGTGGCGCTCTGGCACACGCTGGGGTTCGAAACGGTCGGGCGCCTGCCAAAGGCCTATCGGCATGCCCGGCTAGGGTTGGTGGATTGTTTGGTGATGTACAAATGGCTGGCCGATGAGCCGGTGGTGGAGAAGCCTGCGCTGTTGATCGGGCGCAAGAATATCGAGGCGCGGGTGTCGCGGCGGCGCGGACGCTAACAACAGCATTTGCGCCGTCTGTACCGGCCTCTTCGCGGGCAAGCCCGCTCCCACAGGGTTGGTGGTGAACCTTGTGGGTCTGGCCTCTTCTCGGGTTAGCCCACTTCCACAGGGCCTGTGAACCTTGTGGGTCTGGCCTCTTCTCCGGTTAGCCCACTTCCACAGAGCTTGTGAACCTTGTGGGTCTGGCTTCTTCTCGGGTTAGCCCACTTCCACAGGGCCTGTGAACCTTGTGGGTCTGGCCTCTTCTCCGGTTAGCCCACTTCCACAGAGCTTGTGAACCTTGTGGGTCTGGCCT
>NZ_JBJDNG010000002.1:482257-508730 GCF_044900155.1 Pseudomonas sp. NPDC088890 | reverse complement strand
TTAGCCCACTTCCACAGGGCCTGTGAACCTTGTGGGTCTGGCCTCTTCTCCGGTTAGCCCACTTCCACAGAGCTTGTGAACCTTGTGGGTCTGGCCTCTTCTCGGATTAGCCTACTTCCACAGGGCTTGCGGTGAATCTTGTGGGTGTGGCCTCTTATCGGGTTAGCCCACTTCCACAGGGCTTTTGAACCTTGTGGGTCTGGCCTCTTCTCGGGTTAGCCTACTTCCACAGGGCCTGTGAACCTTGTGGGTCTGGCCTCTTCTCGGGTTAGCCCACTTCCACAGGGCCTGTGAACCTTGTGGGTCTGGCCTCTTCTCGGATTAGCCTACTTCCACAGGGCTTGTGAACCTTGTGGGTCTGGCCTCTTCTCGGGTTAGCCCACTTCCACAGGGCTTGTGAACCTTGTGGGTCTGGCCTCTTCTCGGGTTAGCCCACTTCCACAGGGCTTTTGAACCTTGTGGGTCTGGCCTCTTCTCGGGTTAGCCCACTTCCACAGGGCTTGTGAACCTTGTGGGTCTGGCCTCTTCTCCGGTTAGCCCACTTCCACTGGGCTTGCGGTGAACCCTGTGGGAGCGGGCTTGCCCGCGAAGAGGCCGGTACAGGCAACAGCTACCTGACGCCTAACTCAGAACGCCAGACCTACCTTGACACCAAACTCATCGCGCTTGAGCTTGGTGTTATCGGCTACCGGCGAATCCTCATCGAGCTTGTACTCGGTGCGGGTGTAGTAAACCCCGGCATAGATCGGCATGCCGCCTTGCTGGTTCATCAGCAGACTGACCTCGGCATACGGGTTGGTGCGGTCCTTCATGTCGACAGTGTCGCTGCCAAAATCATCCACCTTGAGCTTGGCGCGGCCATCGATCGTGTGCCGTGCGCCCACTTCAACGCGCAGGGTCGCGGCATCGAACTGATGGTTGTAGCCCAGCGCAGCCTTGGCGAACGGCGACTTGTAGGTCAGCTCGGTGTCCAGGTCGTTGAGCTCAGGCTCAAAGCGCGACCAGTCATAGCCACCGCCGACGGTGATGTCGACGAAGTTGCGCGCATCCAGCGCGGCGCGCCAACCCAGGTCGAGGTCGATCTGGGCTTCCTTGAGCTTGTTGTCGTTCTTCTTGCCATATTTGGCCTCGGCGCCAACCTGATAGATCAAGCCGGACTCAGCGGTCATCTTGTTGCCGAAGTTGGCGAACACACCGCCCTGGCCCAGGTGATCGGTCTCGGACTGCGAGCCGCCCTCATACTTGAACTTGTCGTAGCTACCCAGCACACCGAAGGTGAACAGTGGATCGGTGCTTGGCGCGGCAGAGGCCGCCAGGGGAGCGCCCAACAGGGCAAGCAGGCAAGAGTGACGCAGCAGATTACGGGTGGACATTCGCGGAAGTCTCCATGACGTGAATGTTGATGGGAATCGCTCGCTTCGAGGCACGCTGAATGTGAAAAGTTCGAAAAAAAAACAGTAAAAACTCATAAGCCTGTGTCCCATCACAGAAATTTCCTACTGCGTTGCGTTGACGCCCCCTGCATTCGGTGGTCAGATGCGCGCCAGTTTCAGGTGTCCTGCGCCGCCGTGCGCAGGGTGAAACGGGAAGCCGGTGCGTCGTGTTCACGACAAGTCCGGCGCTGCCCCCGCAACGGTAAGCGAGCGAAATCTTCGACAGACCACTGTGCGTATGCATGGGAAGGTGAAGGTTTCTTGATCCTCGCAAGCCCGGAGACCGGCCTGAAGCTTCAGTTGGCAAACCCGCGGTGGGCGGGCGCAGGCCGGTTTGCGCGTGCGCGCCTGCGCCCGTGCGTGCTCGTCTTTGCGTTGTTTCCACCGGGAACCATTTCTTCCTGCAGCAGTGGAACGACATGTCCCGTACAAGCAAGCTTCACACCCTGGCGGCCTGCCTGGCCGTTTCCCTTCCGGCCCTGGCCGATGAACCTGAACGCGCAGTGCTGGCCCTGCCTTCGACAGCGATCACCGATGTGCGCGACGAACCGCGCGTCGACCTGGCCACGCCGACCCAAGCAGGCTCACGCCTGGGCCTGAGCGCCCTGGAAACCCCGGCCAGCACCAGCAGTGTCAGCGCCGAACAGATCCAGCAACGCAGCAACCTCACCGTGCAAGACGCCGTCAGCCGTTCGCCCGGCATCACCTTCATCGGCAACCCAGGCGATGGCGGCACCGCGCTCTCGGCACGCGGCTTTACCGGCCACGGCTCGGTAATGACCCTGTTCGACGGTGCCCGGCTGTATACCGGCGCAGGCACCCAGACCTTCCCGGTCGATCCGTGGATGGTCGAGCGTATCGACGTGATTCGTGGCCCTGCCTCGGTGCTGTATGGTGAAGGCGCCACCGGTGCGGTGGTCAACGTGATGCCGAAAAAACCCTTCGCAGGCGAGATCCGCAATCACCTGCGCCTGGGCTATGGCTCCTGGGACCGCACCCAGCTTGGCCTGGACAGCGGCGGCAGCCTGAGCCAACGCCTGAGCTATCGGATGACCCTGAACCAACAGCAGGGCAACGGTTACGTCGACCGCGGCGACTCGCGCAACCTGGCCCTGAGCGCCGCGCTGCGCTTCGATGCCACGGACGATTTGAGCTTCACCCTCGCCCACGAGCGCGGCGATGCCGAGCCGATGAACTACTTCGGCACGCCGTTGATCGACGGTCATTACCGCGACAGCCTGCGCAAGAAAAACTACAACGTGCGCAACGACGTGCTGCGCTATCACGATGAGTGGACGCGCCTGAACACCGACTGGACCCTCAGCGACAACGTCAGCGCCAGCAACCAGCTGTACTACATCAAGAGCCGTCGACACTGGCGCAATGCCGAGAACTACAACTGGGACGCAGCCCAAGGCCAGCTGCTGCGCAATGGCTTCCTTGAGATCAAGCACAACCAGGAGCAGATCGGCGATCGCCAGAGCTTCACCTTCGACCACTCGCTGTTCGGCCTGGCCAGCAAGACTGTGGTCGGCGCCGAGTACAACAAGATCCGCTTCAAGCTCACCAACAATGCGCCCTACAATGACATCGGCGGCGACTACATCGACCCGTGGGCCCCAGCGCCCGGCTGGTTCGACAGCCAAAGTCCGCTGCGCCCGCGCACCCACAGCACTACCCATACCTTCGCCCTGTTCGCCGAGAACCGCACCCAGCTGACCGAGCGCCTGTCGTTGGTCACCGGGATTCGCCGCGACCAGAACCACATCGACCGCGACAACCTGCTCGACGGCAGCCGCAGCGACCGCAGCCTCAATGGCGGCAACTGGCGCGCAGGCCTGGTGTTCGCCGTGACCGACGACCTGTCGCTGTATGGCCAGTACTCCACCAGCGAGGACGGCGTGAACAACCTGGTCAGCCTCAGCCCGACGCAGATGGACTACGACCTGACCGAGTCCAAGCAAACCGAGCTGGGCCTCAAGCAGCGCTTCTGGGACGGCCGCGGAGAGTGGACCCTGGCGGCGTATCACATCGTCAAGAAGAAGCTGTTGGTCGACAACCCGATCACTCACGAGCCACAACAGGCAGGCCGGCAAAGCTCAAACGGCCTGGAAGCCAGCGTGGAACTGGCCTTGGCCAACCAATGGCATGTCTCGGCCAACGCCTCGCTGGTGCGCGCCAAGTTCGATGACTTCGATGAAGTGGTCGCAGGGGTGGCGGTGGACCGCAGTGGCAACCGCCCGGACAACGTGCCACGGCGCAGCGCCAATGTGTGGTTGAGCAAAGGCTTTGGGCAGGCGCTGGATGCCGGTGTTGGCCTGCGTTATGTCGATGCGCGGTATGCCGACACGGCCAATAGCAAGCGCATCCCGGGGTATACCGTGGTCGATGCCAACCTGGGCTGGCAGGTGCTGCCAGATGTGCGCCTGGGGCTACAGTTGAACAACCTGCTCAATCGCGATTATGTGGTGTCGGCGTACAGTGGCGAGCAGTGGTTGCTGGGGGCGCCGCGCTCGTACTTTGCGACGGTGGATTACAGCTTCTGATCGTTTGAGACAGTGCTGACGTCATCGCGGGCAAGCCCGCTCCTACAGAGGGCGCCGTTGGCCCTGTAGGAGCGGGCTTGCGGGCGATAGCGCCTGTCGCATCTCACCAACACCAGGCCCGCACAAAAATCCCTATCACTCGCAAATCGAATAGTTATAAGATAACGTTTCATTTGATATCCATTCCTGCCTGCGACCCCTCCCATGACAAGCGCCAGCGCCACCCCCACCCTGCTCACCCAGCGCCTGCAAAGCATCGATGCCCTGCGCGGCCTGGTAATCGTGTTCATGCTCCTGGATCACGTGCGTGAAACCTTCTTCCTGCATCGCCAGGTCAGCGACCCAATGGCCATCGACGCCACCGACCCATCGCTGTTCTTCAGCCGGACCCTGGCTCATCTGTGCGCGCCGGTGTTCGTCCTGCTGACCGGTCTTTCAGCCTGGCTGTATGGCGAAAAATACCAGGGCCGGGGCGATGTCTCGGCGTTCCTGTTCAAGCGTGGGCTGTTTCTGGTGGTGCTGGAGTTCACCCTGGTCAACTTCGCCTGGACCTTCCAGCTGCCACCCAGCGTGATCTACATGCAAGTGATCTGGGCCATTGGCGTGAGCATGATCGCCCTGTCGCTGCTGGTCTGGCTGCCACGCCCTGCCCTGATCGCCCTGGGCGCGCTGATCGTCGCCGGGCACAACCTGCTCGACGGCCTGCACTTCGCGCCTGGGTCGTGGATGCATGTGCCGTGGGCGATCCTGCATGATCGCGGCTGGCTGGAGTTTTCTGACAGCCTGCGCCTGCGCACCTCGTACCCGGTTCTGCCGTGGATTGGAGTAATCGCGCTCGGCTATGGCCTGGGGCCATGGTTCGCCCGCAGCAGCGATGCTGGCGAGCGACAGCACCGGTTGTTGCTAGCCGGTGCGTTGGCCCTGTTGGGTTTCCTCGTACTGCGCATGCTCAACGGCTATGGCGAAGCGCCCTGGAGCAGTTACCCGACGCTGACGCAAACGCTGATGAGCTTCTTCAACATCACCAAGTACCCGCCGTCGCTGCTGTTCCTGACCCTGACCCTGGGCGCCGGCCTGCTGCTGTTGCGTGGTTTCGAGCGCGCCGGGCAGGCACGCTGGATCAGCGTGCTGGCGGTGTTCGGCGCCGCACCGATGTTCTTCTACCTGCTGCACCTGTACGTGCTCAAGCTGCTGTACCTGGCCAGCGTGGCCCTGTTTGGCCTGAACCACGGCGATTACTTCGGCTTCGACAGCATCGGCGCGGTGTGGCTGGCAGCGCTGCTGCTGGCGGTCTCGCTGTACTTGCCAGTGCGCTGGTTCGCCCGGCTCAAGGCACGCCGACGCGACATCGCCTGGCTCAAGTACCTGTGAAAAGCGTTTCACCCGGCGGCCTGATGGTCTACCATGCCGCCCGCCGGTTTCCACCACGGAAATAATAGGGAATCCCCGGCCTGCCCTCACGCAGGTCAACTGGAACTGCCCCCGCAACTGTAGGTGCCGAGCCCGCTCCATCGATGCCACTGGATCCGCTGATCCGGGAAGGCTGGAGCCGGGCGCAGACGCATCAGTCAGGAGACCTGCCGGCCTACATATTCCAACCGGCGGGGTGTCCGGGATGGTCATCTCCACCCTTGCCAGGGTGTGGCCTGTTGCCTTGCGCAACGGGCTTGGCGATGCCTGTCCGTGCGTTCATTCCGTGAACTGTTCGATAGGAGATCGCCCCATCATGCTGCCTCGTTTCGCCGCCCTGCTCGCCGGCCTGAGTCTGACCGGCCTGGCCCAAGCCGCCGCCACCCACTACCCGTTGACGGTCGACAACTGTGGCGCACCGCAGACCTTTGCCCAGGCCCCCGAGCGTGCCGTGACCATCGGCCAGGCGGGCACCGAGATGCTCTACGCATTGGGCTTGGGCGACAAATTGGCCGGCACTTCGCTGTGGTTCAACAATGTCCTGCCTGAGTACAAAGCGCAGAACGACAAGGTCGAACGCCTGGCTGACAACGACCCAAGCTTCGAGGCCGTGGTCGGCAAGCGCCCGCAACTGGTGGCGGTACAATTCGAGTGGATGGTCGGCGCCCAGGGCGTGGTCGGCACCCGTGAGCAATTTGCTGAACTGAACATTCCCACCTACCTGCTGCCCTCCGATTGCGAAGGCAAGGACAACCTGGTCGGCGCCGACGGCACCCGCCTGCAACCGTTCCAGATCGACAGCATCTACAAGAGCGTCAGCCAGCTGGCCGAGATCTTCGACGTGCAAGCGCGCGGCAGCGCACTGAATGCCGAACTCAAGGCGCGCCTGGACAACGCCAAGCAGCAGTTGGCCGGCAAGGACCTGTCGCACACCTCGGCGCTGTTCTGGTTCTCCAGTGCCGACCTGGATATCGACCCGTACGTCGCCGGTCGTCAAGGCGTGGCCGACTTCATGCTGCAAACCCTGGGGGTGCGCAACGTGGTCGAGTCCACCGAAGAGTGGCCCACGGTCGGCTGGGAAACCCTGGCCAAGGCCAACCCGACCTGGCTGATCATCGCGCGCATGGACCGTCGCCGCTTCCCAGCCGATGACTACCAGAAAAAGCTGGAGTTCCTGCGCAACGACCCGGTCACGCAGAACATGGATGCGGTCAAGCAAGGGCGTATCGTCGTTCTCGACGCCGACGCCATGCAGGCCGGTATTCGCCTGTTCCGTGGCCTGGAAACCCTGTCCAGCGCCTTCGCCTCCGGTAAAGCCGCGCAACCATGATCCGCCTGCTGCCCTACACCGCCCTGGCCCTGGCCGCGCTGTTCGCGGCCCTGTTGGCGGGCATCGCCATCGGTGAGACGCCACTGTCGCCAAGCGTGGTCTATCAGGTGCTGGCCAACCAGTTGTGGAGCGCGGGCTACCCGGTCGACCCGATCGATGCCGGCATCATCTGGAACTATCGCCTCACCCGCACCCTGGTCGCCGCGGCGTGCGGCGCCGGGCTGGCAACCTGCGGGGTGATCCTCCAGGCATTGCTGCGCAACCCGCTGGCCGAACCCTATTTGCTGGGTCTATCGGCCGGGGCCTCGACCGGCGCGGTGGCAGTCGGCCTGCTCGGTCTGGGCGGTGCGGCGCTGACGATGTCCGGTGGCGCCTTTATTGGCGCCCTCGCCGCCTTTGGCCTGGTCTTGCTGCTGTCGCGTGCCAGTGGCCCCAGTAGCAGCAACGCCCAGGTGATTCTTGCCGGTATCGCAGGCTCGCAGCTGTTCAGCGCGCTGACAGCATTTCTCATTACCAAGTCGGCAACCGCTGAACAGGCGCGGGGCATTCTGTTCTGGCTGCTAGGCAACTTAAGCGGTGTGCGCTGGCCTTCGGTGTGGCTGGCGTTGCCAGTCGCCCTGCTGGGGCTGGCGGTGTGCTTGTGGCATCGGCGCGCCTTGGACGCGTTCACCTTTGGCGCCGACTCGGCTGCCTCGCTGGGCGTCCCGGTCCGGCGCACGCAATTGCTGCTGATCAGCTGCGCAGCGCTGGTGACCGCCGTGATGGTGTCGATCGTCGGCGCCATCGGCTTTGTCGGGCTGGTCATCCCGCATGCCCTGCGCCTGCTGCTTGGCCCCGGGCATAGCCGCCTGCTGCCGGCCAGTGCCCTGGGCGGGGCGCTGTTCCTGATCAGCGCCGATATCCTCTCGCGCACGCTGATCAGCGGCCAGGTGATTCCGGTGGGCGTGGTCACGGCGCTGATTGGCGCGCCGGTGTTCGCGTTGATTCTGGTCAGCCGCAGGGGGCGCCCATGACGGTAATGACAGCCTTGCAGGTGGCGCCGTTGTCCTGCCTGGGCCTCAGTTTGCGCCTGGGCGGGCGCACGGTGCTGCAAGCCATCGACCTGGCAGTGATCCCTGGCGAAACCCTGGGCGTGGTCGGCCCCAACGGTTCGGGCAAGTCGACCCTGCTCAAGCTTCTGGCCGGCTTGCTCAAACCCACTAGCGGCACGGTGCAATTGCTCGGCGAGCCACTGGCGCACATGCCGCGGCGCCGGGTTGCACAGGGCCTGGCCCTGGTCGAGCAACAAGCCGACACCAGCGACGCCATCAGCGTCTACGATGCTGTGGCCCTCGGCCGCACGCCGTGGTTGTCGGCCCTCGCGCCGTTCTCTAAAGACGACCGCAGCATCGTCGAACAGGCTTTGCTCAACCTCGATGCGCTGCACTTGCGCGAGCGCCTCTGGCATAGCCTGTCGGGCGGCGAGCGCCAGCGCGTGCACATCGCCCGCGCCTTGGCGCAACGACCGCAGGTGCTATTGCTCGACGAGCCGACCAACCACCTGGATATCCAACACCAGTTGAGCCTGCTGCAACAGGTGCAGGCGCTGCCGGTGACGACCCTGGTCGCGCTGCACGATCTCAACCAGGCACTGACCTGCGACCGTCTGGCAGTGCTCGACCAGGGCCGTCTGGTCGCGCTTGGCAAGCCACTTGAGGTGCTCACCCCTGAGCGTCTGCTGAGCACCTTTGGCGTGCACGCCCACTACCTCACCGACCCTTACGACGGCGCGCGCATCCTGCGCTTTCGCGCCCCCTGAACCTGGAAGTTCTCGCCATGCTGTTGCGCCCGTTTGCCCTGCTGCTGTCCAGCGCCCTGCTCGCCCCGCAGGCCTTGGCTGAAGTCCATGAAGTGAAAATGCTCAACCGTGGCGCCGACGGCGCAATGGTCTACGAGCCAGACCATCTGCACATCGCGCCGGGCGACAGCGTGCGCTTCTTGCCTACCCATGGGCACAACGCAGCCAGCATCGCCACCCTGCTGCCCACCGGTGCCGAGCCGTTCAAGAGCAAGCTCAACCAGCCCGTCGAGCAGACCTTCAGGGTACCGGGGCTGTACGGCATCCAGTGCATTCCACACCTGGCCATGGGCATGGTCATGCTGATCCAGGTCGGCGAGCCGACCGGGCACACCCAGTCGCTGCCAGACAACCTCCCCGCCCGCGCCAAAGCCCGTCTGCAGGTGCAACTGGAGAAACTGGAGGCCGGCCGATGAGCCCTTTGCTACGCATGACCCTGGCCCTGCCCTGGCTGGGCATCAGCGCCCTGGCCGCGGCTGAGTCTGCCCAGTCGCAGTCCAACGGCTTTGTCCAAGACAGCACCTGGAGCCTGCTCAACCGCAGCGTGTTCGACCAGCGCGACTATCGTCATGGCGCCAGCAACAGCAGCGCGCGCAACGCCTACAAGCCGCGCAGCGAACGCAGCGGTAAAGCCGAGGAATGGGCCTACGGCCTGATGGGCAGCGTGCAGTCCGGCTTCACCCAAGGTTTGATCGGCGTCGGCGTCGATGCCCATGCCTACCTCGGCGTGCAGCTCGACAGCGGCGGCGGTCGCGCCGGCAAAGCGCGCCTGCTGGGCGTGGACAACCAGGGCCACCCGAAGAACGAGTACAGCCGTGGCGGCGCGGCGCTCAAGCTGCGCCTGTCCAACACAGTGCTGTCCTACGGCGAGCAGCGAGTCAAGACACCCGTTTTCAGCTCCTCCGACAGCCGCCTGCTGCCCGAGACCGCCACCGGACTGTTCCTTACCAGCAACGAGATCGAAACCCTCAAGCTGGTCGCCGGGCATTTCACTGAAAGCACCGACCGCAACGCCTCCAGTCACGATCAAGGCTTCGTGGTGAATTACTCCAATGCACGCAAGGGCAACGCCTTCGACCTGGCCGGTGCGGTGTGGAACCCAAGCAGCGCAGTCAGCGCCAGTCTCTACACTTCGCGCTATGAAGACAGCTGGAACCAGCACTACCTGGGCAGCACCCTCAGCCACGCCCTGGATGACCGGCGCAGCCTGAGCCTGGATCTCAACCTGTACCGCACCACCGACACCGGCAAGGCCCTCTCCGGGCAGATCGACAACACCACCTGGAGCCTGGTCTCGCGCTACAACCACGGCCCGCACGGCTTCAGCCTCGGTTGGCAGCAGGTCGATGGCAATACCCCGTTCGACTATGTCACCCGCGGCGCGATCTTCATCAGCAACGCGGTGCAGCTGTCCGACTTCAACGCCCCCAACGAGAAGTCGTGGCAGGCGCGCTATGACCTGAACATGGGCGCCTATGGCGTGCCCGGGCTGAACCTGACCGCGCTGTATGTACGCGGCTTCGATATCGATGGCAGCCATGTCGATCAGCGTGGCGGCTATGCATACCTAGGCTATGGCAGGGGCGGCAAGCACTGGGAGCGTGATCTGGAAGCACGCTACGTGGTGCAAAGCGGCAAGGCCAAAGGCACTGCGTTCTCGCTGCGTCACAACGTGCATCGGGGCAATACCGCGCAGGCCGAGCTGGATGCCGATCAGATTCGCTTGGCGGTCGAGTTCCCTTTGACGGGTGGGTTCTGAAGCAGCGCTAGCTTAGCGACAACTGCATATGGGTGGTACGCCAAAGGGGATCCTGTTCGATATCGATTATCTCGAACCCCTGGCGCTCCCAGAAGCTGATCGCCCCCGGCAAGAACGGATGAGTATGCAGGTACAGCAGCTCGACCCCGGCGTTCACCGCGCATTCGCGCAACGCCTGGAACAGCGCCTGAGCCAGACCACAGCGGCGATAGTCCGGCAGGACGAACAACCTGACGATCTCCACCGTTTTCACCCCGCGATAATCGAGTTGGGCAAAGCGCTGGTCGTAAGGCAGATAGCCAATGGCTGCGACCAACCGGCCTTGATCACGGGCAATGAGAAATTGCCCTTCGCCGTGCAGATAGGTCTCGGCGAACCTGGCCAGATCGGTGGGCAGTGGCGCACTGCTGAGCATCGGGAACAGCTCGCGGCGCGCCTGATTGACGAAGGCCACCACCTCCTCGACAGACGCCGGCTGCGGTGCGTGGATTTTCCAGCTAGGCATGACTCAGAGGACCTTGCAGACAAATTGCAGGTCATCATACGCGAACACCGAGTGCGTCCTTAGGTACAGCTGATAGGCCTGCTCCATCTGCGCCGCATCCTGGCCATCTTCGAAGTACGCCTCGACCATTTCCTGCGGGCGATGAAGCCGTGCTTTGTTCAGCACGTAGCGTTCGGCGATGTCGTCGTTGTTTCGGTACTGCACCCTGCCGTTACGCAGGATGTTGCGCAGCAGATTCCATTCGTAGAAATAAATGCCGTCCAGTTCATAGAAATTCAGGAATGGCAGGTTGTGCAGCAAGACGAAGTGGCTGTTGCTCGCATGAGCGGCACCAAGGCCTAGCTGGGTAAGCTTTTGGCGAATGCTGGGTTCGCCAAGGTTTTCCCTGAGCACCGCCAGCTGCCTGTCAAAACCATTACGAAACGCAGGATTAGCCATCAATCGACACTGTTCGGAGAAGTACACCGGCAGCTCGGACACCTTGTACTTGACCTGAATGAAGTAATACAGGTCCTCTTCCAGATCCTGCAAAACCAGATCGATGTCATAGCCCAATACCTTTGCCCCGGTCTCGGCCTTGAATCCCGCATGGATGGCGTAGCGCGGATCATCAAGGTCACGCAGGTAATTGAAGACATAATCGACCTCAAAGCGCTTACCCAGATCACCGGCAAAGCGTTTGTGCAGCAGCTGGCCGATCAGCTTTTTCACGCCATACTTGAGTTTCACCGGCCCTCGCTGATACTGCTCACCGCGTAACTCGACGAAGCTGTTGGCGCTGTCAAGGGTGGCGTGGCGCCCCTGCAGACAGCCGTTGATCAAGTCCAGCGTCGCAGCGCTCACATGCTGGCGAATCTCCTGAACCGGCGTAGAGGCTCGCCCCAACATCGCATTGAGCTCTAAGTGCGCAGCAAAATAGACCACCTCGCGCATCAAGCCATACTGCGGGTCAGCCTGCATCGATGGCGATACGTAATCGACATGCAGGGACAGGCACTTGTCCATCACCACGTTGATCAGCTGCTGCTTCAATGGTGCAGGCAGGTACTTGCGCAGCTGCAGCACCTGAGCGACATCCATCAGCATGCGCATGTCGCTGAACTTGGTGTTTTCCTCAGTGATCTCAGAAAGCCAATAGGCTTTCAGGCGGCGTTGCAGTTCAAGGGTCGGGGTGATGTACAGCACCTTGCCGCGCAACTGGGCTTGCATCATGCCGTGGGCGATCAAAAAGTACAGCTCGCTCACATAGTAGGAAAGCCACAAGCGGCCATTACGCAAGATAGCCAGGTTATGTTCCTCACGCAGTTCCAGGCTTTCGGCGACCCGGTTGCAGGTGTACTCGAGCTTGGCGAAGGTATGCGCCTTTCGCACCTGATCAAGGCCCTGGCGCTGCTCGGGGCTCAAGGCCTGCGGGTCGATATTGACATGGACCAGCGAGAAGTACTTTTCTACCTCGACAATGTACCTTTCGAGCACGTGCTGGTCGGCGACCGAGTGATCCTCGAACAGCGTGGCAGGTAGCGATTGCCTGGCGGCTCGCAGCCCGTGCAGCAGCTTTTCCAGCACAAGCCCCGCCACTTGCTCGGCGCAGATCAGCCGACGCAGGCAGGGCACCTGGTACAACAACCGGGTCGACCAGCGTATCGCCGGACGCGCAGCCGTCATCGCGTCAAGTTGCTTCATCGGGTTGTGGAGAAAGTCCAGCAACGGCCGCTCGACATTTTCATACTTCACCTGAGTTCACTTCTCCTTTGGGCCGAAGTAACAGCGGTCGAGGCTGCCTTTGCCGAAGTAGCGCTCGTACTCCTGCACAGCATACAGATCCATCATGCCGGCAATGTAGTCGGTGACCAGGCGCTTGCTATCGCCCTTCACGCAGCGCAACTCTGGAGGCAGGAGCATGTTGTCCTTGTTGTAGGTCTTGTCGGTGTATACCTCGAACAGCTTGCGGATGACCTGCTCGCCACGCTTTTCGTAGAGCTGGACATCCTTCTTGCGCAAGATGGCTTTGAACAGCAGTTTCTTCAGGCCTTCGGCCAGCTTGGCGTGCTGCTTGTAGCCCAGCTTGCCGCCGACCAGGCCGATGTCTTCGCAGAGGATATTGACGATCTTGGAGGTCAGTTCCTTCTTCAGCACCATCGCGTACTCTTCCGACGAGCCCGAGCGATGGGCTTGCATGGCATCTTTCACGACCTCGTCCGCCAGGTCCTGAAACGTGCTGTAGGCGCCGCAGAAGTCTTCGCTGATCTTGAACTCGTGCAAGATCTCGCCAAGGCTGATCAACCCGAAACTCAAGGCATCTTCCAGATCATGCGCGGCGTAGGCGATCTCGTCGGCCAGGTCCATGATTTCGGCATCGATGCTTTTGACGATCTGCACATCGTGCTTGGTCAGCTCGCCAGTTAAAAACGCATGATCGTCGTCATAGAGAAATTTCTTCGGGTCGTCTTGGCGCAGATGGAAGTACTTGGTCACCCCCATCAGGGTGCGCACATTCAGGTTCAATCCGTCGTAGGCATGGTGCTTGCGCTCCAAGGTGCGCAGGATGCGAAACGCCTGGGCGTTGCCTTCATAGCCGCCACAGCTCTGGCAGAGCTCATTGAGCACGGTTTCTCCGTGATGGCCAAACGGCGGGTTGCCGATATCGTGGGCAAGCGCTGCGGCTTCGGCGACCACCGTGTCCTTGAGCTCCAGGTCGCTGGCGATCGAGCGGGCGATCTGCGCGACCTCAAGGCTGTGGGTCAAGCGATTGCGATTGAAGCGCCCGGCGTCGATCCACAGCAGCTGCATCTTGCCTTGCAGGCGACGGAACGACGAAGAATAGAGAACCCTTGCATAGTCGCGCATCAGACCCTGGCGACCGCCAGAACGGCCATCGTTGTGCGAAACCACCCGGTATTCCAGCCGCGATACCCGCTGTTCCTGCTCGCGGGCATAGTCTTTGACATCTTTCTCGTACATGGGCTCATCCTTAGCTAATCAATCAAACCGTAGCGTGCCAATCACGCTGGCATGCGAAAAGGCAGCCGCGATGCATCACAGGCGGCCACATCACGTTCGAACTGCGCTTGGCTGTAATCGCGTGGGTAGTAGGAAAAACACTTCAGATCAAAGTAGTCGCTTTGCGTCATGTAACGCCTGGACAATGCCAGGCTCTCAAGCTCGGCCTGCTCGGAACTGAGCTCAGCGCTCAGGTGCATCTGGGTCACGCCACCAGCCTGGGCACTGGCAGGGTCAACCGGCGATGCGCCGAGCACACGCAACTCTTGTAGAAAATCTGCGCAATGGCTGTTCGGCCCATAGACCACCACCGGCCCCACCGACAGGCCTTTGAAGTACTGGGCATGGGCATCCAGCCAGCGCCGCGTTTCATCCAGCGTGCGCGCCGTTTCACCGGCATACAGCAGCACGTTGAGCTTGACCCAGATGCCATGGCTGGCGCAGGTTTCGAGCAACTCGCTGGCCGCGTCGAGATAGCGCTTTGGCTCAGGCGCCTTGTTCATGTGCCTGAGCTGCTGCAGCGAGGCCGACTCAAGCCCCAGGTCGATCACTTTCATGCCCGCGGACGCCAGAGCGGCCACAGCGTTGGGCTTGACGCTGTCGACCCGGCTTTCGCAGCGCCAGGTGACATCGATGCCCGCGCGTTGCACCTGCTCGGCAAGCTGCTCGGCCCAGCGTCGCTTAGGCACCAAGTAGGATGATTGAAAGTACGGGCGCACCGTTTGATCACCATAGTCGGCGATGATGCGTTGCAGCTCCTTGACGATCAGCGCTGGCGCCTTGAGGTCTTCCAGGGGTATCGCTCGCTCTTCGCAGAACGCGCAGCCGCGGCCACAGCCGCGAGAGGTTTCAATGCTTGGCTGGTAGCGTGCGTAGCCCTCGACCAGGCGATGATTCAGCCCGCAATCAGCGGGCGCCTGCCAACGCCCCTGGAAGTCCAGCAGCTCGGACAGGAGCGGCTCGCCTACCCCCTGAACGATCAGATCCGCGTGCGGCAGCAATCCCTCCAGCCAAGCCTTGTCCGGACCTGTAACCCAGCGTCCACCGACCACAATCCGTGCACCCCGGTCGGCACGCTTGACTGCCTCACAGAAAAGACGCGACCACTGCAGGGCATAGAAACTTGGGATCGACAGCAGCACCTGGGTATCAGCACTGATCCGTCCCTGCTGGTACAGGCGCTGTACCAGCGCCAAGGGGTGTTCATGCTCGCCATGCACCATCAGCGTATCCAGGCCATTGACTTCACACAGCGTGGCCAGGCCCAGGGCACCGTAGTTCAAGTACAGTTGCCGTCGCGCCAACGGGTGATCGCGTTTTTTTGGCTGCAGCAGGCCGGCAGAAACAAACAGCACAGAGCGCTGGCGGCCCTGTCTGGCAATCAGCCGCGCACCGTCAGCGCCACCGAGAATGGTTTGCTTCATGCTTCGGTGCCGCACCATTCACAGGTGTCATCGAGCGCGCAGTCGCTGGCGCCTTCGACTACAAGAATTTGCCGGTTTGGCCCTGACTGCTCGTCCTCGCGAATGCACGCCTCGCACAGTATGACCATCGGATACTGCTCCGATGTCCGATCAGCCAGCATGTCGCCCTGCACCATGCACCTTTTCATCGCGTCTCTCCCCGATTGCCAAAGAAGGGCCTAACCCCCTGATTCCTGGCCTATTCAGGTGGATACGGGCAGGTCGTGTCAAAAACCATGCGTTTAATCCAAGCCGAAAAAAAGGCCTGATTCCGACAGGCTGGCGTGTGCTGCTAGCGAGGAAAAAACCGGTAAACTGCCCGCCTCTCCCGCGCCCAAGGCCTGCCTGTCGATGATCCGCCTGCCCAAACTGCTGCTGCCCCTGCTCCTGCTCGGCGCCCTCGCCGCTTGCGACCAGAAACCGACTCGTGAAGCGCAGATCCTTGCCAAGCTGCCACTGCAGGATGCCTATGAGCACAACATCGGGCGCATGGCCGCGTTGCTCGCCATGACCCATCCGCAGGTGCCGCAAGAGCAGATCAAGGTCGTGCTGCGCAAACACCTGACCGTCGAAGACCAACGCAACGACCTGTTCAAGCTGTACAGCGAAAAGAACTTCAGCGATGCCGAGTTCGACACCATCGTCCAGGCCACCCAGGATCCAGCCAAGGCCAAGGCACTGGGGGAAACTGCCGAGGGCAAGCGGCTGAGCGAGAAGCTCACCGGGCTGATGCGCGAAAGTGCCCGGGATGAAAAGGTCCAAGCGCTGGCGCAGGAGCGCATGCAGCAAGTGGAAGATGAATTGAACCAGAGCCAGTGACTTCGGAGCTCTCTGAAAACCGCTGCTCACGCGCCCCATCAGTTTTTTCTTGTTTCACCGTCCACGTAGCTGCGATGGCGCAGAGCGAGTAAGGTTATTGCTCGCTCTGCCTGTCAGTGAGGTCAGGATTGCCACACGCCAAAAAAGGACTGCGCCTGGATCTGCGCACACTCATCCTCGTGCTCTCGGCGCTTACCGCCGTGCTCATGTTGCTGACCAGTTACTTCGCCAGCTACAGGGTGCAGCGCCAGCTGTTGATCGACCACTCACTGGAGTCCAACCGGGTGTATGCCGCAAAGCTTGCGGCGATTACCGACACCTTCCTGGGCAATGGCCTACAACAGCTGAGTTTCAGCGCCGGGGTTCAAGCGTTGCAACTGAACCACCAGGCAGCGCTGCTGGAAGAAACCGAACGTTTGCTGCGCCAAAGCAGCGCCTTCAACTCAACGTTCGTCATCGATGCCCAAGGCGTGCTGCGCGCGGTTTCGCCCGCCTCACTGCGCCACTTGCTCGGCTCCAAGGTTCATTCTCCAGGCTCGCAAGAGGCATTGCGTGAACGCCGGGCGCTGGTCTCCACGCCGTTCCTGTCATCCGCCAACAATCTGGTGGTGGCGCTGTCGCAGCCGATGTTCGACAGCCAGGGCAATTACCTGGGCTATGTCGGCGGCAGCCTGTACCTGCGCGAGCACAACATTCTCAATAGCTTGCTCGGCCGGCACTATTACCAGGACGGCTCCTACCTGTATGTCGTCGACCGCAACCGGCGCCTGCTCTATCACCCTGATGCGCAGCGGGTGGGCACGGTAGTCAACGGCAATGAACTGATCGATCAGCTCGCCACCCTCAAGGACGGTACCCGTCAGCTGACTAACAGCGTCGGCGTGCAGATGCTGGCCGGTTTTGCCACAGTGCCCAGCACTGGTTGGGGCGTGGTGGCGCAACAGCCGTTGGCGCAAACCATAGCGCCGCTGCGCCAGCTGATCCTCAATGTGATCTTTATCTCTGTCCCGCTGGCGCTGGTCGGCAGCCTGTTGCTGTGGTGGCTGGCGCTGACCATCACCCGCCCGCTGTGGCAGTTGGCCGCCGGCGCGCGGGCACTGGACCGCGCCGAAACCGCAGAGCGGCTGCACCGGGTCAAGGCTTGGTACTTCGAAGCTGCCGAGCTCAAGCGCGCCTTATTGTTTGGCCTCAATCTGCTCCAAGAGCGCATCGGCCGGCTCAACCGCGACGTCCAGACCGACCCGCTGACCGGGCTGGGCAACCGCCGCAGCCTGGAGTTCAGCTTGTCGCTGCTGGAGGCTGAGGGGCGTGATTTCTCGGTCATCGTGATGGATGTCGACCACTTCAAACGGATCAACGATGGTTTTGGCCACGATGTTGGCGATCAGGTGCTGCGCCGCTTGGCCGAGCTGATGCGCCGCTGCTGCCGCGAAGGTGATGTGCTGTGCCGCACAGGCGGTGAAGAGTTCCTGATACTGCTGCCCGGCGCGCCGCTGGAAATCGCCAGTACCGTCGCCCAGCGGTTGCGAATCTGCGTACAAGACAGCGCAATTGCACCCGTTGGCGGGGTGACCGTTTCGCTGGGTGTGGCGCAGTGGCAGGCCAGTGGCGCTGAGCAACCTGCAACTACCCTAAGCAAGGCCGATCGGGCGCTTTACGCAGCCAAGCGTGCTGGGCGCAATCAGGTGAGCGTAAGCCAAGCTGACGATTGACCGCCGTGCGGCACAATGTAACAAGGCTTGTCTTAATACTGTCATGTTTCCTTCATAGGATTGTCCCTGATCTGACATTTTCAGCGCGCCGTCCGAGCGGCGCATCTCAGGGATGAACTGCACCATGCGTCGTGTCGTATTCAATCAGAAAGGTGGCGTCGGCAAGTCCAGCATCGCCTGCAACCTGGCTGCGGCCAGCGCTGGCGAAGGTTACCGGACGTTGCTGGTCGATCTCGACCCCCAGGCCAATGCCACCTACTACCTGACCGGGCTGGCCAACGACGACATTCC
Source organism: Pseudomonas sp. NPDC088890 (assembly GCF_044900155.1). Taxonomy (NCBI): domain Bacteria; kingdom Pseudomonadati; phylum Pseudomonadota; class Gammaproteobacteria; order Pseudomonadales; family Pseudomonadaceae; genus Pseudomonas; species Pseudomonas sp. NPDC088890. The sequence goes on along the minus strand of NZ_JBJDNG010000002.1, from coordinate 490,625 downwards.
AGCCGGCATCGCCGACTTCTTCCGCCAAACCCTGTGCGCCACGCCAGAAGGCAAGAAGAACCGCGTCGCGATCACCGAAACGCGCTACGCCAACCTGCACCTGATCACCGCCAGCCCTGACCTTGCCGAGCTACAGAGCAAGCTTGAAAGCAAGTACAAGATCAACAAGCTGCGCAAGTTGCTGGTGGCGCTGTCAGAGGACTACGAGCGGATCTACATCGACACCCCGCCTGCGCTTAACTTCTACACCTTCAGCGCCATGCTGGCGGCCGAGCGGCTACTGATCCCGTTCGACTGCGACAGCTTCTCGCGCCAGGCGCTGCTCAGCGTCATGGCCGAGGTTGAGGAGCTGCGCCAGGACCACAACGCCGCGTTGCACGTCGAAGGGATCGTGGTCAACCAGTTCGCCGCACGCACGGCGTTGCACCAGACGCTGGTCGACCAGCTGCGCGCTGAAGGCCTGCCGGTGCTGCCGGTGTACTTGAGCACTTCGATCAAGATGCGTGAGTCGCACCAGGCCTCAGTGCCATTGGTGCACCTGGCGCCGGGGCACAAGTTGTCGCGCGAGTTCGTCGATTTGCTGGATGTGCTGGAGCGGGCCGCCTGATGGATTGATCCGCGCTTGTCCCGCGATTGGGCCAGCGCAGGCAGCGCAGCAACTGCGACAATCGACCACATCCATTGCAGCGCCCATAGAATCCACCCAAGTGGTAGATTCCTCGCCATGAAAACCACCCGCCAGACGCGTTCGCTGACTGCCTGGGCGCTGTATGCCAGCGTTCTGTTCAGCCTATTGCTGTGTGGCCTGCACCACGGCCAGATGAGCGGATTGCGCCTGGCTGGGCTGGAAGGTGGTTTCTGCTCGATCACAAGCGAACATGGCCCGGCCATCGACCTGGATCACGCCGGCGGCGATCAGCACATGGCCCAGCTCGACTGCCCGGTGTGCTCCTCGTTCGCCCTCGCCGTGCCGCTGACCAGCAGCGGCTGGTCGTTCAGCCGAGTGCAGGGCAATGCCCCTTCACCCATCGTCGTGCGCAGCTGGGCACAACCGCCACCGCGCTACCTACGCCCTGCCATCAACCCCCGCGCCTCCCCCGCCGTGTTCCCCGCAGCTGCAACCTTCGTCTGACCCCGTTCGGGTACGCTTGCCCGTGCGCGTGCGGTCAGCCATGACCTTTGCGTGGAACCTACAACAACATGATCCGTAATACCTCCCTGGTGCTTCTGGCAAGCACCTGCACCGTCGCCTGGGCGGTCCACTCGCCCGTTGAACTCAGCGCCACCACCATCGATGCCGAGCGCGCCGCGCCTTCCGGGGTGCAACTGGACGAGCCGATCCGCACCGGTTCCAAGCTGGGCCTGACCGCCCGGCAAACGCCGGCCTCGGTGAGTGTCTCGGACCGGCGCGTGATCGAAGAGCGTGGGGCCAAGGACACCCAGGACGTGATCAACGCCATGACCGGCGTGAATGCCTCGGCCAACCCCGGTTACGGCGGTTTCGTCGCCTACCGCGGCTTTACCCAAAACCAGGTCACCCAGCTCTACAACGGCATCAACCTGGGCTACAGCAGCGCCACCCGGCCGGTGGACGCCTGGGTGATCGACCGGGTCGAGCTGATCGGCGGGCCGTCATCGTTCCTGCATGGCGCAGGCGCCGTGGGCGGCTCGATCAACTACATCACCAAGCTGGCCAGCCGCGATGAGCAGATCATCGATGGGCGGATTCGCTATGGCAGCTTCGATGACGCGGAAGTCGCTTTTGGCATCAACCAGGCGCTGGCCAGCAACCCGGCAGACGCCCATCACTTCCTGCGCCTGGATTTCAGCCGTGGCCACAGCAACGGCTACATCGACCGCAATGAGCGCGACACCGACAGCCTGGCGATATCCCTGCTCAGCGACCTGAACCCTAACCTGACCCACACCCTCGCCTTCGAGTACCAGCAGGACAAGGAACGCAGCCCCTACTGGGGCACGCCGATTCTGCCAGGTCGCAGCACCATGAAGATCGACAACAGCCGCCGCTTCGAGAACTACAACGTCGCCGACGGGCGCTATGAGCAGCGTGTGCGCTGGCTGCGTTCGATCCTCGACTATCAGATCAGCGACAGCACCAGCGTGCAGAACACCCTCTATCACTACGACGCCCAACGCGACTACCGCAACCTCGAGCGCTACAGCTACAACGCAGACGGCAACGTACTGCGCTCAAGCCCTTATCTACAGCGCCACGAGCAAACCGTGCTAGGCGATCGTATCGAACTGCGGCACGACAACAGCCTGTTCGGCCTGGCCAGCCAATGGGCAGTTGGCCTGGACTACTCACGCATGCGCCAGGACCTCTACCCAACCTCCGGCAGCTGGAGTGATGTGGTCGACCCGGACCACTTCGACCCTGGCAGCTTCGAGGATATTCCTGGGGTCAACGCCGGCTTGACTAAACAGCGTCACCACCAGGTCACCAACCGCGCCCTGTTCGCCGAGAACCGTCTGCAACTGACCGATCGCCTGGCCCTGCTGACTGGCCTGCGTTACGACTGCCTGGATATGCAGGTAACCAACTATGGCGCCGTCACGCCAACCAGCCCGGCCTACTTCGAACGCCGCTGGGAGCCACTGAGCGGGCGCATTGGCCTGACCTACGAACTGACCCCAAGCGCCAGCGTCTACGTGCAGTACAGCACCGCCGCCGACCTGCCGGCCGGTTCACTGGCCGGGGCGACCTATTCCAACGTCGGTCTGTTCGACCTGTCCAAAGGCGAGCAATGGGAAGCGGGAAGCAAGTTCGACTTCCTCGACGGGCGCGGCGCGGCAACCGTGGCGCTGTACCAGATCGTGCGCAAGGACTTTGCCGTGCGCGACTCGAGCAATCCCAACCTGACCGTGCAAGCTGGCCAACAGACCTCGCGTGGCATCGAGTTGTCCGGCCGCTTGCAAGTCACGCCCAAGCTGCTCGCCGAGGCCAACTATGCCTATGTCGATGCGCAGTACGATGAGTTCAACGAAGCGGTCAACGGCGTGTCGGTCTCGCGCAAAGGCAACGCGCCAGTAAACGTGCCGGCCAACGTTGCCAACCTGTGGCTGACCTACAGCTTCAGCCCGGCGTGGTCGGCCGGGGTGGATGGCCGCTATGTCGACTCGGTATATGCCGACAACGCAAATACCCTCAAGGCGCCGGCCTACACCTTGTTCGGCGCGTTTGCCCGCTACCGCCTGGATGAGCACACGGCGATCACTGCGCGGGTGCGCAACCTGACCGATGAGGTGTATGCCAAGCAGGCCTATGGCTTGCAGTACTACATGGGTGCGCCGCGCACATTCGAGGTGGCAATGGATATGCGTTTCTGAGTGCTGGTTGTTGGTAGGGTTTCATCTGCCCTCATCGCGGGACCAGCTGTTATGGGGCTGCTGTGCAGCCCTTCGCGGCGGTTCGGCGCCCCGACAAGACCGCTTCCAAAGGTACCGCGCTGGCTTGGAGGTCAACGGGGTGCCTGTAGGAGCCGGCTTGCCCGCGAAGAGGCCCGTGTTGCCACCACCACACCTGCTGCCCGTCATCCGCGCTGGGCTGCAACCAGCAACATCATTGGTCGCTCCAGCTCTTCGGCCAGCGCCGGCATGGCCAGGACCTGTTCACTGCTGGGGGCGAATTCCTCTATCCGGCTGATCTGGAACCCCGTTTCGATCAGGGCATTGAGGGTACTTGCCAGGGTCCTGTGGTACTTCAGCACGCCTTTGGCGAACCAGTCGGTACGCCGCTCGCCCTCTTGCGCGTAGCCATTGACCGGCCAGGTCTTGCGCCCGTCTTGGTCAAGGCTGAAATGCGCATGCGCGGCAGCCATGTAGATCGGGTGTTCACAGGTAAACACCAGGTGCCCATCCGGGGTGAGGGACTGGTAGAGGGTGCGCAGCAAGCGGGCGAAGTCCTCGATGTAGTGGAAGGTCAGCGCGCTGTAGGCCAGCTCGAATGCGGCAGGCGGCAATTGCAGCGTTTCCAGATCGGCAATGCGGTACTCGATAGCCCTGTCCTGGGTATCACGACGGGCTCGCTCGATCATATTGTTTGAAATGTCCAAGCCCAGCACCGAAGCCGCACCATGCTCACGCAACCAGCGCGAGGCCCAGCCAAAGCCGCAACCCAGGTCGACCACCCGCTTGCCGCCAAGCTCAGGCAGCAAAGCGCGGATCGCCGGCCACTCAGGTGCACCGTCCAGGCCGAGCACCTGACGCGGCAATTGACTGTAACCTGCGAAGAAATCGGCGTTATCGTAGATGTTCTGCGCCATGAATCTGCTCCGTGCTGGTGGAAGGCAAACTCTAGCGCATTTTCGCCGCGGCTCGGTCTAGCACGCTCTGCTGCCTGGTGCGCGACCGCTAGCCAGCCTCGGCCACCGCACCAATGAAGTTGGCCAACTCCGGCGTCTGCGGCGCGGCGAACACCTCGCGTGGATTGCCCATTTCATGCACCTTGCCCTGGTGCATGAACACCAGTTTGTCCCCCACCTCGCGGGCAAAGCGCATCTCGTGGGTGACCATGATCAAGGTCATGCCCTCCTTGGCCAGCTGACGCACTACGCCGAGCACTTCGTTGACCAATTCTGGGTCGAGCGCCGAGGTGATCTCGTCGCACAGCAGCACTTTGGGCGACATCGCCAAGGCGCGGGCGATTGCCACGCGCTGCTGCTGGCCACCCGACAAACGATCCGGGTAGGCATCGAACTTCTCCCCCAGACCGACCCGTTCGAGCATCTGTCGAGCCAGTTGCCGGGCCTCGGCCTTGCTGGTCTTTTTCACCACTTGCGGCGCCAGCATGACGTTTTCGCCCACAGTCAGATGTGGGAACAGGTTGAACTGCTGGAACACCATACCGACCTTCTGGCGCAACGAGCGCAGGTCGGCGCGGGCGGCATCGAGGTATTCGCCATCAACCTCGATCACCCCATCGCTGATCGACTCCAGGCCATTGAGGGTGCGCAGGAAGGTGCTCTTGCCAGAGCCGCTGCGGCCGATGATGGCAACCACCTCGCCTTCCTCGATGCTCAGGTCGACGCCCTTGAGCACATGGTTGTCGCCGTAGTACTTGTGCAGCGCGGACACTCTAAGCAGGGGCATGCAGCCTCCTTTCCAGATAACGGGCGCTCAGCGAGAGCGGATAACACAGGATGAAGTAACCCAAGGCCACCAGGCCGTAGGTCAGGAACGGTTCGAAGGTGGCGTTGGCCAGCATGCCGCCGGTCTTGGTCAGCTCGGTGAAGCCGATGATCGAGGTCACCGCCGTGCCCTTGACCACCTGCACCGAGAAACCCACCGTCGGCGCAATGGCAATGCGAAAGGCCTGCGGCAGGATCACATGGCGCAACTGTTCAAGCCGGTTTAACGCCAGGCTGCCGGAGGCCTCCCACTGCCCACGCGGGATCGATTCGACGCAGCCGCGCCAGATCTCGGCAAGAAACGCACTGGTGAACAAGGTCAGGGCAATCGCTGCGGCCATCCAGGCTGAAACGTCGATACCGAACAGGGCGATGCCAAAGAACACCATGAACAGCTGCATCAGCAGTGGCGTGCCCTGGAACAATTCGATATAGCCCCTGGCCAGACCGCGCAAGAAGCCGTTATCGGAGATCCGCGCCACCAGCAATAACAGTCCGGCGATCCCGCCGCAGACAAACGCCACCAGCGACAGCAGCACTGTCCACTGCAAGCCGATCAGCAGGTTGCGCACGATGTCCCACAAGGTGAAATCCATTCAGCGTCTCCCCATCAGCAAGCGCTGACCGAGCCAGGCCAGCAATTGGCGCACGACAATCGCCATGACCAGGTACAGCAGCGTGGTCAGCAGGTAAGTCTCGAAGGCGCGAAAGTTGCGCGACTGGATGAAGTTGGCGGCAAACGACAGCTCTTCGGTGGCGATCTGCGAACACACCGCCGAGCCGAGCATGACGATCACGATCTGACTGCTCAGTGCTGGCCAAACCTTGGCCAGCGCAGGCTGCAGCACCACATGGCGGAACGCTTCGAAGCGGCTCATGGCCAGTGCCGCGGCCGCTTCCAGCTGGCCCTTGGGGATTGCCACGATACCTGCGCGGATGATCTCGGTGGAGTAGGCACCCAGGTTGATCACCATCGCCAGCACCGCTGCCTGCCATTCCGTCAGGCGTACGCCCAGCGCCGGCAGGCCGAAGAAAATGAAGAACAATTGCACAATGAACGGCGTGTTGCGGATCAGCTCCACATACATCCCAAACAGTGCATCGAACGGCCGCAGCCGCCAGGCGCGCACCACCGCGCCAAGCACCCCGATGGCCAGCCCGAGCACGGTGCCGACCACGGTCAGTTGCAGGGTGAACAGCGCCCCTTTGAACAACAGGTCGGCCTGGGCCAAGACCGGGGCGAAATCAAATTGGTAAGCCATCGATCAACCACTCCAGGCGCCGCTCAAAGATCGGCCGGCAGTGGCTGCTTGAGCCATTTCTCGGCATTGCGATTGAGGCTGCCATCGGCCTTGGCCGCATCCAGGGTGGCGTTGACCTTGTCCAATAGCGCCGGCTCTTGCTTGGCCAGGCCGACATACACCGGCGAGTCCTTGAGCTTGACCTTCATCACCGGCACTTTGGCCGGGTTCTTCTCAGCGATCGCCGACATCACCACGCTGCCGCTGGCGATCAGCTCGACCTGGCCGGCCAGGTAAGCGGCAATCGTCGAGTTGTTGTCCTCGAAGCGCTTGATGGTGGCGCCCTTGGGGGCCACGGCGGAGAGCTCCATGTCTTCGATCGAGCCACGGGTGACGCTGATGGTCTTGCCGGCAATGGCCTCGATGCCGTCGATGTTCGCCTCGGCCGGCCCGAACACGGCCAGGTAGAACGGCGCATAGGGCCGGGAGAAATCGATCACTGCAGCGCGCTCGGGGTTCTTGCCCAGGCTTGAGATGACCAGGTCGACCTTGCCGGTGGTGAGGAACGGAATACGGTTGGTGCTGTTGACCGGGGTCAGCGCCAGCTTGACGCCCAGTTTGTCAGCCAGCAGCTGCGCGGTGTCGATGTCCAGGCCGCGCGGCTTGAGGTCTGGGCCTACCGAGCCGAATGGCGGAAAGTCTTGCGGCACGGCCACTTTCAGCACGCCACGGGCGGTGATGTCAGCGAGGGCGTCGGCCTGGGCCTGGGGCACAGCCAGGGCACTGGCGCAGAACAGGGAAGCCAGGAACAGGGAGCGGAAGGTGGTCATGCAATAGCCTCGCGTGGGTCCGGGGTGATCAGTCCGGGTGAGCAGTGCACGGGGCATGCCAGAATGAAGAAAAACCAGTTGAAACACGCAAAAGCCGCGGCGCGACTCGGTCTTACTGGTCTGAACAGTTGCACCGTCATACGCCCTATCGGCGTCAGCGGACGCCCCGCATTCGTGCAACCGGCACAGCCTTTGCGCCAGGCCGGGGCAAGGCTTGCCAGCGCGCCTCAGAGCCCGTAAAAGGATCGGACATCGCCCCTACCGGTCTGAACAGCATGCTCGACACCCTCCCCCGCGCCGTCCCGGAGATCGCCCTGCAGGCGATCCGCAAACTGATCGAGGACGGCGGCTACCTGCCTGGCGACGCCCTGCCCTCGCAGCGCGATCTCTCCGAGCAGCTGGGGGTGAGCCGCGCGTCCTTGCGCGAGGCCTTGTCATCGCTGAGTGCCTTGGGCTTGGTCAGTGTCCAGCCGGGCAAGGGCGTCTTCGTTCAGGAACCTGCACCGCAGACGCCAACTGGCTTTAGCTGGCCCTATGCCGAACAGGTCTCGGCCGCCGATACCTTCCAGTTGCGTTATGCCCTGGAAGGCTTCGCTGCCGGGCAAGCAGCGCTGAACCTGACCGCCGATGACATCGACCGCCTGCAAGACAATGTCGACGCCATGCGCCAGGAGTTACGCGCAGGCAATTTCGAAGCAGCGGCGCGGCTTGATTTCGCCTTTCACCAGGCGCTGCTGCAGGCCAGCGGCAACCGCGCGATGCTGCATGTGATCACCGCCAGCCAGGATATTTTCCTGGAAAGCCAGAAGCTGCCGTTCATACGGCCTGAGCGTGCGATGGAGACCTGGCAGGAGCACAGCAAGATCCTGCGCGCCCTGGCGCGACGCTCGCAGGTGGGGGCACAGCGAGCGATGCAGGAGCACATTCGCAATGCTGCGTCGCGCACCGGGGTGGTGTTTTGCGTTTAAGACAGCGGTGAGCCTGTCCCGGCCTCTTCGCGGGCAAGCCCGCTCCCACAGGGGCCGCGTGGACAGGTAGAGCTTTGCTATGCCAAGGCCTATGGCGCATGGCTCTGAATACACAAATGCCTAAGATCACCGCTAACCCTGTGGGAGCGGGCTTGCCCGCGAAGAGGCCGGTGCTGTCG
>NZ_JBJDNG010000002.1:260838-482160 GCF_044900155.1 Pseudomonas sp. NPDC088890 | reverse complement strand
GCCAAGGCCTATGGCGCATGGCTCTGAATACACAAATGCCTAAGATCACCGCTAACCCTGTGGGAGCGGGCTTGCCCGCGAAGAGGCCGGTGCTGTCGCCAGAGCAGCAATGGTGGAAATAGATATCTCAATGTCGCCCACAACCAAGCGCACCGAGCCACCTCTCGGTCTACTGGCAGCCACAATAACGATGACGCGGCGCGACCGCGGCACTCTCATCCAGGCTGCCAATGGAAACCGGAGCGTATCGGTATGTCCACACCCCATGAGGTCTCCCCCGCCACCTTGCGCCGGGTAATCGCCGCATCGGCCGTCGGCAATTTCGTCGAGTGGTTCGACTTCGCCGTCTATGGCTTTCTCGCCACCCTCATCGCCAGCCAGTTCTTCGACAGCTCCGACCCCAGCGCCGGCCTACTCAAGACCTTTGCCGTGTTCGCCGTGGCATTTGCCCTGCGGCCACTAGGCGGCATCGTGTTCGGCGCACTGGGTGACCGACTAGGCCGCAAGCGCGTATTGTCGATGACCATTTTGCTGATGGCCGGCTCCACCACCCTGATCGGCCTGTTACCCACCTACGCCAGCATTGGCCTGGCGGCGCCGATCTTGCTGACCCTGGCGCGCTGCCTGCAAGGCTTCTCAGCGGGCGGTGAATATGCCGGTGCCTGCGCCTACCTGATGGAGCACGCACCCAACGACAAACGCGCCTTCTATGGCAGCTTCGTGCCGGTTTCGACCTTCTCCGCATTTGCTTGCGCCGCCGTGATCGCCTACTCCCTGGAAGCCAGCCTGAGCGCAGAAGCGATGAATGCCTGGGGTTGGCGTGTGCCGTTTCTGGTGGCCGCGCCGCTGGGCCTGGTCGGCCTCTACCTGCGCTGGCGCATGGAAGAAACCCCAGCCTTTCGCGCGGCCATGGCCGAGGGTAAGGAGCACGCCCATTCGCCACTCAAACAGACGCTGCGCAATCATGGCCGGGCCATTCGCAACCTCGGCGCGTTCATCTCGCTGACGGCGCTGTCGTTCTACATGTTCACCACCTACTTTGCCACCTACCTGCAGATGGTTGGCAACCTGACCCGCGCCCAGTCGCTGCTGGTGTCCACCGTCGCGTTGCTGTTCGCCGCTGCCGGATGCCCGCTGGCTGGTGCCTTCTCCGACCGCGTGGGGCGGCGCAAGACCATCGGCTTTACCTGCCTGTGGGTGATGATTGCGGTGTTCCCGGCCTACTGGCTGGCCAGTTCCGGGTCGATGACGGGGGCGTTGCTTGGGGTGATTCTACTGGCCATCGGCGCGCTGATGAGCGGCGTGGTGACCGCCGCACTGCTGTCCGAGAGCTTCCCCACTCGCACGCGCTATACCGCCTCGGCGATCACCTACAACGTGGCCTACACCTTGTTCGGCGGGACCGCACCCCTGGTGGCAACCTGGCTGATCGGCCAGACCGGCAGCAGCCTGGCGCCAGCCTTCTACTTGGTGGTTATTGCCTTGATTGCGTTGCTAGGCGGGTTGGCGTTGCCGGAAACATCACGCATCTCGTTGCATGATGAAGTACCGTGCGCACAGCCCAGCCCTGCGCTGTAGTTGCAAAATGCTGTGGCCTCATCGCAGGACACGTAGCAGCGACGTGTCCCGCGATGAGGCCAGATCAAACAGCACAAACAGACAGTCTTACTCTTCGCGTCGATGCACCCACTGATACAGCGCTGGCAACACCAGCAGGGTCAACGCGGTGGACGACAGGATCCCGCCAATCACCACGGTCGCCAGCGGTCGCTGCACCTCGGCACCCGTGCCGGTCGCCAAGGCCATCGGAATGAACCCCAGCGACGCCACCAGCGCGGTCATCAACACTGGCCGCAAGCGGGTCAGCGCGCCCTCTTCGATGGCCACGCGCAGGGGGCGGCCTTCCTCGCGCAAGCTGCGGATGAAGGCAATCATCACCAGGCCATTGAGCACTGCCACCCCAGACAGGGCGATAAAACCGACCCCAGCCGAGATCGACAGCGGGATATCCCTAAGCCACAGCGCCAACACCCCACCGGTCAAGGCAAACGGAATCCCGGTGAACACGATCAGGCCGTCCTTGAGGTTGCTGAACATCATCAGCAGCAGTGCCATCACCAGCAGCAGCGCCACTGGCACCACCACTTGCAACCGCTCGGCAGCCGACTGCAACTGCTCGAACTGCCCGCCCCAGCGGGTCCAGTAGCCGGGCGGAATCTGCACCTTGTCGATCAGGGTCTGCTGGGCTTGCTCGACGAACGAGCCCAGGTCACGCCCACGCACATTGGCGCTGACTACCACCACCCGCTTGCCATCTTCGCGGCTGATCTGGTTCGGTCCCAGTTCCAGGTTCAGGCTCGCCACCTGCGACAGCGCAATGAAGCCAATCTGCCCCGCCGCCGCGCTCGCCGGCACCGGAATAAGCAGGTCCTGCAGGCCATCGACATCGGTGCGCAAGGTTTCCGCTAAGCGCACCACCATGTCGAAACGGCGGTCGCCTTCATACAACGTGCCGGCCGTACGCCCACCCACGGCGATGGCGATGGCGTCCTGCACATCGCCTACGTTCAAGCCATAACGTGCGGCCTTGTCGCGGTCGATAGCGATGGTCAGCACCGGCAAGCCGGTGGTCTGCTCGGTCTTCACTTCCGATGCGCCGGGCACCTGTTGCAGGGTCGCGGCAATCTGTGCGGCGGTACGGTTGAGGGTGTCCATGTCGTCGCCGTAGACCTTGACCGCGACATCGCTGCGCACCCCGGAGATCAGCTCGTTGAAGCGCAGCTGGATGGGCTGGGACAACTCGTAGTTACTGCCAGGGATACCGGCAGCGGCACGTTGTACTTGGGCGATCAGTTCATCTCGCGGCTTGCCAGGGTCGGCCCACTGCTCACGCGGCTTGAGCATCACATAGGCATCGGAGATGTTCGGCGGCATCGGGTCGGAGGCAATTTCGGCGGTACCGGTACGGGCGAACACACGCTCGACCTCTGGCACCTGCTGGATGATGGCTTTCTCTAGACGCTGCTGCATCTGCACCGACTCGCTCAAGCTAGTTCCCGGCACGCGCAGGGCTTGCAGGGCGAAGTCGCCTTCGCTAAGGCTGGGGATGAACTCGCTGCCCATGCGGCCAGCCATCACCCCCGACAGCAGCACCAAGGTCGCAGCGCCCGCAAACGCCAGGTTGCGATGGCCCAGTACCCAACTCAGCACCGGGGCATAGCGCAAGCGCGCAGTGCGCATCAGCACGCCCTCTTCTTCCTTGACCTTGCCGGTGACGAACAGCGCGATGGCCGCCGGCACGAAGGTCACCGAGAGGATCATCGCCCCGAGCAGCGCCAATACCACAGTGAACGCCATGGGGTGGAACATCTTGCCCTCGACCCCGGTCAGGGCAAAGATCGGCAGGTACACCACCATGATGATCAACTGGCCGAAGATCAGCGGCCGACGCGCCTCGCGGGCGGCGGCAAACACTTCATGGAAGCGCTCGCTGCGGCTCAGCATGCGGCCATGGCGCTGCTGGGCATGGGCCAGGCGGCGAATGGCGTTCTCGACGATCACCACGGCGCCATCGACGATGATGCCGAAGTCCAGCGCGCCCAGGCTCATCAGGTTGGCACTGACCTTATTGCTGAACATGCCAGTGAAGGTGAACAGCATCGACAGCGGGATGACCATGGCGGTGATCAGCGCGGCGCGGATGTTGCCCAGGAACAGGAACAGCACGGCGATCACCAGGATCGCGCCTTCGACCAGGTTTTTCTTGACCGTGGCGATAGCCTTCTCGACCAGGTTGGTGCGATCGTAGACCGTCACTGCGACCACGCCCTTGGGCAGGCTGCGGTTGATCTCTACCAGCTTGGCTGCCACGGCCTGGGACACCGCCCGGCTGTTTTCGCCGATCAGCATGAACACCATGCCCAGCACCACTTCGCGGCCATTCTCGGTAGCCGCGCCTGAGCGCAGCTCCTGGCCCACGCCAACTTCGGCGACGTGGCTGACGCGGATGGGCGCGCCATCGGCGCTGGAGATCACCACATTGGCGATGTCCTCGGCCGAGGCCACTTGCCCCGGCGCACGAATCAGCAGTTGCTCACCGTTGCGCTCGATGTAGCCTGCACCGACGTTGGCATTGTTGCGCTCCAGGGCACCGATCAGGTCATTGAGGGTCAGCTTGTAGGTGGCCAGGCGCTTGAGGTCCGGGGCAATCAGGTACTGCTTGGCATGCCCACCAATACTGTTGACCTCGGCCACCCCTGGCACGTTGCGCAATTGCGGCTTGATGATCCAATCCTGGATCACCCGCAGGTCGGTGGCGCTGTAAGGCGTACCGTCGTCCTTGAGCGCGCCCTCCTGAACCTCGACCGTCCACAGGAAGATCTCGCCTAAGCCGGTGGAGATTGGGCCCATGGCTGCCTCGATGCCCTCGGGCAACTGTGCGCGAGCCACTTGCAGGCGCTCGTTGACCAATTGCCGGGCGAAGAAGATATCGGTGTTGTCAGCGAAGATCACCGTCACCTGCGACAGGCCCGAGCGCGACAGCGAACGGGTTTGCTTGAGCCCCGGCAAGCCGGCCATGGCCGTCTCGATGGCAAAGGTGATGCGCTGCTCGGTTTCCAGCGGCGAATAACCGGGGGCAGCGGTATTGATCTGCACCTGGACGTTGGTGATATCGGGTACAGCGTCGATCGGCAGCTTCTGGTAGCTGTGGATGCCTACCGCCGCCATCAGCAGCACGGCGAGCATCACCACCAAGCGCTGCTCGATGGCGAATTGGATGATGCGTTCAAACATGCTGGCGTCCCCGAATCAATGGCTGTGCTCGGCCGAACCCTTGCCGAGTTCGGACTTCAGAACGAAGCTGCCAGCGGCGGCCACTTGGGTCCCTGCGCTCAGCCCCTCGGTGATTTCCACCTGGCCGGCGTCGCGTCGGCCGGTCTTCACCGGGCGGGCCTCGAAGCCTTCTTCAGTGCGGGCAAACACTACGGTCTGCTCCTCCCAGGTTTGCAAGGCGCTGTCCGGAACCACCACGGCTGCATCGAAGCGCTCGACGTTGACCGCGATGTTGACGAACAACCCTGGGCGCCAGGCGCCATTGGGGTTGGCCAGGGTGGCGCGGACAGTGGCGGCGCGGTTCTGCTCGCCGAGCAGGCTGCCCACGTAATTGACCGTGCCTTCGACCTGGGCGCCCAGGTCAGGCGCGCTGACCGTGACCGTGCGGCCGCTGACGACCTTGTCCAGATCACGCGGCGCCACGGCAAAGGTGGCCCAGACGCGGCTCAGGTCGGACAGGGTGAAAGCATTGCTGGTCTCGTCGACCACCTCACCCATGGTCAGGTGCTTTTCCACCACCATCGCATCGAAGGGTGCGCGCAGTTCATACCGATTACCGGCGCCGGCCGGGGCCACTGCGGCGACTTTCTGCCGGGCATTGGCCAGGGCAATCTGCGCCTCTTGCAGCGCTTGACGCGCTTGCAGGTAGTCCTGCTCGGCACTGATGCGTTCCTGCCACAGCTGCTGCTCACGCTTGAAAGTCAGCTGCGCCAGCTCCAGTCGGCGTTGTGCGGCTTGCTGTTCGCTACGCAGTTCGGAAATCTGCTGGCTGGCGATCACCGCCAAGACCTGGCCACGCTTGACTGCCTGGCCCAGATTGGCATGCACCGACTCCACCACCCCCGCCACCCTGGGTACCACGTGGGCAGTACGATCTTCATCGAAGCGAATCTCTCCGGGGAAGCTGATCGCCGTGCCCAGCGCGCGTGGGCCGGCGTCAACCAATTGCACGCCGGCTGCGCTGATCTGCGCCGCGCTGAGGTGCAACGTGCCCTCCTGCTCATGCCCTTCGCCGCCTTCCTCGCCGTGGGCATGGCCCGCCTCTTCCTCGTGGGCATGGCCCTGTTCGCCATGCTCATCGTGGCCAGCCTGGCTGTTGGCTGCCGGGCTGAGGTTACCGGTCCAGGCCAGGCCGCCGATGCCGAGCACAGCAACGGTGGCGACCAGGATGGCGATCTTGCGTGAATTGTCCATTGTCACTCCCAAGGCATTGATTCAATCGTTCAGGGCTGTGCCGATCGGCCAAGCGCATCGAGGTCGCCATAGATGCGCTCGACCTGGGCCCGCGCATCGGTCGCCGCCGCCAGCGCATCCAGGTACAAGCCGCGCGCTTCGATCAGCGTGCGCTGGGCATCGAGCACATCGAGGAAGGCGAACTTGCCCATCTCAAAGCCCCGGGTCGCGGTGTCTACCGCTTGTTGGGCCGAGGGCAGGATGGTGCGGTCGTAGGCCTGCACCTCATGCATGGCGGTGGCCCACTGGCTCAGCGCGTTACGCGTATCGCTGCGCAGGCGCAGCTCGGTGGCGTTGCGTAGGTCGCGGGCTTGGTCGGCACGGCGTGCCGCGGCGAGGACATTGCCTTGGTTGCGGTCGAACAATGGCAGCGGCATCGACAGCCCCACCACGTTGACCCGCTCGCGGTCCTCGCGGCTGTATTGGCTGCCGACGCTGACGGTGAGGTTGGGAATGCGCTGGGCCTTTTCCGAGCCGAGCGCGGCATCACCGCGACTGATTTGGGCCTGGGCCTGGCGCCATTCGGCGGTTTGCTCGAGTTTTGCGAGCAAGGCTTCGGCCTGGGGTGCGGGCCCCGGCGATAGGCTCGCGGCATCGAGCTCATCGAAGTTGGCCAGCGGGCTGCCGATCAACCGCGCCAGCGACTGGTAGGCCACCCGCTGGTCGGACTCGGCGCGGCGTACCTGGGCCTGCGCCTGGGCGAGCTGAACCTGTGCGCGGGTGGCTTCGACCGGCGATGACTGGCCCGCCTTGACGCGCCCCTCGACTACCCGCAGGCCACGCTCGGTCAGGCGCTGCGATTGCTGCGCCAACTCCAGCGCTGTCTGCGCCCGCAGGGCCGCATGAAACGCCTGCACCACATCGGCGCGCAAGCCGTTGCGCTGGCGTTCGAGCTCCAGTTGGGCAAGGTTTTGCCCGGCGCTGGCGACATCGATGCGCGCGCCGCGCTTGCCGCCCAATTCCAGGGGCTGGCTGAGGGTGACGGTGGTGGTGCGGGTGTCGCGACGGGTGTCCTCGACTTCCCAGGACAGTTCCGGGTTGGGCAGCAAGCCGGCCTGGCGGCGCTCACCCTCGGCGATGCCGATCTCGCGCCCAGCGGCAGCTAAATCCGGGTTCTGCGCGAAGGCAGCATCGAGCGCCTGCGACAGGCTCAGGCTCTGCGCCTGTACCGCCGTGGCGGCAAAGCCGCTCAGCAGCAGGCAGAGCAAAAGGCGCTTGTGGGGGGTGGCACGGATCCACGGCACGGTACAGGTCCTCGTCGGCAAGCAGTGGCGAGGGACTGTAGGGAGGCGCGGTTATCGGAGCGGTGGCGGCAACATTACAATTTTGTAATGCGGTGTTTTATCCGGGTATTGGCGTCATCGACGCAGCGCAGCTGACAACGAACGATCCTTAGCGCTGCGCAAGTGGACCTGCCGGGACGCCGATGCGCCGTGAAGGACCGCAAAGCGGCCCAACACTGACAATTCAGGCAGCAGTATTACTCCACCGCCTCAAACGGCAATCCCACATAGTTCTCGGCAATGTTTACCAACCCCGCCGGCGAGTTGAGGAAGTACTCGCGGTCCGCCTCCTGCATCTTGCGATCCCAATCATCCTTGTGCTCGCCAAAATCATGCAGCAGTTGGGTCATGAACCAGCTGAAGCGCTCGCCCTTCCATACCCGCCGTAACGCCAGCGGCGAGTATTGTTCCAGCAGATCGGTACGCCCCTCGCGGTACACCTTGAGCAGAATCCGGTACAGGTAATTGACGTCCGAGGCGGCCAGGTTGAGGCCTTTGGCGCCAGTCGGCGGGACGATGTGCGCGGCATCGCCGACCAGGAACAAGTGCCCATACTGCATGGGCTCAACCACCAGACTGCGCAGCGGCGCGATGCTTTTTTCCAGGGCAGGGCCAGTGACTAGCCGATCTGCAACATCCTGCGGCAGGCGCGCCTTGAGCTCGTTCCAGAAGCGCTGATCGCTCCACGCTTCGACACGCTCATCCAGCGGCACCTGCAGGTAATAGCGGCTGCGGGTTGCCGAGCGCTGGCTGCACAAGGCGAACCCCCGTTCGTGGTGGGCGTAGATCAGTTCATGATTGACCGGCGGGGTGTCCGACAACAGCCCCAGCCAGCCGAACGGATAGACCCGCTCGTACTGTTTGATGACCTCCTGCGGAATGCTCTGGCGCGAGACGCCGTGAAAGCCGTCGCACCCGGCAATGTAGTCGCAGTCGATGCGCTGCACCTGGCCGTCCTTCTCGAAGGTCAGGTAAGGCTTTTCGCCCTTGAGCTCATGGGGTTGTACATTGTTGGCGCAATAGATGATCGGCGCGCCGCAGTCTTGCCGCGCTTGCATCAGGTCACGGGTGACTTCGGTCTGGCCATAGACCATGACCGTCTTGCCGCCGGTCAGCGCCTTGAGGTCCAGGCGCTGGCGGCGACCGCCCACCAGTAGTTCGACGCCATCGTGCACCAGCCCCTCGCGATCCATGCGCTCGGCGACACCGGCCTCGCGCAGCAAGTCGACGGTGCCCTGTTCCAGTACGCCTGCGCGAATCCGCCCGAGCACGTATTGCGGAGTCTGGCGCTCGACGATCAGGGTATCGATGCCAGCGTTGTGCAGCAACTGACCGAGCAGCAAGCCAGACGGACCTGCGCCGATGATTGCAACCTGAGTTTTCATTGTTTTTATCTCATGATAACGATGCCGAACCGCTAGTGGCAGGGATCGCGCATCTGCTGTTAGGGTGTGCCCCTGCATTTTTACTCGCTAGAAACGGGTAAAAAGCGTGATATCCAGTGAATAACCTGCACTTTTACAAAATTCGTTCGATTATCGGACAGGCATTTCGATGAAATCCAGCCTTGGCGGCGTGCCGCTGTTTCAGCTCTATGGCGAAAACCAGGCCTGGCCCGGCACGGACCTTTTGCACTGCGAGTCGATTCCCGCGCGTAGCCGCCTGCACCATTGGGAAATCAAGCCGCACCGGCATGCCGACCTGTTTCAGTTGCTGTATGTCCAGCGTGGTCAGGCGCAGGTCGAGATCGAAGGCCAGCGCCGCCAGATCAGCGAGGCGGCGCTGCAAGTGGTGCCGCCACTGACCGTGCATGGCTTTCGCTTCAGTGCCGATATCCAAGGGCACGTGCTGACCTTTGGCCCGGCCCTGGTGGCAGATGTGGAACTGCGCCTGGGGGCGCCACTGGCCGTACTGACCGCGGCCGGGTGCTACCCGCTGGGCAGGGACCGTCATCACGTGCACGCGCTGATCTCCACGCTGCAACAGGAGTACCAGGGCACTGCGCCGGCCCGCGGGGCGATGTTGCAGGCGCTGGTCACCGCGCTGATGGTGTGGATCAGCCGCCGCCAGCAACTGGGCCAGGTACCACGCAATCGTGACGAGCGTGATCAGCAGTTGCTCGGCCGGTATCTGCGCCTGGTCGAAGCGCATTATCGCGAGCATTTGTCGGTGGAGACGTTTGCCACGCGCATGGGCATTACCAGCCTGCAGCTCAATCAGCTGTGTCGCGAGCTTACTGGCCAGAGCGCCTTGCAAGTGATTCATCAACGCCTGCTGCTCGAGGCGCGGCGCAGTCTGGTGTACACGCGCATGAGCATTGGCCAGCTGTCGGACAGCCTGGGGTTCAGTGATCCAACCTACTTTGCGCGGTTCTTCAAGCGCTTGAGCGGGGAAACGCCTAATGGCTACAGACGCTCGTTGCAGGGCCACTGAATGGGTGATGGCTTGACGTAAACGTCAACCTGCCTTTAGCTTACCGCTATTCCTCTTCCGAGCCCGAGCATGAGCAGCCAGACCTACAGCATCTCCGACCTGTCCCGCGAGCTGGACATCACCACCCGCGCCATCCGCTTCTACGAGGAGCAGGGTCTGCTCAGCCCCGAGCGTCGTGGCCTCGAGCGCATCTACACGACGCGCGACAAGGTCACCCTCAAGCTCATCCTGCGTGGCAAGCGCATCGGCTTCTCCCTGGCCGAGTGTCGCGAACTGATCGAGCTGTACGACCCCAGCGGCGGCAACTTCAAACAGCTCAACAGCATGCTCGCCAAAATCGCCGAACGGCGCGCCCAGCTTGAGCAGCAGATGCTCGACATCCAGCAGATGCACCTTGAGCTGGACACCGCTCAAGAGCGCTGCGAACAGGCCCTGGCCGCCACCCTCAATAACCCGCACAACGCCAACCGTTGATCCGCCACAGGAACCTTGCCATGTCATTGCCCAAGAACGTCCGCCTGGTCGAAGTCGGCCCGCGTGACGGCCTGCAAAACGAAGCCCAGCCGATCAGCGTCGCCGACAAGGTACGCCTGGTCGATGACTTGACCGAGGCTGGCCTTCGCTACATTGAAGTGGGCAGTTTCGTCTCGCCCAAATGGGTGCCGCAAATGGCAGGTTCGGCCGAGGTGTTCGCCGCCATCCGCCAGCATCCAGGTGTCACCTACGCGGCCCTGGCGCCGAACTTGCGCGGTTTTGAAGATGCGCTGGCGGCTGGCGTGAAAGAGGTAGCGGTGTTTGCCGCCGCTTCCGAGGCGTTCTCTCAACGCAACATCAACTGCTCGATCAGCGCAAGCCTGCAGCGTTTCGAACCGATCATGGAGGCAGCGCGCAGCCACGGCGTGCGCGTGCGCGGCTATGTTTCCTGCGTACTTGGCTGCCCTTATGAAGGCAAGGTCAGCGCCGAACAGGTCGCTCCGGTGGCCAAGGCACTGCACGACATGGGCTGCTATGAGGTGTCGCTGGGTGACACCATCGGTACCGGCACCGCCGGTGACACTCGGCGTCTGTTCGAAGTGGTCGCCGCCCAGGTGCCGCGTGAGCAACTGGCCGGACACTTCCATGACACCTACGGCCAAGCCCTGGCCAACGTCTACGCCAGCCTGCTCGAAGGCATCGGGGTGTTCGACAGCTCCGTGGCCGGCCTTGGCGGCTGCCCTTATGCCAAGGGCGCGACCGGCAACATCGCCACTGAAGACGTGTTGTACCTGCTGCAGGGCCTGGGCATCGAAACCGGTATCGACCTGGACAAGCTGATCGCCGCCGGTCAACGCATCAGCCAGGTGCTGGGCCGTGCCAACGGCTCGCGGGTGGCCCGGGCACGCAGCGCACAATGAGTCACACTAATGTCATCAATGTGTGGGCCTGGTGTTACCGCCCCCACACTTGCCAGCAATAAATCGGGTAACAGGGAAACATTTCGACAGATTTTCCCGAGCGCCGCTCATCACCAAAAACATCAAGCCATTGATTTTAAAGGGTTTTACAAAGTTGGCACGGCACCTGCTTTATCTCTGGCATAACAAGAACAAAAACGTGACACCCAATAAAAACAACAGGTAACGGCTCTGACATAACAAGAACAACACGGCAGAGGCGTAGCAAGCAGATTTTTTTGGAGTAGACGTGCCTTCCAGGGGGTTGCCCCGCGGCCTGACACAGAACAATAAAACTACCTTCAGGTAGCAACGGTCAGGATCGGATCAGTCATGATGAAAGCAGGTCAGCGCTCAAAAAAATACGTTTGCTCTTGACCCCGGATGGGGGTCGGCTCGCAACACCAAGACAGGCTTACAAAAACAACAAAAAGTCAGTCTCCAATAATAAAAAAAGAGCAGGCAGCAACGATTTGAGGGGAGCTTCGGCTCCCCTCAGTGCTTCTCACTGCCCTCCTCCTGCTGCTTCTCGTCGTTCTCGCCCTCGACCTTGTCTACCAACATCGGCATCGTCGCCAACACCAGCAGCGCCAGCACCGTGCTAATCAGCGCCGTCGCTTCACGCCCCATCCCGGCCGCCGTGCCAATCGCTGCGGTCATCCATAAACCCGCTGCGGTGGTCAGCCCTTTGACATGGCTGGGGTCCTTGCCATTGCCCTTGAGAATGGTCCCCGCGCCAAGAAACCCAATCCCCGCAACGATGCCCTGAATCACCCGGCTCAAGGCCTGTTCATCAGCCCCGGCCATGCTCGGCGCCAGCACGAACAACGCCGCGCCCATCGACACCAGCATGTGCGTACGTACCCCAGCCGACTTGCCCTTGTGCTCACGCTCGAAACCCAGCACCGCGCCGAGCATCGCCGCCATCAGCAAGCGCAGGAGGATCCGCGTCACTTCTTCTTCGTTGGTGACATCGGCGAACTCGGCCTGCACGGTTTGCCAGATCTTTTCCCAGCCACTGTCCATCGACACGCTCCGCTGCCAATCCACTAAAAGGTTGACCAGCGCGCACCTGATTAAGTGCAATGCGCTCCGCTGGACGGAACGATGCAGCAACCGGCGTGCCGCTGCGGTCACAACCAATGACCCCACCTGGAGGAACGCACCATGCCTGTCGAAGTGAACGAAAGTACTGGCCATTGCACCCTGATTGGCGATCATGTGCGCATTGAAGGCACAGGGCCGGAAGTTGAGATCTTCACGGATGAGCAGCTGCGCATGTCGGTCGCGGTGCTCGCCGGAGAGCGCGTGCCGATCACCGAAGCGGAGGCCGATGCGTTGACGGTGGTAGGTGCGGTGGATAGCCGCAGGCATCTGAAAGCCAGCGAGCCAGGCTCGGTAATCTAAGGGCTGGAGGGCTACTGCCGATAATCTGATACGGTTTTTATCACGCTAGCTGAGTCTGTGCTGAAAACAGACCGAGGGCCATAGTGCCCAGGTCCGATGAAGCCTGATGAGCAACGCGACATGAGCGAGAAAATTGCCTACCGAGTTATCGAAGTGACCCCGCCCGCCGTCGACAAGAGCAAAAGCCACAGCGACGGCGCTATCCACACCCGCAGCTTCACCGGCCTGTACCGCAACCTGCGTATCGGTTTTGCCGGCTTGCTGTTCGCCCTGTTCTTTGGCACAGCCTGGCTGAACTGGAACGGTCGCCAGGCGGTGCTGTGGGACTTGGCTGAAAGCAAGTTCCACATCTTTGGCACCACCTTCTGGCCGCAGGACTTCATCCTGCTGTCGGCGCTGCTGATCATCTGCGCCTTCGGCCTGTTCGCCATCACCGTGTTCGCCGGGCGCGTCTGGTGCGGCTACAGCTGCCCGCAAAGCACCTGGACCTGGCTGTACATGTGGTGTGAAAAGATCAGCGAGGGTGATCGCAACCAACGGATCAAGTTGGCGGCCGCGCCGTGGAGCCTGGAGAAAGTCTCCCGACGCACGCTCAAACACACGCTGTGGCTGGCTATTGCGGTGATGACCGGGTTGACCTTCGTCGGCTACTTCACACCGATCCGGCCATTGGCCGCAGAGCTGTTCACCTTGCAGTTGGGCGGCGTCGCGCTGTTCTGGGTGTTGTTCTTCACCGGGGCCACCTATCTCAACGCAGGTTTTCTGCGCGAAGCGGTGTGCATGCACATGTGTCCGTACGCCCGCTTCCAGGCGGTGATGTTCGATAAAGACACGTTGGCCGTAGCCTACGATCCGGCCCGGGGCGAGTCGCGTGGCCCACGCAAGAAAGGCAGCGACCCGCGCGCGCAGAACCTCGGTGACTGCATCGACTGCACCCTGTGTGTGCAAGTCTGTCCCACTGGTATCGACATCCGCGAAGGGCTGCAGATGGCCTGCATTGGTTGCGCCGCCTGTATCGATGCCTGTGACGGGGTGATGGACAAGATGGGCTACGCCCGCGGCCTGATCGGCTACAAGTCCGAGCACACCCTGCAAGGGGGTGTCACCCATTGGCTGCGCCCGCGCCTGCTCGGCTATGCCTGCGCGCTGGTGGTGATGATCGGCGCGCTAATACTGGCCTTGCAGTGGCGCCCGATGGTCTCGTTGGACGTGATCAAGGACCGCGGCCTGTTCCGCGAAAACGCCCAGGGGCAGATCGAGAACATCTACCTGCTCAAGGTCATCAACAAGACCCAACAAGCCCAGCGCTACCACCTGCGCCTGGTGGATGCCGACGGCTTTGAGCTGCACGGCAAGACCGAGTTCACCATCGCTGCTGGCGAAATGAGTGAGATGCCGGTTTCAGTGGCCCTGCTTGCCGAGCGCCCAACCAGCAGCTCACAAGACCTGGTATTCCAGGTCCAGGACAGCGACCAAGCTGAGGTCCGCAGTACCGCGCGCAGCCGTTTCGTCGCGCCGTTGAACCGCTGATCCCTTACACTGAGCCATTACCTTGCCTGCCAAAAACACAATGAAACGTTACGAACGATTCGCCGATGACATTGCCGAACTGATCCGCTCCGGGGTGCTCGGCCCCGGCCAACGGGTGCCCTCGGTGCGCTACGCCAGCCAGACCCACGGCGTCAGCCCCTCCACGGTGTTCCAGGCGTACTATCTGCTGGAACGCCGCGGGCTGATCCGCGCCCGGCCGCGCTCAGGGTATTTCGTCAACGCCCATGCCCCGCGCCAGTTCAGCGAGCCGCAAGCGTTGCAGCCGGTCAGCGAATCGACCGATGTCGACGTCAGCGGCCTGGTGTTTTCCATTCTCGATTCGATCAAGGATCCGCACACCATCCCGTTCGGCTCGGCTTTCCCCAGCCCCACCCTGTTTCCGCTACAACGCCTGGCCCGTTCGCTGGCCAGCGCCAGCCGCGCCATGGACCCACGCATGGTGGTCACCGACCTGTCGCCGGGCAACCCGCAGCTGCGCCGGCAGATTGCCCTGCGCTACATGGTCGGCGGCCTGATGCTGCCGATGGAAGAGCTGCTGATCACCAATGGTGCCCTGGAGGCGCTGAACTTGTGCTTGCAGGCGGTGACCGAACCCGGCGACCTGGTGGCAATCGAGGCGCCAGCGTTCTATGCCTGCTTGCAGGTGCTGGAACGGCTCAAGCTCAAGGCGGTGGAGATCCCGGTACACCCACGCGAAGGCATGGACCTGGGCGTGCTGGCGCAGACCTTGGACAAGCACCCGGTAAAGGCCGTGTGGTGCATGACCAACTTCCAGAACCCGGTGGGCGCGAGCATGCCTGATGCCAAGAAACAGGAGCTGGTCGAACTGCTGCGCCGCCACCAGGTGCCGCTGATCGAGGACGACGTCTACGCCGAGCTGTATTACGCGCAACAAGCGCCGAAGCCGGCCAAGGCCTACGACACCGAGGGGCTGGTGATGCACTGCGGCTCGTTCGCCAAAAGCCTGGCCCCCGGCTACCGCATCGGCTGGGTCGCGGCCGGGCGCTTCGCGCAGAAGATCGAGCGACTCAAGCTAATGACCTCACTGTGCGCCTCGATGCCAGCCCAGGCAGCCATTGCCGACTACTTGCAGCATGGCGGCTATGATCGGCATCTGCGTAAGCTGCGCTACGCCCTGGAAGGCCAGCAGGCGAGCATGCTGGCGGCAATCGCCCGACACTTTCCGGCGCAGACGCGCGTCAGCCAGCCATCCGGGGGTTATTTCCTGTGGTTGGAACTGCCCGAACAGATGGACGCGCTCAAGCTGTTCCACCTGGCCCTGGCCCAAGGCATCAGCATCGCCCCAGGCCCGATCTTCTCGCCTACCGGGCGCTTTGCCAATTGCATCCGCCTGAACTATGGCAGCCCATGGACGGACAGTTCGGAACAGGCTATGGAAACCCTCGGGCGTATCGTAAGGTCGTTCTAGCTTAAGGGGGTCGAGCAGGCTACAGTTGCGCCGTGATGCCTTGCGCAGGATGCCCGCATGCCCGACTCCGAACTGCACGCCTTGCGCCAGCAGATTGATGCTCTTGAGCGTCGCAATAGCGAGCTCGAAGCACAACTGGCGCTCGGCCAGAACCTCGACGATGGCCTGTACCGCTTTTTGTTCGACACCATGGACGAGGGCTTTTGCATCATCGAGTTCTTCGATGGCCCGCACGGGCCGTTGAGCGACTACGTTCACATCATGGCTAACGCTGCGTATGCCAAGCACGCCGGAATCGCCAACGTGGTCGGGCAGAAGCTTCGCGAGATGGTGCCCGAGGAAGCCGATCATTGGGTGGAACGCTATGGTGAGGTCTTACGCAGTGGCCAGCCATTGCATTTCGAACAGGAACTGATCGCCACCGGTCGTGTGCTTTCAGTAACCACATTTCGCATCGAACCTGCACACAAACGCCAAGTGGCGGTGTTGTTCAAGGATGTCACCGAACGTCGGCGCGCCGAACATGCCCTGCAAGCGTTGAACGCACAGCTCGAGCATCGCTCCAGCACGGCGCTGGCCGAACGACGGCTGTTTGCCGAACTGGTCGATCACAGCATTGCCAATGTCCATGTGATCGACATGGATTTGCGTTGGATCGCCATCAACCGCACGGCCAGGCTCGAAATTCATCAATTGTATGGTCACGTCCCGCAAGTGGGCGACTACATGCCGGATGTCATGCGTAAACACGCCATCGATAGTCAATTGATCCTGCCTATGTGGCTGCGTGCGCTGTCGGGTGAGCGTTTCACTGCAATCGAGGCCTTCGGTGAGGGATCCCTGCGACGGTATTTCGAACTGCATTTCCATGCACTGCGCGATCAGGCCGGTACTGTACAAGGCGCGTACCTGTTTGCCTACGACATCACTGGACGCATGGAAGACCAGCAACGCTTGCTACAGGCCGAGCAAGCCCTGCGCCAAGCGCAAAAAATGGAAGCTGTGGGCCAACTCAGTGGTGGCATTGCCCATGACTTCAACAATCTGCTGGGAGGCATTCTCGGCGCTCACGAATTGATACAACAGCGCCTGGACAAGGGCAACTACGACGATCTGGCACGCTTGCTGGAGACTGCCAACGGCTCCGCCGAGCGCGCCTGCGCCCTGGTCCATCGCCTGCTGGCCTTCTCACGCAAGCAAACCTTGCAACCTCAGCCTACCGAGGTGGGCCGGTTGATCGATGGCATCGAGGAATTACTGCGTCGCAGCATCGGTCCGGGCATCGAATTGCGCAGCTGTTTCAGTCAAGAGCTGTGGCCCACCTTCATTGATCCGCCACAGCTGGAAAGTGCCTTGCTCAATCTCTGCATCAATGCCCGCGACGCGCTGCCCATGGGTGGCCTGATCACTGTGCGAGGTGAGAACATCGCGCTTGATCATGATCGAGCACGCCAACTTGATCTGAACGCTGGTGATTATCTGTGCCTGGCAGTCGAAGACAACGGCCACGGCATGTCAGCCGAAGTAGCGCAGCGGGCCATTGACCCGTTTTTCACCACCAAACCGCTGGGCCAGGGGTCGGGCCTGGGGCTGTCGATGGTTTACGGTTTCGTGCGCCAATCGGGTGGCCAGTTGCGGATCAACTCGCAGGCTGAGCAAGGCACCTGTATACGCCTGTTCCTGCCCCGACATGTTGCCGAGATCCCCCCCTTGCCCTCGACCGTCAGCAGTGGCGCACGCCCTGCCCCGGCGCAGGTTGGGCAGCAGATCATGCTGGTCGAAGACCAGGCCACCATGCGCATGGTGCTGTGCGATGTGCTTGAGGAACTTGGTCATCATGTGCATGTGTTCGAGTCAGGCACGGCCGCTATCGAAGCACTTGCCCAGGGTATCCGCCCAGATCTGCTGATCAGTGACATAGGCCTGCCCGGTGGAATCAGCGGTTACCAGGTGGCAAACGCCTGCAGGGACACGTGCCCGGATACCGCTATCCTGTTCATCACAGGCTATGAGCCGAGCACATTGACCGGCGGCACGCCGCCAGCTGACGCGCAAATGCTGCTCAAGCCTTTCGAGCTTGCCACACTCGCCGAACGGGTAAGCCAACTGTTGCAGGGCTGATTCAGCTCTGCCCAGCTCGACCAACATAGGGATGGAGACACGGATGTCGACACAGACGTCTAGCGAACTGAACCACCTGCGCCAACAGGTGATGGCCTTGCAGCGCGACAATGCACGCCTCACCCGCGAAGCTGCGCTATTCCACGAGCGCATACAAGAAGCCGAACGTTACCGCTTCCTGTTCGAGACCATGGAAGAAGGTTTTTGCGTCATCCAGTTCATCGACGGCCCCAATGGCCCGATGAGCGACTACGTGCACCTGATGGCCAACGCGGCCTATTCGCGTCACGCCGGCCTGCCTGATGTGGTGGGGCGGACCTTGCGCCAGGTCATCCCGGACGAAGCCGAGGTCTGGCTGAAGCGCTTCGGTGATGCAGCGCGTAGCGGTGAGCCGGTCTACTTCGAGCATGACCTGTACGCCACTGATCGCTGCCTGGCCCTCAGCGCGCTGCGCCTGGAGCCCGCCGAGCAACGAATGGTTGCGGTGATCTTTCGCGATGTGACTGCGCGCAAACGTGCCGAAAATGCCCTGCAGAGGCTCAACGAGCAGCTTGAGCAACGCGTCAACCAAGCAATGGCCGAGCGCATAAAAGCTGAGGAGGCCTTGCGCCAGGCACAAAAAATGGAGGCTGTCGGCCAACTCACCGGAGGCGTGGCCCATGACTTCAACAACCTGCTTGGCGGTATCCTCGGCGCACTGGAGCTGGCCCAAGCGCGGCTGGCGGACGAGCGCCCTGATGCCCTCCCAGCGCTACTGCACAGTGCCCATGGCGCGGCCCATCGCGCCGCCGCCCTGGTCCATCGGCTGCTGGCGTTCTCCCGCAGGCAGACGCTGATGCCCAGGCTGACTTCTGTCGCAGAATTGGTCGCCGGCATGCACGAGCTGATTGGTCGTAGCGTGGGTCCGCATATCCGTCTGCACAACCACTGCGCCACTGACCTATGGCCGGTACGCATCGATCCACCGCAATTGGAAAGCGCCCTGCTCAACCTCTGTATCAATGCTCGCGATGCCATGCCTGAAGGTGGCGCTATCGTTATTCGCTGCAACAATGTCGAGCTGCTTGAGGCCCAGGCCAAACCACTCGATCTAGCTGCCGGGGCTTATCTTTGCCTGAGCGTGGAAGACAGCGGCCGAGGGATGTCGGCCCAGGTCGTGGCGCGTGCAGTCGAACCCTTTTTCACTACCAAGGCGCTGGGTCGCGGGACCGGGCTGGGCCTATCGATGGTGTATGGCTTCGTACGTCAATCGGGCGGTCAAATGCACATCGACTCCAGGCTTGCCCAGGGCACCGTGGTGAAGCTGTTCATACCGCGTCATGTACCGACGGCAGGGTCGCTTGCAGTGCAACCTGAACGGGTCTTGAGCACGACAAAGCCACCTGCTGCAGGTTGCCGGGTGGTTGTGGTAGAGGACGAAGCGGCGATGCGCCTGGTCATGGCCGAAGTGCTGGAAGAACTGGGGCATCAGGTTGAGATGTTCGAGGATGGGCCGATCGCACTCAGTGGCCTGCACGACGCAGCGGGCCCTGATTTGCTGGTCACTGACGTCGGCCTGCCGGGTGGGCTCAACGGCCGCCAGGTAGCGGACGCACTGCGGGCGCGCTACCCAGGGCTGAAAGTGCTGTTCGTCACGGGCTACGATGAAACCGCCGTGTTGAGCAATGGCGAACTGGAGCCTGGCATGAGCGTACTGACCAAGCCATTCACCCTCCAAGCCCTGGCCGAACGGATCGGCCAGATGCTCGAGCAGTGAGACAGCGTGCGTCAGCGCCCGCCGCTGAGGTCGATAAAGCTGCCAGTGGAATAGGAAGCTTTGTCCGACAGCAGCCAAAGGATCGCCTCGGCCACCTCTTGCGGTTGGCCACCGCGCCCCATCGGCAGCCCAGGTTCGAGCTTGCTGACCCGTTCAGGATCGCCGCTCAGGGCATGAAAGCCGGTGTGGATGTAGCCCGGGCGCACGCCATTGACCCGCACGCCCTCGCCCGCCACTTCCTTGGCCAGGCCAATGGTGAAACTGTCCAGGGCGCCCTTGGAGGCGGCGTAGTCAACGTACTCGTTGGGCGAGCCCAGGCGCGCGGCCATCGATGACACGTTGACGATCGCCCCACCCTGACCGCCATGCCGGAGGGCCATGCGCAGCAGCGCATGTTTGGCGCACAGTATCGGCCCGACCACGTTGGTCTTCATCACTTTGAGCAGACGAAACTCGGACATTTCCTCGACCCGGCTCTGCTGACCGATAGTGCCGGCATTGTTGACCAATGCGCTGACGGGCCCCAGCTCCTGATCGACGCGGTGGAACAGCTGCACTACCTCGTCCTCGACGCTGGCATCGGCGCGCACGGCGATCGCCTCGGCGCCCAGCTCGCGGACCTGGGCCAGGATGCGCTCGGCAGCCTGGTCGTCCGCATGGTAGTTGATGCAGATGCGATAGCCCTGTTGCGCAGCCAGCAGTGCGGTGGCGGCACCGATGCCACGGCTGGCACCGGTGATGACGATTACCTTGTCCATCCATTCCCCCTTGGAAATTGATGGCACAAGGCTAACGCCTGCCTCACTGGATTGACAACTAGTGCCCTGCCGAAGCCGGCGCCGCCTTGGCGGTGAACGGCGGTTTGGCGAACCACACCAGCAGGATCAACCCGGCAAATATCCAGGTCATCAGGGTGAAGTAGTCGACCGTCGACATCATGTAGGCCTGGCCATTGAGGATCTGCTCAAGCTGCGCATAGCTCTGCGGGCTAGCGCCGCCCAGTTGCTCCAAAGTATGCCGGGTGGCCGGGTCATACTGGCTGATGTGCTCGCTCAAGTAGGCGTGGTGCTGGTCGGCGCGGCGAATCCAGATCCAGGTGGTCAGCGATGCGGCGAAGCTGCCGCCCAAGGTCCGCAGGAAGGTGGCCAGGCCCGAGCCATCGGCAATTTGATGGGGCGGCAGGTCCGACAACAGGATGCTCAAGGTCGGCATGAAGAACAGCGCCACACCAATACCCATGAACAGCTGCACCAGGGCGATATGCTGGAAGTCCACCTCGTTGGTGAAGCCTGCGCGCATGTAGCAGCTGGTGCCGATGGCCAGGAACGCCAGGCCAGCCAGGACGCGCAAGTCGAAGCGGTGCGCGTATTTGCCGACAAACGGCGACATCACCACCGGCAGCAAGCCAATCGGCGCCACGGCCAGCCCGGCCCAGGTGGCGGTGTAACCCATCTGCGTCTGTAGCCACTGCGGCAAGATCAGGTTGATGCCGAAAAAGCCTGCATAACCGCCGACCAGCACCAGGGTGCCGATGCGGAAATTGCGGTGCGCGAACAACCGCAGGTTGACCACCGGATGGCGGTCGGTCAGCTCCCAGATGACGAAGATCGCCAGGAACACCAGCGAAATCAGGCTGCCGACGATGATGAACGACGACTCGAACCAGTCCAGGTCGTTGCCCTTGTCCAGCACCACCTGCAATGCACCAACGCCGATGATCAAGGTGATCAGGCCGATGTAGTCCATCGGCTGGCGGCTGGTCACCACGGGCCGACTACGCATCTGCTGACGCACCACGGCGGCGGCGAACAGGCCGATTGGCACATTGATGAAGAAGATCCATGGCCAGCTATAGCTGTCGGTGATCCAACCGCCGAGAATCGGCCCGGCAATCGGCGCGACCACCGTGACCATGGCCAATAACGCCAAGGCCATCCCCCGTTTGGCAGGCGGATAAACCGCAATCAGCAGGGTCTGGGTCATCGGGTACAGGGGGCCGGCGACCACCCCCTGAAGCACACGAAAGCCCACCAACTCCGGCATCGACTGGGCAATGCCACACAGGAACGACGCCACCACGAACAGCAGCGTGGCCCAGATGAACAGCTTCACTTCACCAAAACGCCGGCTCAGCCAGCCGGTCAGCGGCAAGGCGATGGCGTTGCTCACGGCAAACGAGGTGATGACCCAGGTGCCCTGCTCGTAACTGACCCCCAGGTTGCCCGAGATGGTCGGCAAGGCAACGTTGGCGATGGTGGTGTCGAGCACCTGCATGAAGGTCGCCAGCGACAGGCCGATGGTGGTCAACAGCAGGCTCGGCGGGGTGAACTGCGCGGGCGCTGTGTTGCTCATCGCTGGGCCGTCTTGCCACTGGCGCTATTGTCATGGATCAGCCGGGCGATCAGGTGGTCGGCCTCGACCAGCTGGCGGTCGTACACCTGGGTGGTGTAGCTGGCCTGCTGCGGTGGCTGCTGGGCCAGGGCCGGGCCGCTCTGGTCGTGCAGGTCGACCTCGACCAGGGTGGACAGGCCGATACGCAGCGGATGCTCCTTGAGCTGCTCGGGGTTGAGGTGAATACGCACCGGCACCCGCTGGACGATCTTGATCCAGTTGCCGGTGGCGTTCTGCGCCGGCAACAAGGCAAAGGCACTGCCGGTGCCGGCGCCGAGACTGTCGATGGTGCCGGTGTACTTGACCTCGCTGCCGTACAAGTCGGCGCTGATTTCCACGGGTTGGCCAATGCGCATCTGGCGCAGCTGGGTTTCCTTGAAGTTGGCATCGATCCACACCTGATCCAGCGGAATCACGGCCATGGTCGCCGTGCCCGGTTGCAGGCGTTGGCCCAATTGCACGGTGCGCTTGGCCACGTAGCCGGTGACCGGCGCCACCAGGGTGGTGCGGGCGTGGTCCAGATAGGCCTGACGCAGGTCAGCCGCTGCCGCCATCACCTCTGGGTGCGAGGAAACCACCGTGTCGTCGATCAGCGCAGTGCTGGTATTGAGCTGCTGACGGGCGTTGTCCAGCGCGCTTTGCGCCGAGGTCAGGTCATCGTGGGCATGGGAGATTTCCTCGGCGGCAATCGCGCCACTGTCAGCCAGTACCTTGCGCCGGTTGTAGTTGTCACGGGCTTTCTTCAGCTCGGCCGTACGGCTCTGTAACTGGGCCTTGAGCGCGTCGACATTACTGTACAGCCCGCGCACCTCGCGCACTGTGCGCGCCAGTTTGGCTTCAGCGGCCTGCAAGGCCACCTCGCTGTCGGCGGGGTCGAACTGCAGCAGTACCTGGCCGGCATGCACCAGGTCGCCGTCATCGGCGCCGATGCTGATCACCGTGCCGGTGACCAATGGGGTGATTTCCACCACGTTGCCGTTGACATAGGCGTCATCGGTGCTTTCGTGCCAGCGCCCGACCAGGCTGTACCAGGCCCAGGTGCCAGCACCGGCAAGGATCACCAACAGCAGCAAAGCGAGCAGCCACGCCTTGCGCTTGCCTGAGCCCTGGGCTGCAGAGGTGGATGGAGAGGTGTCCGTGGGAGTGGCCATGACAATACCTTGGATAATGCGTAACAGGGATCAACGATCGCCAAAGCGGCGGATCGTCAGGGGGTCGCCAGCGCCGAGCAGCACCTTGGCCAACAGGCCTTCGAGGGTCTTGAGTTCTTCGGGCTGAAGTACACCGACCAGCTCGTTCATTGCCGCCGCGCCGATCTCCGGCAGGCGGTCGGCCAGACGTTGACCATCAGCGGTCAAGGCCAGGCGCACTTGGCGCCGATCATCTGGGCAGCGGTTGCGCAGGATCAGGCCTTTGTGTTCGAGGCGATCGAGCATGCGCGTCATCGAACCGCTATCCAGGCCCAGGTAGCGGCACAGCTCGGCTGGGGTGTCGACCTGATACTGGGTGACGATGATCAGCACCTTGAATTGCGCGGCGGTAACCCCCTCGCTCTCCAGGTGCCAGTCGAGGATGCGGTCCTTGAGGATCGCGGCGCGGCCCAGCAGCATGCCGATGGCGCAGGTCTGGAAATTTTCCGGGTTGAAATGAGACATCGACAGCTGCTCGGACAATTGTGTGAAAATATTACTGCCTAGGCAGTGAATGTCAAAGCTTTGATTAGCGGGCTATGTAAATTAGCCTTCATGACTGCCAGTTAGTTCACTTCAATCGCACCCAGCCCCAGCGCCTGCACCTGACCACAGGCAATCGCCATCCCTACCAACTGCGCCAGGCTGCTGGCCTGCATGCGTTTCATCACCCGTCCTCGATACAGATCGACGGTCTTCACGCTGACCCCCAATTGCTCGGCGACTTGCCGATTGCTCAGGCCTTGCACCAGCGGGATGAACACATCGCGCTCACGTGGCGTCATGCCGTCGATACGGGCCTGAATGGCGGCCAACTCAAGACTGCCCTGCTGCGCCTGACGCGCGTGGCTCAATGCCGCTTGGACGCTGTCGAGCAACAGCTGCTCGTTGTAGGGCTTTTCGATGAAGTCGCAGGCCCCTGCCTTGAACCCCCGTACCACGATCGGTACATCGGCATGGCCGCTGACAAAGATCACCGGCAGCAGTACCCCGCGATCACGCAACGCCTGCTGGACCGCCAGGCCGCCCAGGCCAGGCATGCGCACATCGAGCAGGACGCAGGCCGGCTCATCGCCTGCACAGGCATCCAGAAACGCCTGGCCACTGCTGAATGGCAACGCCTGCAACCCCACCGACTCGAGCAACCAGACGGTCGAATCGAGCATGCCTAGATCATCATCGACCACATAAACCTTCGCCTGCATCACTGCCCTGCCCTTCAAAGTTTGATCGCCGCCAAGCGGCAGCACAGCACCAAGCCGCCCGCCTCCCCCAAGCGCGCCTGCAAGCTGCCGCCAAAGCCTTCGATAAGGCTGCGGCTCATGCTCAGGCCCAGGCCGAGACCGTCTGCCTTGCTGGTGGTGAACGGGGTAAAAATATCATCCAGCCGCTCGCAGGCAACGCCCGGCCCTTGATCGCTGACCTCGACCTGTAGCCAGTCCCCCTCGCGGCGTGCAGCCAGGACGATACGCGACGGCTGGCCCCTGTGCTGGTCACGATTGGCGTCGATGGCGTTGCGCAGCAGGTTGAGCAGTACCTGCTCCAGCAGCACCCGGTCGGCGTATACCTGGGGCAAGGTGCTGGGCAGGCGCAGCTCGATCTCGACCTGATCGCGGTCCGCCTCCCAGGCGCATAGACGCACCGCTTCGCCGGCGACATCGGCGATCGCCAGCGCCTGTAGGCGACGTGGCCCCTTGCGCAAAAAAGCGCGCAGGCGGCGGATCACCTCGGCGGCGTGGGTCGCCTGTTCAACGATGCGTTGCAAGCCCTGGCCGACCCGATCCCGCGCCTGTGAGTCATGCTCAACAGCGTGCAGGTAACGCTGGCTGGCGTTGGCGTAATTGACCACTGCCGCGAGCGGCTGATTGATTTCGTGGGCAATGCCTGAGGCCAACTCGCCCAGGGTCGCCAGCCGGGCACTGTGCGCCAGGTTCTGCTGGGCCTCGATGCGCAGGCTGATGTCGCGAGAGACACTGACGATCTCCACCACCGCCCCGGTATAGGTTTCGCGTATCGCCCGGCTGGCGATCTCGAACCAGCGATAGCCGCCATCGGCGTGACGCACGCGGCAGGTCATGAGGTGATAGCCATCCGCATCCAACGCCGCAGCCGCCTGACGCAGCGCCTGGCGACGCTCGTGCGGGTGCAGCAAGTTGCGCACCGGAGTGCCGCGCAACTGCTCTGGCCACACCCCAAGCAGGCGAAAGGCCGCTGGCGTGGCATCGAGAAAGCGCCCGTCCGGGCTGTGCCGGGAGATCAGGTCGGTGGTGTTCTCGGTAATCAGGCGGTACAGCCGGCGCGATTGATTGGCTTCGCGCGCGGCGTGGCGCTCGTCGCTGGCATCGCGACAGCGCGCCAGGACCTGCTGGCCACGAGCATCGGGGACGAAGGTCCAGAGCAAGATCCGCTGGCCAACCTGCGCCTCGACCTCGGCAATCGCGCGGTCTTGGCGCAGGCAAGCGCGAACCAGCGCTGCACAATTGGCCGGCAGCCACTGCGCCAGCGCCGGCCCTTGGGCAATCATCGCCTGCAAGGCGCGATTGGCGCTGATCAATTGAGCGTCGGCCGCTAGCAGCGCGCTGGGCTGCGGGTCTTTGGCTAGCAACGGTGATGAGGTGTGATCCACGGCTTGAGCTCACTTTTTATAGTATTTCTACCATATTGCTATAGTCGATCTTCCAGCTAACATAGCGGTTCGCGTAAAAATGCGACAGGGCAAGCGAGCCATTTTTCGCTGCCCCTTCCCTGATCAGAGCTAACAATCAGCCACCGGGAGCCCAGCGCACAGGCTGCGCCTGCCTCCCACACAGGACCACCGCATGTCGATATTCTCCCAGGGCCTGATGCCCGCTGCTGTCAATCATGTTCCCCTCACCCCGCTGAGCTTCATCGAGCGCACCGCCTCGGTCTACGGCCAATACCCGGCCGTGATCCACGGCGCTATCCGGCGCAACTGGCAGCAGACCTATCAACGCTGCCGACGCCTGGCCAGCGCCCTGGCCGAGCGCGGCATCGGCCAGGGCGACACCGTTGCAGTGATGCTGCCGAACATCCCGGCGATGCTCGAAGCGCATTTTGCCGTGCCCATGCTCGGCGCGGTGCTCAACACCCTCAACGTGCGCCTGGACGCCGAAGCCATTGCCTTCATGCTGGAACATGGCGAAGCCAAGGTGCTGATCGCTGACCGCGAGTTTCACGCGGTGATCCAGGGCGCCCTCGCGCTGCTGGCCCAGCCACCCCTGGTGGTCGACGTCGACGATCCGGAATACGGCGAAGGCCAGCCGGTCAGTGACCTGGACTATGAAGCGCTGCTGGCCGAGGGTGACCCTGAGTTCGCCTGGCAGTGGCCTGAAGACGAATGGCAGGCCATTTCGCTGAACTACACCTCCGGCACCACCGGTAACCCGAAAGGCGTGGTCTACCACCACCGCGGCGCCTACCTCAACGCCATCGGCAACCAGATGACCTGGGCGATGGGTAACCATCCGGTGTATCTGTGGACCTTGCCGATGTTCCACTGCAACGGCTGGTGCTACCCGTGGACCGTCACCGCCTTGGCCGGCACCCATGTGTTCCTGCGCCGGGTCGATCCGCAAAAGATCCTCACCCTGATCCGCGAACACCGCGTCAGCCACCTGTGCGGTGCGCCGATCGTGCTCAACGCGCTGGTGAACATGCCGGATACCGCCAAGGCCGCCATCGAGCACCCGGTGCAGGCGATGGTGGCCGGCGCTGCACCACCGGCCAAGGTGATCGGCGCGGTCGAGGAGATGGGCATCGCGGTCACCCACGTCTACGGCCTGACCGAGGTCTATGGCCCGGTCACGGTGTGCGCCTGGCATGCCGAATGGGACCAGCAGCCGCTAGCGGAGCGTGCACGCATCAAGTCGCGCCAGGGCGTGCGTTATCCAACCCTGGAAGGCTTGATGGTGGCCGACTCGCAGACCCTGCAGCCAGTACCGCGCGACGGCAACACCCTGGGCGAGATCTTCATGCGCGGCAACACGGTGATGAAGGGCTACCTGAAAAACCCCGAAGCCACCGCCGAAGCCTTCCGCGGCGGCTGGTTCCACACCGGCGACCTGGCGGTGTGGCATGCCGACGGTTACGTCGAGATCAAAGACCGCCTCAAGGACATCATCATCTCCGGTGGCGAGAACATCTCCACCATCGAAGTCGAAGACACCCTGTACAAGCACCCTGCCGTGCTCGAAGCCGCAGTGGTCGCCCGCCCTGATGAGAAATGGGGCGAGACGCCGTGCGCCTTCGTCACCCTCAAGCAGGGCCATGGCGCCACCCGCGAAGCTGAGATCATCGCCTGGTGCCGCGAGCACCTAGCGGCCTTCAAAGTGCCCAAGACCGTGCTGTTCGGCGACCTGCCAAAGACCTCCACCGGCAAGATCCAGAAATACCTGCTGCGCGACCGGGCCAAGGCCCTCTGAACCGACGAGCTTCGATATGACCGACTACAACGCTCCACTGCGCGACATGCGCTTCGTTCTCCATGACGTGTTCCAAGGCCCTGCCCTGTGGGCGCGCCTGCCGGCCCTGGCCGAACGGGTCGATGCCGACACCGCCGACGCCATCCTCGAAGAGGCGGCGAAAATAACCGGCCAATTGATCGCCCCGCTCAGCCGCAACGGCGATGAGCAAGGCGTGCGCTTCGACGCGGGGCAGGTCAGCACCCCAGAGGGCTTTCGCGAGAGTTGGCACACCTACCGCGAAGGCGGCTGGGTCGGCTTGGGCGGTAATCCTGAATATGACGGCATGGGCATGCCAAAGATGCTCGGGGTGCTGTTCGAAGAGATGATGTACGCCGCCGACAGCAGCTTCAGCCTGTATTCGGCGTTGAGTGCCGGGAGCTGTTTGGCGATCGATGCGCATGCCAGCGAAGCGCTCAAGGCCGCTTACCTGCCAAAGCTGTACAGCGGCCAATGGGCCGGCACCATGTGCCTGACCGAACCCCACGCCGGCACCGACCTGGGCCTGATCCGCACCCGCGCCGAACCGCAAGCCGATGGCAGCTACCAGATCAGCGGCAGCAAGATCTTCATCACCGGCGGCGAACAGGACCTGACCGAGAACATCGTCCATCTGGTCCTGGCGAAATTGCCCGATGCCCCCGCAGGCGCCAAAGGTATCTCACTGTTTCTGGTGCCTAAGTTCCTGCCCGAGGCCGATGGCAGCCTGGGTGCACGCAATGGCGCTCACTGCGGCTCGATCGAACACAAGATGGGCATCAAGGCGTCGGCCACCTGCGTGATGAACTTCGATGCCGCCACCGGCTTTCTGGTAGGCGAGCCGAACAAGGGCCTGGCCGCGATG
This sequence comes from Pseudomonas sp. NPDC088890, assembly GCF_044900155.1. Taxonomy (NCBI): domain Bacteria; kingdom Pseudomonadati; phylum Pseudomonadota; class Gammaproteobacteria; order Pseudomonadales; family Pseudomonadaceae; genus Pseudomonas; species Pseudomonas sp. NPDC088890. The sequence continues at coordinate 453,775 of NZ_JBJDNG010000002.1, read as the reverse complement.
TTCACCATGATGAACTACGAGCGCCTGTCGATCGGCATCCAGGGCATTGGCTGCGCCGAGGCGTCCTACCAGAACGCCGCACGCTACGCCAATGAGCGCCTGCAAAGCCGCGCCGCCAGCGGCGCGCAAGCCCAGCAGCGGATCGCCGACCCGATCATCGCCCATGGCGATGTGCGGCGCATGCTGTTGACCATGCGCAGCCTCACCGAAGGCGGTCGCGCCTTTGCCACTTACGTGGGCCAGCAGCTGGACCTGGCGCGCTATGCCGAGGATGCCGGTGAGCGTGAGCATGCCCAGCGCCTGGTCGCCCTGCTGACGCCAGTGGCCAAGGCCTTCTTCACCGACAACGGCCTGGAGAGCTGCGTGCTCGGCCAGCAGGTGTTCGGCGGCCATGGCTACATTCGCGAGTGGGGTCAGGAGCAGTTGGTGCGCGATGTGCGCATCGCCCAGATCTATGAAGGCACCAATGGTATCCAGGCGCTGGATCTGCTGGGGCGCAAGGTGGTGGCCGATGGCGGCCAGGGGCTAGCAGCCTTTGCCGCCGAAATTCGCGCGTTCGCGGTCGATGCGCCCGTGCATCGCGAAGCGCTGCTCGAGGCCTTGGTGCGACTGGAAAACACCACCCGCTGGTTGCTGGCCGGGGTGGCCAGCGACGCCAACCTGATCAGTGCCACGGCGGTGGAATACCTGCATCTGTTTGGGCTGACGGCCTATGCCTACATGTGGGCGCGGATGGCCGCGGTAGCCCAGGCCAAATTGGCTGAAGATGCCGAGTTCTGTGGGGCCAAGCTTGCCTGTGCGGCGTTCTTTTTCGAACGAATCTTGCCACGGGGGTTGGCGCTGGAGGCCAGTGTGCGGGCGGGGAGTTCGAGTTTGTATGGGATGGAGGCAGGCCAGTTCTAGGTTGAATCATCCGGCCCTATCGCGTGACACGTGGCAGCGATAGGGCCGGAATCGACAAACCGCTCAATCAGGCAATGGCCGCATCCACCAACGCCTGAGCTTCTTCAACCAGCCGCTGCAGGTGCGCCTCGTCGACAAAACTCTCGGCGTAGATCTTGTAGATGTCCTCGGTGCCCGATGGCCGCGCCGCAAACCAGCCGTTGCGGGTCATCACCTTCAGCCCACCGATGGCCTGGCCATTGCCCGGGGCATGGCTCAAGACCTGCTCGATCGGCTCACCGGCAAGCTCGGTCGACTTGACCTGCTCGGGCGCCAACTTGCTCAGCAGGGCTTTCTGCCGCGCATCGGCCTTGGCCTCGACCCGCGTGGCAAAGGGCTTGCCCAGGGCCTCGGTCAGGTCAGCGTAGGCCTGGCTCGGGTTACGCCCGGTGCGCGCGGTCATCTCCGCCGCCAGCAACGCGGGGATCAGCCCGTCCTTGTCGGTAGCCCACACCGAGCCATCCCGACGCAAGAACGACGCACCGGCGCTCTCCTCGCCGCCAAAGCCCAGCGAGCCGTCGAACAGCCCCTGGGCAAAATACTTGAAGCCCACTGGCACTTCGTACAGGGTGCGCCCCAGCCGCGCGGTGACGCGGTCGATCAAGCCGCTGCTGACCACGGTCTTGCCCACTGCCGCATCACTGCGCCACTGCGGGCGGTTGCGGAACAGGTAGTCGATGGTCACCGCCAGGTAGTTGTTCGGCGCCAACAAGCCATCGGCGGTGACGATGCCATGGCGATCGTGGTCCGGGTCACAGGCGAAGGCCACGTCGAAGCGCTCACGCAGGCCGATCAAACCCTGCATGGCGTAAGGCGAGGATGGGTCCATGCGAATCTGCCCGTCCCAGTCGACGGTCATGAAGCGGAAGGTCGGATCGACCTCGGTGTTGACCACTTCCAGGTTCAACTGGTAGTGCTCGGCGATCGCCTGCCAGTAACGCACCCCGGCACCGCCCAGCGGGTCGACGCCCAGGCGCAGGTTGGCGGCGCGGATGACGTCGAAGTCGATGACGTTGGCCAGGTCCGCGACATAGTTGCCGACATAGTCATGACGCTGGGTGGTCGGCGCCTTGAGGGCCTGGGCGTAGTCCATGCGCTTGACCCCGGCCAGACCTGCGGCCAGCAGTTCGTTGGCCTTGGCCTCGACCCACTTGGTCACGTCGCTGTCCGCAGGGCCGCCGTTGGGTGGGTTGTACTTGAAGCCGCCGCTTTGTGGCGGGTTGTGCGAGGGGGTGATGACGATGCCATCGGCCAGGCCAGTCTGGCGGCCACGGTTGTAGCAGAGGATGGCGTGGGACACCGCCGGGGTCGGGGTGTACTCGTCATCCTTGGACAGCATCACCTGCACGCCATTGGCCGCCAGCACTTGCAGGGCGCTGGCCGCGGCCGGTGCCGACAGTGCGTGGGTGTCGGCGCCGATGAACAGCGGGCCATCGATGCCCTGGGCCAGGCGATACAGGCAGATCGCCTGGGTGATGGCCAGCACGTGGTCCTCGTTGAAGCTCAGCTCAAGGGAGGTCCCCCGGTGCCCGGAGGTGCCGAAGGCAACCCGCTGGGCCACCACGGACGCATCAGGGCGGCCGGTGTAGTAGGCGGTCAGCAGGCGGGGAATATCAACCAGAACGCTGGCCGGAGCCAGCTTGCCTGCCAAAGGACTGAGCGTCATGCAAGAACCTCGAGTTCAACGAATGTAGGTGTTGGAACGCGCAGTGTACTGGGAGTTGCAATGCCGTGCGATGGGGCGAGCGGGGATTATTAACTGGCCGTCTGCCACCAAGCGGGAAACATCTGCTGCACCCGTGGCTCGGCGAAGCGCTCGTCGATCAGCAGCAGCACGCCACGGTCGTCATCACCGCGGATAACCCGCCCGGCGGCCTGGATTACCTTGCGCACGCCGGGGTACAGGTAGGCATAGTCGAACCCCGCGCCAAACTGGCGACCCAGGCGCTGTTTGAACTGCTCATTGATCGGGTTGACCTGAGGTAGGCCGAGGGTAGCGACAAAGGCGCCGATCAGGCGCGTACCCGGCAAATCCACCCCTTCGCCGAATGCCCCGCCCAGGACGGCAAAGCCGATGCCCTGCCCGTCTGGCACAAAGCGCGCAAGAAACGCCTCGCGCGCCGCTTCATCCATACCCGCAGCCTGCTCCCAGCGTGGCAGTTGCGGGTAACGTTCGGCCAGCAGTCCGGCGACCTGCTGCAGGTATTCAAAGCTGCTGAAAAACGCCAGGTAGTTACCCGGCCGGTTGCGATACTGCTCGGCAATCAGTTCGACGATCGGCGCCAGCGAAGCCTGCCTGTGCTGAAAGCGGGTCGACACCTGGCTGACAATGCGCACATCCAGTTGCTCTGCCTTGAACGGCGCCGCGACCTCAAGCCAAGCAGTATCGCCAGGCATGCCCAGCAGGTCGGCATAGAAATGCCGTGGGCTGAGGGTGGCGGAAAACAACGTGACACTGCGCGCGGCACTCATGCGCGGGCCCAGCAAGCGCGCCGGCACTACATTGCGCAGGCACAAGGTGGCCAGGCGCCGCTTGCGCGGGCCATTGCGCAGGCTGATGTCGAAGATGAAATGCTCATCGAACAGCTCCGCCACCCGGCTGAACTGCAAGGCCTGATAGAAGAACTGCAAGAGCAGCGGGTCGACTTGCGCAGGCGCCTGGTTCAGGCGCTCTTGAATCAAGCCAATGCACTGCTGCAACGCGCTGAGCAAGCCGTCGGGCAATCGCTCGCTGGCCTGGTACTGCGCATGCTGGTCCTTGTACAGGGCGTTCCATTGGCGGTTCAGCCGATCCAGCGCACTGACCAACCCTTCGGGCTTGCTCTGGCGCAACGCCTGCAGTTGCCCTTGATCCAGGCTGGCGCTGTACATGCCTCGCCCCCGCTCGACCAGGTTATGCGCCTCGTCCACCAGCACCGATACCCGCCACTGGTTGGCTTGGGCCAGGCCAAACAGCAAGGCGTGCGCATCGAAGTAGTAGTTGTAGTCGGCGATCAGTACATCAGCCCAGCGCGCCATCTCCTGGCCCAGGTAGTAAGGGCACACGTGATGTTCCAGGGCCACCTCACGCAGCGCCTGGCGATCGAGCAGTGGCCGCGCCCCGGCCGCCTCGCGCGCCGCAGGCAGGCGGTCGTAGAAACCCTTGGCCAACGGGCAGGATTCGCCATGGCAGGCGCTGCCGGGGTGTTCGCAGGCCTTGTCGCGGGCGATCAACTCCAGCGTACGCAAGGCTGGCTGGGGCGTGGCCTGGTCGATCTGGCGCAGGGCATCGAGTGCCAGTGCCCGGCCGGGCGTCTTGGCCGTCAGGAAATACAGCTTGTCGAGGCGCTGCGGCACCATCGCCTTGAGGAGCGGGAACAGCGTGCCCAGGGTCTTGCCGATGCCGGTACTGGCCTGGGCCATCAGGCAGCGGCCGGTACTCACCGCCTTGTACAGGGTCTCGGCCAATTGGCGTTGGCCCTGGCGGAACTGCGGATAGGGGAAGCTCAGCGCCTGCAAGCCCTGGTCACGCTCGGCGAGGCGCTGTTCCTGCATCTGCGCCCAGGCCAGAAAACGTTGGCACTGAAGCGCAAAGAAGCGCTGCAACTCTGCCGCTGTGTGCTGCTCGCTGATCACGGTTTGCCGATCGCTGTCGACATCCAGGTAGACCAGCGCTACCTCGACCTCTGCGAGTTGCCGCGCCTGACACAGCAGCCAGGCATAGACCTTGGCCTGGGCCCAGTGCAGTTGGCGGTGGTTGTCGGGTTGCCGGGCCAGGTCACCGCGGTGGGTCTTGATCTCTTCCAGGCGATTGAGCTGCGGGTCATAGCCATCGGCACGCCCGCGCACGCGCAAGCATTCATAGTGCCCTTCAAGGGCGACTTCGGCCTGGTAATCGCCAGCACGCCGCGCCACCACTCGCCGATGCCCGGCGATGCCTTCCTGGGCGGTGGGCGACGGGGTGAAGCGCAAGTCCAGATCACCGACCTTGGCGCTGAACTCGCATAATGCACGCACCGCCACGCTGTAGCTCATGCCAGCGCCTCACACCAACGCACGTGGCACACGGCGACCGGCAGACCGTGCTCACGACAGAACTCAAGCCAGCGCAGCTGGTTGTCCTGCAAGCGATCCCCCGGCCCCTTGACCTCGACCATCAGGTAACGCCCCTGCTCAGGCCAGAACTGAATCAGATCCGGCATGCCGGCGCGGTTGCTGCGGATGTCCTGCAACAAGCGCATGAAGCACTGCTTGAGGTGCGCGGCAGGCACACAGGCCAGCGCCTGTTCCAGCAACTGCGGGGTGAGCATCTGCCAGAACACGAACGGTGACTGCAGCCCCTGCTTGGCGGCAAAGCAGGCCAGGATGGCCTGGGCATGGCTGCCATCATCCAGGCGCGCCAGGCAGGCCTCGAACAGGGCACTGCGCCGCTGCTGAAAATCTTCGTCGTGCAGGTCCTGAGGGGCCATTTGGAACGGGTGAAAGAATGCCCCCGGCACCGGGGCGAAGATCGCCTCCCAGCACAGCAGGCCGAACAAGCTGTTGAGCAGCGTGTTCTCCACGTAATGGACCTGTCCACCTTGCTGCGCCAAATGCACGCGCACGGCCTCCTCGACCCCAAGTTCGGCCATCTCTACGGGCAGTTGCAGCTCGATCGGCGTGACCACGGACGCACGGCGCCTGGCCACGGGTGGCCCGCCCAACTTGCGCGTCAGGCGCGGCAGCATGCGCGCCAATGCCTGAACCTCGTGGGCGTTGCCGGGCGCCGCGGCCATCTGCTCGGCCAGTGTCTTGGCCTGCGCCCACTGCTCGCTGCGCTCCAGTACCCGCACCTGGCGAATCCGCGCCTCAGGGTGGCGGCTTTGGCCATAGACCTTCAGCGCCAAGTCCCATTCGGCCAGGCGTTCGCACTGCTGACCGATGCTGAACAGCACCCGCGAGCGGCGCCGCGCCAGCCAGGGGTTGTCGCTGTGCAGGCCCTCAAGCGTGGCCAGCAGCAGCGCCGGCGCCTCGCCCTGCTCCAGACGCTCGGCACACTGGTGCAAGGCCATGGCCAGGTCGATCTCGGCGCGTTGGCGCAGCGCTCGGCTGTCATCGCTCAACGGGACCTTTTCAAAACGCAGCATGCCCAGGTCGGCCAGGACGAAATCCGACCAGTCCTGATAGAGATTACCGAAGAACAACAAGCGCAAGCGGTCGCACAAGGGTTGCAGGCGCCAATGGATGATCTGCACGGGGCTGTCGGCAAACCACTGTGCGAAAGGCCTGGGGGGTAATGACAAGGCCTGCAACTGCGCCAGCAGGTCCGGCTTGGCCGCACGCGGGCGGCTCAGTTGCGCCGCGAAGCACTGCACCAGCTCCTCCTTGCGCAGCACGCTGAACAGTTGCTCCAGCGACAAGGGGGTCTGCATGCTGACCCAGCCCAACACCGTCAGCGGCTGTAAGGCGCAGTGACTGTCACCGATCTCGACATAGTCGAGTTTGTCGCTGCGAAACAGCTCGCCCTTGCGCATGACCATGCGCACCAACAGCGCCTGGGCAGGTTGCTGCAACTGCTCGAACGCACTGATGAACGCCTGCTCGTGGTCGTCGAGCAGATCGGCATAGCGCACAGCTACCCACGCCAGGACCTGACGGAAGTTATGCAGATAGTAGAGGGGGTCATCGACAGAATGAGCGATCACGGCAAAAGGTCGGGCAGCGGCAACGAACACTGGTTATACATACAGATATCGGCACCTGGCAAGCGCTGCGCCCGGCCACCTAGCGCCATCGAGCAGCGGCAAAAGCCCGCCCTGCCTGTGCTGCACGCCTTTGCTACTCGTCGACTGGCACTGGCAACAGCCGACGAGTGGCGCAGATTATCCGGGCCAGGGGCTAGCGATTTCGGCTGCGCTCGTAAGCCGCCAGCACGATACGTTCCGACTGCACCAGGTAGGCATCGAGCATTGCCGTGGCCTCATCGGGCCGGCCTTCCTCGACACAACGCAAGATCGACGCATTCATATCGACATAAGGCAGGTGGAGAAACTCCGGATCATTGAGCACGCCAAAGGCCAGGCGCAACTCAGCGGCGATCTGGCCATAGAACACCACCATCCGCGGGCTATCAGCCAGCTCGACGATGCCCTTGTGGAACATCATGTTGGCGGTGCCGACAGCTACCCAGTCCTTGGCCTCGCGCGCACGCATGCCGGCCTCGACCGCCTCGCGCATCTGCAGGGTGCCTGGGTGCATGGGAAAGCCCTGGGCAATGGCCTTGCATTCAATGAAACGGCGCACCCGATAGATGTCGATGATCGACGCCATGTCTGGCTCTGCCACGGTTACGCCACGGTTGGGCTCGTGCTTGAGCAGGCCCTCGCGGGTCAGCACCCGGAAGGCCTCACGCAAGGTATTGCGGGAAATCTGCAGGCTCTCGGCCAGCGCTGCTTCGGACAGGCGCTGGCCGGGTACCAGCTCGCCTTCCACCAGCATTCTGCGGACTTCCTGGGTGATGGACTCGCCCAGCGTGCGTGGCAGGGAACAAGCAGCGTCGTTCATAAGCAATCCAGAAGGAGATAACCGTGCAGATGTTCCATCAGCACCTTGTGCTTGGCAAGACGCAGCGTCACGGCTGCTCCATTAGGTAATACCGCTACCGACAATTGTTACAATCTGGTGCACATTGCTCATCCAAAAACAAAACATTGTTGAACAATCCATTACCAATATACCTACATTGCAGCGGTTTTATTTGAGCTTGGCATGCACATTGCTCTACCCAAGCACCTCTCATTGTAGGAATGATGCCGTGACACAGCTCGCTCATGACTTCACCAAGGCGCGACGGTCTTCGCTGATCGCCGCGATCTTCATGATGGCGACTTCCGCCATCGGGCCAGGCTTTCTCACCCAGACCACCACCTTTACCGCCACCCTGGGTGCTGCGTTTGCCTTTGGTATCCTGGCCTCGATCCTGATCGATTTCGTCGTGCAGCTGAACGTCTGGCGCATCGTGACCCTGACCCGCATGCGCGCCGCGGAACTGGCCAATACCGCCATTCCCGGCAGCGGTTATCTGCTCACGGTACTGGTGGTGTTCGGTGGCTTGGTGTTCAGCCTGGGCAACATCGCCGGCGCCGGCCTGGGCCTGAATGCCCTGACGGGCCTCGATCCCAAATGGGGTGGCGCGTTCAGCGCGCTGGTGGCCATTGCGATCTTCTCCTCGCACCGCGCAGGGGTTGCCATGGACCGCATCATGATGGTGCTCGGCACGCTGAAAGTCGGCCTGATCGTGTTCGCCGCCTTCGCCACCCACCCGCCGTTGGGCGAGGCCCTGCGCCAGGCGGTCTGGCCTGACTTCATCGACTTCGCCTCGATCACCACCATCGTTGGTGGCACCGTCGGTGGCTACATCACCTATGCCGGTGCACACCGCCTGCTCGATCGCGGCGTGGTCGGGGTAAAGAACATCGAGGTGGTGTCCAAGGCTGCGCTGACCGGCATTCTGGTCACCGGCATTGCCCGTTACGTACTGTTCTTGGCCGTGCTTGGGGTGGTCGCCAGCGGCGTGGTCATCGACGTTTCCGGCCAAGGCGCCAACCCGGCTGCGCAAGCGTTCAAAGCCGCTGCCGGCGACATCGGCATGATGGCCTTCGGCTTAGTGCTGTGGGCGGCCGGGATCAGCAGCGTGATCGGCGCCTCGTACACCTCGATGTCGTTCATCACGGTGTTCTCCAAGCGTATCGATGAACGCGTACGCAACCTGAGCACGGTGGTGTTCATCCTGATCGCCTTGGTCCTGTACATGATGCTGGGCAAGCCACCTGCGGCGCTGCTGGTGTTCGCCGGCGGCTTCAATGGCTTGATCCTGCCGCTGGGCCTGAGCATTTTCATGTACGTTGGCTGGCGTCGCGCCGACCTGATGGAAGGCTATCACTACCCTCGCTGGCTGCTGGTGCTGGGCGTGGTGACCTGCCTGTTGTCGTGGTTCATGGCATTCAAGTCGGCAGGTGCCATCTTTGCCTTTATCAACGCAGCCTGATTACCGCGGAGACTTCAACATGCGTTCCATTGATCTGAACAGCGACTTGGGGGAGAGCTTCGGCGCCTGGAGCATGGGCGACGATGCGGCGATCCTCGAAGTGGTCAGCAGCGCCAACGTCGCCTGTGGCTTTCATGCTGGCGACCCGCTGGGCATCCTGCACACGCTGGAGACCGCCGCGGCGCGAGGCGTAGCCATTGGCGCCCACGTGGCCTACCCGGACCTGGTCGGTTTTGGCCGGCGCAACATGGATATCCCTGCCGAGCAACTGCGCGCCGATGTCATCTACCAGATCGGCGCGCTCATGGGCCTGGCGCGCAGCGCCGGCACCCGGGTCAGCTATGTCAAACCGCATGGTGCGCTGTACAACACCATCGCCCATGACCGCACCCAGGCAGACGCGGTGATCCAGGCGGTACTGCGGATCGATCCGCAACTGAAACTGGTGTGCCTGGCCAACTCGCCGCTGCTGGACTGGGCCGGCGAGGCGGGCCTTTCGTGTATTGCCGAGGCTTTCGCCGACCGCGCCTACACCGCCCAGGGCACGCTGGTTTCACGCTCGCGGCCGGGCGCTGTGCTGCACGACCCTGAGCTGATCGCCCAGCGCATGCTGCGCCTGGTGCGTGAAGGCGTGATCGAAGCCGAGGACGGCCAGGTGATCAGCCTGCAAGCCGAGTCGATCTGTGTGCATGGCGACAGCCCCGATGCGGTCAGCATCGCCCGCGACCTGAAAACCCGCCTGCTCGAGGCAGGCGTCACACTCCGCGCATTTTCCTGAGGTTGACCATGACACCATTGCAGCAGGCCCGCCAAGCCGCCGTCGACGCCCGCGCCCGTTATCGCGCAGGGCTGGTAGCACCGAGTGCCGGCCAGGCGCCTGGGTTGACCCAGGCCAACATGATTACCCTGCCCCGCGAATGGGCCTACGACTTTTTATTGTTCGCCCAACGCAACCCGCAGGCGTGTCCCGTCCTAGACGTCACCGAGCCTGGCAGCTACAGCACGTTTCTGGCCGAGGGCGCCGACCTGCGTACCGACCTGCCCGCCTACCGAGTCTGGCGCGACGGCCAGCTGACCGAGGAAGTCAGCGATGTCCGCGAGCACTGGGCGCAACACGACGATCTGGTCAGCTTCCTGATCGGTTGCAGCTTCACCTTCGAGGCCGACCTGATCAACGCCGGCATCGACGTGCGCCACATCAGCCAAGGCTGCAACGTGCCGATGTACCGCACCAACAAGCTGTGCCGCCCGGCCGGGCGCCTGCATGGCGAAATGGTGGTGTCGATGCGCCCGATCGCTGCCGAGCGCGTGGCGGATGCGGCCAGGATCACCGCGCGTTACCCAGGTGTGCATGGCGCACCGGTGCATGTGGGCGAACCGGCTCTGCTCGGCATCGAGGATCTGGGGCGTCCCGACTTTGGCGACGCGGTCACCCTCAAACCCGGCGAGATCCCGGTGTTCTGGGCGTGTGGGGTAACACCGCAGGCGGTGGTGATGGCCTCCAAGGTGCCATTTGCCATCTCCCATGCACCCGGGCACATGTTCATTACCGACATTGCCGACAGCTACTACCACGTATAGGAGTGGAGCATGCGTTTCTATCCGGTCAGCCTGGACGCGCTCCTGGTTGAATTGGCGAACCTGGACGAGACCCTGGTCTTGTTCGACTCGCTCCAGCATGAGCCCATCGTCGGCGTGAGCGAGATCATTCCGGCAGCGCGCACCCTGCTCGTGCACTTTTGCCCCTTGACCCTCCGCCGCGAGGCGCTGGCCGCACGAATTGCTTCGCGCCAGCTGCACGGCCAGGCGCGCGCGGCCGGCAAGCTGGTCGAGATTGCCGTGCACTACAATGGCGAAGACCTCGAAGAGGTGGCGCGGGCGCTGGATATCAGCGTCCAGGAGGTAATACGCCGTCATACCGGCAGCGATTACCACGTCGCCTTCTGCGGCTTCGCCCCAGGCTTTGCCTACCTCAGCGGCGGCGCCGAATTCGTCGTGCCCCGGCGCAGCACCCCTCGCACCCGCATTCCTGCCGGAGCCGTAGCCCTGGCTGGCGGCTTCAGTGGTGTTTATCCGCAAGCCAGCCCCGGTGGCTGGCAGATCATCGGCATCACTGAGCAAAAGATGTGGGATTTGCAGCGCGAGCAGCCGGCTTTGCTCCAGCCGGGCTATCGCGTGCGCTTTCACGATGCAGGCCCCCTGCCAGGGACGCGGGTCTCGGTTGCCCTAGCCAACCCTCAAGCAACAGCGCCCACCGTGGGCCAGGCCCTGGAGATTGTCTCGCCTGGGCTGCAAACGCTGTTGCAAGACCTTGGCCGCCCAGGCCTGGCCGGACAAGGCGTATCGGCCTCGGGGGCGATGGACAGGGGCGCCTTGCGCGCCGCCAACCAGGCCGTGGGCAACGCTGCGGCGAGCGCCTGCCTGGAAATTCTCATGGGCGGCCTGAAGCTCATTTGCCATGGCCAGGCAGTGGTCGCAGTTACCGGCGCCACAGCGGCGCTGCAAGTGCGCACAGCTGACGGCCAACTGCTGCAACCGCAGCTGTACATGCCCTTTGCCTTGCACGATGGCGATCAACTGAGCATCGACGCGCCTACGGCTGGCCTGCGCAATTACCTGGCCATTCGCGGCGGTTTCGATCACCCGCCAGTGCTGGGCAGCCTGTCGACCGACACCCTCGCCCAGGTTGGCCCCGCGCCACTGGCGGCGGGGACTCGCCTAGGCTTCCAGCACCGCAGTGGCGGTGCCGCAGTGTCGCTCAGCGAGCAAGCGGCGTTCGCCATGCCGCGCGCCGATCAGGTAATCACCCTGGATGTGCTGATGGGCCCGCGCAGCGATTGGTTCACGCCCCACGCGCAGACGCTGCTGGCCGAACAGCTGTGGCAGGTCACGCCGCAATCGAACCGGATCGGTATCCGCCTGGCCGGCGCGCAGCCCTTGGCGCGCGCCGTCGATGGCGAGCTGCCCAGCGAAGGCACCTGCGTCGGCGCCATCCAGGTGCCGCCCAGTGGCCAGCCGGTGCTGTTCTTGGCTGACCATCCGTTGACCGGCGGCTACCCGGTAATCGGCGTGGTTGCGCCCTATCACCTGGACCTGGCCGGGCAAATTCCAGTCAACGCACGTATTCGCTTCAACCCGCTGGGCGCATTCGAGCCCGTGTGCCCTGCCCTTTCTGACGAGATCCAACAGCGATGAAAAAGGTTCTGATTGCCAACCGCGGCGAAATCGCCGTCCGTATCGCCCGCGCTTGCCGCGACTATGGGGTGGCATCGGTAGCGGTGTACGCCGATGCCGATATCGATGCGCTGCATGTCCGTCAGGCCGACGAGGCTTATGCGCTGGAGGGCCAACGGCCCGCCGACAGCTACCTGAACATCGACAAGCTGCTGGCGGTGGCGGCACGTGCCGGCGCTGACGCCGTGCACCCTGGTTATGGGTTTCTCTCTGAACGCGCCGACTTCGCCCGTGCGGTGATCGCCGCGGGCCTGACCTGGATCGGCCCAGACCCCAGCACCATCGATGCACTGGGCGACAAGGTGCAGGCTCGGCGCATCGCCCTGAAAGTAGGCGCGCCCCTGGTGGCCGGCACTGAAGACCCGGTCAAGGATGCCAGCGAAGTTGTCGCGTTCGCCCAGCAGCACGGCCTGCCGATTGCCATCAAGGCCGCGTTCGGCGGTGGTGGGCGTGGCCTCAAGGTGGCCTGGAAGCTCGAAGAAGTCAGCGAGCTGTATGAGTCGGCGGTGCGCGAGGCGGTTGCCGCCTTCGGTCGTGGCGAGTGCTTCGTCGAACGCTTCCTCGATCGCCCTCGGCACATCGAGGCGCAGATCATCGCCGATCGCCACGGCCGGGTGGTGGTGGTCGGCACCCGTGACTGCTCGCTACAGCGGCGCAACCAGAAGCTGATCGAAGAAGCACCTGCGCCGTATCTGACCGATGAGCTGCGCCAGCGCATCCATGCCTCAGCACGCGACATCTGCGCCGAGGCCGGTTATGTCGGCGCCGGGACGGTGGAGTTCCTGCTCAGTGACGATGGCACGCTGTCGTTCCTGGAGGTCAACACGCGTTTGCAGGTGGAGCACCCGGTCAGCGAAGAAACCAGTGGTATCGATCTGGTCATCGAGCAGCTGCGCGTTGCCCAAGGGCTGGCGTTGTCGTTCAGCGATACGCCAGTTCCGCGCGGCCACAGCTTTGAGTTTCGCATCAACGCTGAAGATGCCGGCAACGGCTTCTTGCCAACGCCCGGCGCCATCACCCGCTTCCAGCCGCCCACCGGACCTGGCGTGCGTTTGGACAGCGGGGTGGTCGAGGGCTCGCGGGTTTCGCCCAATTTCGACTCAATGATCGCCAAGCTGATCGTGACTGGCGCGACCCGCGAGCAAGCCATCGCCCGTGCCCGGCGCGCCTTGGCCGAATTCCAGGTCGATGGCGTTGCCACTGTGTTGCCGTTCCATCAGGCGGTGATGGCGCATGCCGATTTCACCGCCGCCGATACCTTCGCGGTGCACACCCGTTGGATCGAGACCGACTTCGCCGATCAGATAGCAATCGCCCCGCGCAGTGCCAATGCTGCCGACCCTGGCGTGCTGCGCAGCTTTGTCGAGATTGACGGCAAGCGCCACCAACTGGGCTTGCCAGCGGCGCTTCTGGGCGGTTTGAGCCTGAACTCGGCCGCACAGAGCACTATCGGCCAAGCCCAGGTGGACCCCTTAGACCCACAAGCGATAGTCACCCCGGTCGCGGGCAACCTGCATACTTGGGTCGTTGCCAACGGTGAAGCGGTGCAGGCCGGGCAAGTGGTGGCGGTGATGGAAGCGATGAAAATGGAGACGTCCATCCTCGCACCCTGTGCAGGTCAGTTGCAGATTGGCCAGCAGCCTGGCGCCTACTTTGAAGCCAGGTCGGTGATCGGCCGTATCCAAACGCCAGACTGAGGCCAGGGCTGAATCTGCGTAACGTGCGTGGTAATTGGGTGTTCGCCCGGTTACCGCGCGCATTCAAGTGAATACCATTGCGCGCCTGCCTGACGTTCACCGTTGATCCTCTGGAGGCACCTGCTCTTGCAACGCCTGGCTGAGCAGACGTAACCCATGCTGCAGGTTTTGCTCGTTGGTGCCCTCCCAGACCAACAACAGGCACTGATGAAAGCGCCCCTGCAAACTGAACCGATCACCTGGGACAATCAGCAGGTCACTGCCCGCCACTACCTCGACTGCGCGATTGCTGGCCAACGGCTGGTGCAGGCGTACCCACAGTGCCTGGCCTCCCTGCGGCATACAAAAAACCACCCATTCACCCAAATGCAGCTGGACCTGCTGACAGAGCAACTGCATGCGCGCCTCGCGTTCCCTGCGCAAGGGCGCCAGATGGCAATCCACCTCGCCTTTCACGTACAACTGGGCCAGCGCCTGTTGGCGCAGCGGCGGCAGCAAAAAACCTCGCTGGGCAAACTTTTCAGCGACGCCTGCATGACGACACAAGACAAAGGCATAGGGCGCTTCGGCCCCCACTTCAGCCTCCAACGAACCCAGCACCAGCACGCCTTTAGGCTCTAGCCAGTCGCGCAGACGTCGGTTCGCGGGCGCCGCGAAGCTCAGCTCACTGTCCAGGTCGTTCTCCAGCAACCAGGCCGGATGCTCAGCCAGCAACGCGGCAATCTTGTGTTGTTCAAGCTCGGTCAGCAGCCGCCCGGTCGGCAAGCTCAGGCACGCCGGCATGACCACCAGACGCACCGGTTCACGCGCCAACAGCCGCGCAAAAACATCCAGGTCCAAGCCGCACTCGGCATCCAGCGGAACCTCCAGCACACGCAGGCCGGCCAACTGCAACCCGCGCAGCAGTCGCCAGCAACAGGGCGATGCGACCAGCGCTGTGGCGCCGCGCAGGTGCAAGGCGCAGAGCAGGGTTTGCAGCAGTGCTTGGACGTCGGTTGCCAGGTGCACATCCTCGGCGCTCCAGCATTGACGCGAAGAGCGGGTATAGCGCGCCGCCAGTGCGTTACGCAGTAACGCGCCCCCCACCGCCCGCCGTGGCCCACTCTGGCACGCGCTCTGGCGCGACAAGCGACGCTCCTGCCGGAGCAACGCGCGCTCCAGCGCGGCTGATGAAGACAGCGGCACATGCAATGCCGACAACCGCTGCGAGCGTGGGTTAGCGGCCTGAGCTTCGTCCGTCAAACAAGCACGCACGAAGTAACCCGACTTGGGCACTGAACGCACCCGCCCCTCATGCTCGAGCAGGCTGTAGGCACTTTGCACCGTCGCCAGCGACACGCGCAGACGACGTGCCAGATCGCGTAGCGAGGGCAAACGCCCCTCACCGTTGCGGTCCGCTTCGCCAATCAAGCGCTCCAGGTAGCGATAAACCGTCTGGTAGGCGAACTCGCCGCGGGCCGACCGGCTCATCAGGTCGCGACCTGAGGCACCGCTCTAGCGCTAACGTGCAGACGCAGGGCCAAGTCACGCCGCGCCAGATTGGCCACTACGCGTCTGGCCGGCTGGCCCATGCGCCGGGCATAGATCGCCTTGAGCTGCGCCAAACTCAGACCGCTGACATCCATCAACCACTGCTGCACCGGCTCAGGGCAGGGTTTGCCCTGCAAGGCCCGATGCAGATAGGGCAAGGCGACCCGCATACCGGGATGGCAATACTCAACGAAACCCTCAAGCCCGCGCCCATGATCGGCGAACGGGGCATGAATCAGGCAAATCAACTGCTGCTCGGTCAACCCCGCCAGGTTCAGAAAGCGCGCCTGGGCCGAGTCACACGCCTGCGTGGAATGAGCTCGATCGCGCACCGCCAGCCCCAAGCGCCCTTCTTTGTGCCCCTTGCGCTGCTGACGGCCGCGCAACTGGCGCAAGTGCAGCAACGCGTCAAGATCAAAATAAGCCATCAGGGGTGCCTGGGACCTGGTAGGTTCGAGGTGCACGCCGAGCATCTGCTGCAACTGGCTGTCGTCGAGCCTGTCCTGCAGCAAGTCGTCCACCGCGATCACCCGCAGTGGGCTGTCTGGATTTGCCGCGGCCGCTGGATTCTTGGGAGCATCCAAAGGTGCGTCCGCCAATGCTTGCAGCCAGCCAAGCGCCTCGGCCAGCGTCGCCAAATTCAGGTAGGTACCCTGCAGACCCAACTCGCCCGTCAAACGCAGGCAGCGCCGACTCCACGCCAGATAGAGCAGGCGCTGGCGCTCAGGGATGAGCGTGATCAGGGCGCTCGCACCATGGCTATTGTCCAGTACCAGGCAAAAAGCATTGGCCAGTTGCAGGTGCAGACGGCTACCGAACATGGCTTCAGGCTGGCCCGCGGTCAGGTGGCCAAAAAGCAACAACGCTTGGCGCGATTGCGCCCAAGGCTCGATCGACATCGTTGGCCGCACGCCAAAGGGCACCACCGATTGCCCTTCGATCATCAGCAACTCCACCCGCGCATCATCCTGCATAAACAGTTTGCCGAAGCTGCGCTCATGGTTGACCAGGGTCTTGTGACTGATGGCCGGCAGCGCGGCGACCACCACGCGCAGTCGGAAGGTGGCAGGGGCACGCAAGGCGATGGTCAACTGCGCAGCACGCAAGCAGGCTAGCAAATGTGCGCTTCGTCGGTCTTCCCCATGCACCACTAGCAACTGAAACTGGCCAATGTACTCAACGCCCCCAGCCGCCACCAGCAGTCGCTGGATCAATAACTGCATAGATGCGCGCTGGGCTTGGGACATATGTTTCAACAAGCGCTCCAGCACTTGCTGATAAATGTACTGCATGGCTTGGTCATGAATATCACTCATGGGCACCCCTTCCTCTCGAGGACTTCTGCTCACCACTAAATAGTGCGCAAAATCAAGTTAGCTTCTCGCTTATCGGACGTTTCTTACATCTATTTAGGAACCAGCCAAGTGACAACTTACTGCCGCCAAACCATTGAAAGAAAATCGCACCACCATCGCCCCCGACTGCGCTCTACCCTGCTGCATATCAACGTGCATATTCATTCAGCGCTCCCGGAGCTGACTATCATCGGGCCATTATCAATCCTTGCCCAACGAATAAAAGATACAGATCTCGGTAAAAAAACCATTCAGCAAGGAACCACCCAGGATCTGCCCATAAAATTGACCAAACAAAACAAAAGAACAAATAGAAAAAGTGGACTTGCAACTTACGAAAACATAAACCACCGTCATCTGTTACTTCAAAACCTGTAGGAAACATCCGAAAAAAACATGCATCTGCGGATACTTGATCACTTAGCGTTCGTGTCGGGGTCGGTTAAGCGACCCAGCCGCTGCAGATAGCCATTCGCGCTACAGCCCTTCACGCAACACACCCCCCCCAAGATTGCAATTCACTTCAAGCTCGCCCAAGCTCACCCCCTCTGCCTCAACGGACTCGCCGATGCCCCGACACCGTCACTACCTGATCGCTGTGCTGTTGCTGATTTTGGTATCGGTGGTGATCGGCTATTTGTCGCGCAGCGAAGCGCCCACCGCGCCCGCCCTGCCGCCACATAGCTACGCCAAAGCCCTGCGCATGGCCCATAACGGCCAACCAGGCGCCGCCCGCGTGCTCTATCAGCAATTGCAGCGCAACGACCTGGCGCCGATTCGTCGCGCGGCGTTGTATGCCGAACTGGCCAACTACCCTTCACCTAAAGCGCTGGAGCTGGCCAAGCTTGATCTGCAGCACGACGAACCGTTGGTGCGCCGCGCCGCCATTGCCAGCATTCGCCAGCTATTGCCCGCGACGCAGCGCAGCCTGGTGCTAGGGCCACTGCTTGATGACGATGACCAGAGTGTTCGCTTTGCCGCAGTGGACGCGTTGCTGGGCCTGGATCCCGATGCGATTGGCCTGTACTTCGGTCCACTGCAACAGGCCCTTGACCAATTCCAGCAAGCACTTGAAGCGCAACCGCAAGATCCCGCCGCGCAAATCCACCTGGCACGCCTGTATTTGCACGAACACGACTACCAGCGCGCTAATGCAGCCCTGCAACGCAGCCTGAAAGCGTCACCGGAGAGTCTCGAGGCATTAGCTATCCAAGTTCGTTTGTTGGAGCGCCAGGGTCAGCACGATGCATCTCGGCAGGTGCTGGGCAAGGCCCTGGCCTTGCAGCCAGACTCTGCTTTTTTGCAGCACCAACTAGGCCTCTGGCTGACGCGCCACGATCAGCACGAATACGCGCTATTGGCGTTCTCCCGCGCAGTGGAACTGCAACCTGACGATCCCGACTATCGCTACGCGCTGGCGCTGACTCTGCACCAGTTGGAGCAGGTTGAGGCCGCGCAAAAACAGTTGGAGACGGTATTGAATCGACAGCCGGCCAATCGCAAGGCGCGGGTATTGCTAATCCAATACTGGAAAGAGACCGGGCAGTTGCAAAACGTTCAGGTGCTATTGGCCGAACTTGAGCGGCTAAACCCGGATGATCCAATACTCCAGCAAGGCCTTTAGAGAAATCCTTAAACAGTTTGAACCCCGCTCCCGACGCCATGGTCCAGTGGATATCGGCAGGGTCACTTGCGACCCGCCAACTGTTTAGGGAGAGCAGCCTTGGCCGCTTCGTTGTCGCTGGACGAGCGTGCACTGATCCTGGCTCCAGCACGTCTGGGGGCGAAGACCAGCAGAATGCTTGCGGCCGCAGGAATCGGCTGCCAACGTACAACCGATCTGGCGCGCTTGTGTGGCTGGTTATCCGAGGGCGTTGGCCTGGCGATCGTCGCTGAAGAGAGCCTATCCGACGATCAGAAATCACCGTTGCAGCAATTTATAGATGGCCAACCTGAATGGTCCGACCTGCCCATTGTGTTGCTGGCAGATATCCACTCGCCAACCACCGGCCCACCGCGAGAACGCTTGGGTAACCTGCTGTTGCTGCAGCTTCCTTTCGATGATTGCCAGCTACTGAATCTTAGCCAATCGGCCCTTCGGGCCCGACGCCGTCAGTACCTTGCTCGCGACCAGCTGCTTGAGTTGCAGCAGCAATTGCACGATCAGGCGCAGCAGCGGCAAAAAGAAGTCCAGGCACTGCACCAAACGCGCAAGATGGAAGCCGTAGGTCAATTGGCCGGCGGCGTTGCCCACGACTTCAATAATCTGTTGACCAGCATCGGCGGAAGCTTCGAGTTAATTGACCGGTACCTGCAACAGGGCCGCACCGACAAGCTTGGCGGGGTGTTGCGCATGGGCCAGGAAGCCGTTACGCGTGCCGCCCGCCTGACCCATCGGTTATTGGCGTTTTCCTCCCGGCAATCACTGGACAACCGCAGTGTCGACCTGAGCGCCTTGCTCGAGTCGATGCCATTGACTGACTTGGGCGGCGCAATCCGCGTGCACTTACGCCTGCCGGAGAACCTCTGGCGAGTACAGGCGGATGATCAGCAGCTACGCGAAGCGCTGGACAACCTGCTGACCAACGCCTCGGAGGCGATGCCCAGCGGCGGCGAAATGACCATCGAGGCGAGCAACCTGCGCGTTGACAAGGCACGCTTGGCCCATGAAGGCTTGGCCAGCGGTGATTATCTGCGCATCAGCATCAGCGACAACGGCCAAGGGATGTCGCAAAGCACCCTGGAGCGGGCTTTTGAGCCGTTTTTCAGCACCAAACCGGTTGGCCAGGGCATCGGCATGGGTTTGTCGATGGTCTATGGCTTCAGTAAGCAGTCGCATGGCCATGTAGCGCTGCACAGTGAAATCGGCCGAGGCAGCAGAGTTGACCTCTATCTACCACGCGATCCAGGCAATGTGCAGCCTCAAGCCAAGGCCAATCACCCCCCCGCCCCCACTGCCCAGGCCGATCAGCATGTTCTGATAGTCGAAGACGACGAACATGTGCGCCTGCTGGTGTGCCAGGCACTTGCCGAAGATGGCTTGGATTGTCAGGTAGCGAGCAACGCCAACGAGGCGCTGCGCGTGCTGCACTCCCGTCGCCCCTTGGCCTTGCTGATCAGTGATGTCGGGCTCCCCGGAATGAACGGCAGGCAATTGGCCGAAATTGCCCAGCAGTTGCGCCCGGACCTGCCTGTGCTGTTCATCACCGGTTACGCTGAAACGGCGATGGCCAGGGAAGACTTTCTTGGGCCAGGCATGCAATTGATCTGCAAGCCGTTTGAACTCAACCACCTGCAACAGAGGGTTGCCGGGATGCTGGGCAAACGCTCAAGCGGCGCTAACAACTAATCATGCGTTGGGCCTGCTCTACCAAGCTCTCCAGGGTGAAGGGCTTGAGCATCAGCGCAGTTCCTGGCTGGCTGAGCAATTGCTGTTCTATGGGTTGTTCGGTAAATCCGGTAATGAATAGAATTTTCTGTTCGGGGTTGAGCAGACGCATGGCCTTGGCTACCTGACGTCCACTGAATCCTCCAGGAAGCCCAATGTCGGTGATGACCAAATCAAATGTGCCAGCGAGCCGGTACTGCCCCAAAGCAGAATTGGCATCGGTAGCAACGCTGACATCAAAACCAAAGTCCGCCAATGCCTCTTTCATCAAATTGCGTAGATTGGCCTCATCGTCGATCAACAGCACGCGCTCGCCGCGTCCACGTGCGGTGCTTGCTGGTAACGCTGCAGGGGTCTGTTCTGGTTCCGGCAACGCCTCACCACGCGGAAACATCATTGACACCCGGGTGCCCTTACCCAAGGTCGATTCAACCCAAGCGTGGCCACCAGACTGCCTGACAAAACCGTAGACCATCGGCAACCCAAGCCCCGCCCCTCGACCAGCCGGTTTGGTGGTGAAAAACGGTTCGAACGCACGTGTCACGTCTTCGCTCGACATGCCATGGCCATTGTCCTCGACATGAATGGCCACGTAATCGCCGTTGGGCAAACCGCTATCATTTACCTCCGAGCCCGTCAGACGCTGGTTGACGCTGCGAATCGTCAGCTGGCCGCGGTCCCGGCAGGCATCACGGGAGTTGGCGCACAGGTTGATCAATGCATTTTCCAATTGCGCGGCATCCAGATAGACCGGCCATGACGCCGTATCCAATTGCCACTGCAAACGCATCTCCGGCCCCAGTGCTTGCAACAGGATCGGCTCAGCCGCTTCCAGCAAACGGTTGATATCCAAGTTGCGCGGTGACAGTGGCTGGCTTCTGGAAAATGCCAACAATCGATGAGTGAGGGTCATGGCCCGCTGGACTGAATCACGGGCCAATAGCACATAGTTGTCGATTCGTTCTAATCGCCCTTGCGCCAAGCGCCGTTGCAGCAGCTCGAGGCTGCCGCTGATACCCGACAACAGGTTATTCATCTCATGGGCCATACCACCCGCCAACTGCCCTACAGCTTGCATCCGCTGGCTGTTGCGCAGGAGCATCTCGCTCTGGCGAATGGCGTCTTCGCGCTCTTGGCTGATATCGCGCCCCACCGCCGTCAGCACATTACCCTCAAGCCTGCCGCTCCAGCTGAACCAGCGGTAATGCCCCTCTTTGTGACGTAGCCGGGTTTCGATCTGCTCAACCCCGTTGCCATGCAGAACATCCAGGACTGCACTACGGATTTGCGGTCGATCGGCTGGATGCACCAGTTCAAGGATCGGCATGCCCGCCACTTCATCCTCACTCCAACCCAAGATCTGCAGCCACGCAGGATTGGCCGCCTGCAAGCGCATGTCGCGCTTAAGCATGACCATGGCATCGCGCGAAAGCTGCCAGATGTGGTCTCGGTCAGCCATGTAGCGAGCGATCTGTTTTTCGAAGGTTGTCGCCAATTCTCGCCACAGGCCTATGGTTTCCATGCTCGAGGTGGTATCGATGACCGTGTGCAGAACGCCCGCCACTGCACCCTGGTCATCCCTGATGGGGGTGTAGCTGAAGGCATACCAGGCTTGGCCAATGCTGTTGCCAGGGCCTATCCGAATAGGGGTGTCTTCAACGAAACTGGCCTGCCCTTGCAGCGCCTTGAACACACACGGGCCGATCACTTGCCAGTGTTCGTCGCTCCACAACGAATCGAAAGAACAGCCCAAGGTCTGCAGGTTTGCCGGAAATAGGCCTCGGTACCCCTGGTTATGGATCACCGTGAGCTCCGCACCCCATGCCAGTGCGCTGGGGAACGGCGAATGCTGCATCATGTCAACGGCAATGCGCAGGGCTGGCGGCCATTGGGGTAAAGCCCCCAAGGATGTTGTGCTCCAGTCGAACTGGCTGATCGACTTGTCCATGCTGTCAGCAAGGGGGGCGGCTGGCGTAAGGCTAATTACCTGGAGTCCAGGCTCGGATGACCTACCTTTCGCGACCAATTTGTTCATTCCTTGACGTGGTTGGCTGCCCAGCATCATCTGCCCGGACAAGGCGTACTGCAATATTTGGTTAACCACTGACTCAGCCGAAAAACTCGGCTCATCGCGCATGCCGCAAGGCTAGCACATTGCCATCACTGCGCTGATGGCATCGCGCTCAGTGCCAGCTATGCTGATTAGGCTTTGCCATGCGTTCCCGGAGTCACCGGGCCCTTTCCTGTCGATGGAGCGAGGTCATGAGCAAGAAAATTCTAGTCGTACTGACCAACACCGCCAAATATCCAACCCTTAAACGCGCAACCGGCCTGTGGCTGGGCGAGGCGGTCCACTTTGTCGAGGTGGTCGAAAAAAGTGGCTACGCCGTTGACTATGTCAGCCCCAACGGCGGGTACATTCCCATTGACCCGCACAGCCTGCAGATGGCGCAGGATCTGGATTGGCAGTGGTATGACGACAAGCAGTTCATGAACCGTCTGGGCACTACCCTCAGCCCAGGCCAGGTCAAACCTGATGATTACAGCGCGATTTACTACACCGGTGGCCATGGGGTTATCTGGGATTTCCCGGATAACACGGCGCTGCAAGAGCTGGCGCGGCGCATCTATGAAAAAGGGGGCGTGGTCGCGTCAGTCTGCCATGGGGCGGTAGGCTTGTTGAACATCAAACTTAGCGACAACACGCTGTTGGTCAAAGACCGTGAAGTCACCGGGTTTTCCAATATCGAAGAACAGCTGGTTGAGCTGGATAAGGTCGTGCCCTATCTGACTGAAAACGAACTAGGCGCTCGAGGTGGTAAATACAAAAAACATGAAGATCCGTGGAAGCCGTTCGTTGTGTGCGATGGGCGCTTGATTACCGGCCAAAACCCAGCCTCTAGCGCGTCGGTGGCGGAAAAAGTTGTAGAAACGCTCGGCAAGAAGAGCTGACTCCCACAGCGCGCGACCACATTTACCAGAGTTAAACCGGCTCAAGCCTACAGCTCAGTGAGGATGTCCCCCGTACCCTCCCCAGCATCTGTCCAACCATGGACAGCTCTGACAAGGAGGGTAAGCCGATGTCGAAACTCAAGTATGCAGCACGAAGCCTGTTGCAGCTTTTGCTGATTATAGGG
Source organism: Pseudomonas sp. NPDC088890 (assembly GCF_044900155.1). Taxonomy (NCBI): domain Bacteria; kingdom Pseudomonadati; phylum Pseudomonadota; class Gammaproteobacteria; order Pseudomonadales; family Pseudomonadaceae; genus Pseudomonas; species Pseudomonas sp. NPDC088890. The sequence goes on along the minus strand of NZ_JBJDNG010000002.1, from coordinate 430,487 downwards.
GTTGGGTTGGTGCCTGTGGCTGCGGGACTGACAGTGATGGTCTATCAGCTGGAGCGCAAACTAGACGAGCACGCTCGCGTGTCGGCCAGCGAAGCTGTGCTAGTCATCGATCAGGTGCTGGACAACTTGCTTAGCGCCGCCAGCGAGTCCTTGGTATATGCCGGTAGACCGTGCGACCGCGTGATCGGTGCGTTGAAAGCCCGCACAGCCAAGGACTCACGAATTAGTTCACTGATGTTGACGCGCAACAACAAAGGTTATTGCAGCACTTTACCGCCTCCCTATCCAAGGCTGCACCACTCTGACAGCCAAGGCCCGAATGTCAGGCTTAATTTAACCTCTCCTAGCACCCCCAATGGGGTGGTCGTTGAGTATCGGTTAGCAGCCCGCAACTCAGGCGTTGTCGCCACCGCCTATGGCCTTGAGCTGCGCAACGCATTGTATGGTTTCCAGGGTGACTTGGTGATGCTGCTGGAGTTCGATGACAAGTACATCTGGGCCCGAGGCGACAGTCGGGAGCCGACGCGGCCATCGCAATCGGAGTTCTTCCAGAGTGAGCGATCAGCCAAACATGGCTACACGCTTAAAGCAGGCTATCCAACCGGTCACACTGCTCAGGAGATACACCATTCCCTACTCGGAACTCTCCCGTCACTGTCGCTAGTGGGCGTGCTGACCGCTGCCATGGCCTATTGGGGAATTCACAGAAAAAGGCATAAAACCACGGCAACCCCCGCCCTTAACACCAGACGGGGGCGTGCGAGCAGTTAATCGGTGCTAAGCACACCGCGACGCACCTGATCACGCTCGATCGATTCGAACAGGGCTTTGAAGTTACCCTCGCCAAAGCCATCATCGCCCTTGCGCTGGATGAACTCGAAGAACACGGGCCCCAGCAAGGTTTCCGAGAAGATCTGCAGCAGCAGTCGCTTGTCATCGGCCTCTGAAGCACCATCGAGCAGGATACCGCGGGCCTGCAGCTGATCGACCGGCTCACCATGACCAGGCAGACGCTCTTCAAGCATCTCGTAGTAGGTTTGCGGCGGAGCGGTCATGAAGCGCATGCCTAAGCCTTTGAGGGCGTCCCAGGTCTTGATCAAGTCATCGGTGAGGAAGGCGACATGCTGGATGCCCTCGCCGTTGAACTGCATCAGGAACTCTTCGATCTGCCCCGCCCCCTTGGACGACTCCTCATTGAGCGGGATGCGAATCATGCCGTCGGGAGCGGTCATGGCCTTGGAGGTCAGGCCGGTGTATTCGCCCTTGATGTCGAAATAGCGGATTTCGCGGAAGTTGAACAGTTTCTCGTAGAAGCCTGCCCAGTAGGCCATCCGGCCGCGATAGACATTATGAGTCAGGTGATCGATGAGCTTGAGACCTGCGCCGACCGGATTACGATCGACCCCGTCGATGAACTTGAAGTCGATGTCATAGATCGAGCTGCCTTCTTCATGGCGGTCGATCAGGTACAGCGGCGCGCCGCCAATCCCCTTGATCGCAGGCAGGCGAAGCTCCATCGGGCCGGTTTCGATCTCGACCGGCTGGGCGCCCAGTTCCAGCGCGCGGGCATAGGCTTCATGGGCATTGCGCACGCGAAATGCCATGCCGCACACCGACGGGCCATGCTCGGCGGCAAAGTAGGACGCGATGCTCTTGGGTTCGTTGTTAAGAATCAGGTTGATACCGCCCTGGCGGTACAGGTGCACGTCCTTGGAACGGTGCGACGCCACCTTGGTGAAGCCCATGATCTGGAATACAGGTTCCAGCACACCCGGGGTCGGCGAGGCGAGCTCGATGAACTCAAAGCCCATCAGGCCCATTGGATTGTCAAAGATATCAGCCATGTTCGTGTCCTCATCTACAGCGCATTAACGGTGGGTCAGGTGCTTGGGATGTCGGACAGACGTGGTGGTGAGCAGGGGATGCCCCGCACGCTGCGGGCGAGGAAGCCACCTATGATCAACGTGAACCCATGATATGTCATATGGACCCATTCTCGGCGGGCTTGATCCTCCAGGAGGGAGAACCTTATTGTTGTATTCGTAAACCGATTCTATCTGGCGTAAATCGGTTTGTCGCGTTTTAAGTGCGTCAAGCTAACCGACAAACGGCTATCCTGTGCGTACTCCTTCTTCAAGATTAGGTCAGCATGCCCCTTTCAGTTAAACGTCCCGCCCGCTGGAGCTGGCGCGCCCTGCTGCCCTGGGTGGTCGGCGCCCTGCCGCTAGTGTGTGGGGCGGCGGTGATGAACTGGCAGGCGCAGCGAGAGTTGCGCGAGAGCAGCCAGGCCATCACCGAGCAGGTGCTGCAGCACATCGAGCAGATCCTGGACAGTTTGTCGGATTCTGCCAGGTCACTGTTTCCCTTGGTCGGCAAGCCCTGCGCTGAAGTCGAGGTAGCCTTGCGCAGCCAAGTGACGCGCAACGCGTTCGTACGTTCGACCAATCTGTTCAAACGCAACACGCTCTATTGCAACTCGCTGTTTGGCGAATTTGACGAGCCGGTAAACGCGGCTGACTACACCGAAGGCCGGTTGTGGCTGATGGATGGCAATTCGGTGACACCTGGCCACCCGCTGCTGGTCTATCGCGCCAGCGAAGGCGCTCGCGGCGCCATCACCACAGTGGACGGCGATCACCTGCTCACGGTCCTACGCATGCTCGGTAGGGACGAGGACCTGCAGATCCAGGTGGGCAATAGTTGGATGGGCAAGGACGGCGTGGTTCGTCACGGTGCCCCGCCGACGGCAGCGACCGCAGCAGTGGTACAAGCTTCAGCGCGCTATCCGTTCAGTGTGCATGGCGGCTATGGCGCGCATAAACAAGCCGAACTGATGCGCGATCATTATCCTGCGCTGCTCAGTCTGTTGCTGTTGCTGGGGGTAGTGGCCGGAAGTGTCGTGCGCTGGCAGATCCGCCGCGCCTCGTCGCCGCGCAGCGAGCTGGATCGCGCCCTGGAAGCAGATGAATTCCTGCCCTATTTCCAACCAGTGGTACGCAAAGGCGACTATCGCTGGGCCGGCGCCGAAGTGCTGATGCGCTGGAATCACCCACGCGAAGGCCTGGTGCGCCCTGATTTGTTCATCCCGTATGCCGAGCACAGCGGCCAGATCGTCGCCATGACCCGCGCACTGATGCTGCATACCGCCCAAGGCTTGGCGCCTTACGCAGCGCTGCTCGAAGACGGCTTCCATGTCGGCATCAATATCACTGCCGATCATTGCCGCGACCTGCGCCTGCTCGACGACTGCCGGACCTTCCTGCAGCACTTCGAGCCAGGTCGGGTGAAGCTGACCCTGGAGCTGACCGAACGCAAGTTGATCGAAGCCACACCGGTGACCCTGGAGTTATTCGAAAAACTCCACGAAATGGGCGTGATGATTGCCCTGGATGACTTTGGCACCGGGCAGTCCAGCCTGAATTATCTGCGCCAGTTCAACGTCGATTACCTGAAGATCGACCAGAGTTTCGTCGCCATGATCGGCGGCGATGCGCTGTCCCAGCACATCTTGGACAGCATCATCGAGCTGTCGACCAAGCTAGGCCTGGGCATTGTCGCCGAGGGGGTGGAGACCCAGACCCAACGCGATTACCTCGAACAGCGCCAGGTAGATTTCCAGCAAGGCTTCCTGTTCGCCCGGCCGATGCCGCTGGATGAGTTCCTGCGTGCCTTGGCTGCACAAAGCTCGCGGTTGCCGCAACCAGCGCGCCCTGAGATCATGCGCGGCTGATCCACCCGCTCATCTCCTGTAACCGAGGCATTCGTGTCAAAAGGCATTCTTTCGTCGGTCATGGCGTCGTGTTTGTTCGCCGTGATGTATTTCTACACCTCCTTGTTGGCACCGCTGGACGGTGAGGAGATCTTTGGCTGGCGGACCTTGCTGACCCTGCCTTGCCTGACCTTGTTCATGCTGGTCAGCAAAGACTGGAAGCGGGTCGGCGAGCTTTTGGCCAGGGTCCGAGAAACGCCAATGCTGCTGCTCGGCATGGTCGGCACCTCGTGGTTGATGGGCGTGCAGCTGTGGCTGTTCCTCTGGGCGCCGCTGCATGGGCGCAGCCTTGAGGTGTCGATGGGCTACTTCCTGCTGCCGCTGGCCATGGTCATGACCGGGCGCCTGGTGTACGGCGAGCGTCTGTCGCGCTTGCAGAAAGTGGCGGTGAGCTGCGCAGCCCTGGGGGTGGGCCATGAGCTGTATCAGAATGGCAGTTTCGCTTGGGAAACCCTGCTGGTGATGATCGGCTACCCGATCTACTTCGTGCTGCGCCGACGCTGCCGCACCGATCACCTGGGCGGGCTGTGGTGCGACATGTGCCTGTTGCTACCTTGGGCGCTGTACTTCGTGATCCAGGGGCCGCTGTCGGCGGCTGACCTGGTCGAACACCCTGGTTTGTACGGCTTGATCCCGCTGCTCGGGGCGATCAGTGCCTGCGCCCTGATCGCCTACGTGCTGGCCAGTCGGCTGTTGCCGTTCAGCCTGTTCGGGCTGCTCAGCTATGTAGAGCCGGTGTTGCTGGTGGGCGTGGCCCTGCTACTGGGCGAGACCATCGGCCCCGACCAGTGGCTGACCTACCTGCCGATCTGGGCCGCCGTCCTGGTGCTAGTGCTTGAAGGCTTCAAGCACCTGCTGCGTCAACGTCGGCGTTCGGTGTAAGGCGCACCTGACGCACACGGCGCTCCTCCACCGCCACCACGGTCATGCTCCAGCCGTTCCAGGCCAGGCGGTCGCCGACCACCGGCAGCCGATCCAGCAGACTCATCACCAGGCCCGCCAGGGTCTGGTAGTCCTCGGTGGCACGCGCGCTGAAGCCAATGCGCGCCTGCACCTGGCTGAGGTTCAAGGCGCCACTGACGACGAAGCCACCCTCCTCCTCGATGATCGCCGGGCCCTCGACCTCGCTGGCGTCGGGTAGCTCGCCCGCAATCGACTCAAGGATGTCGGTCATGGTCAGCACGCCGGTGAAATCACCGAACTCGTTAACCACGAAAGCGATGTGCGTCGACTGGTTGCGCATCTGTTCCAAGGCATTGAGCAGGGTGAAGCTTTCCAGCAGGTTCAGCGGCGCGCGGGCCATGCGTTCCAGGTCCGGCTGATTGCCGTCGAGCAGCTCCTTGAGCAACTCCTTCTTGTGCACAAAGCCCAACGGTTCCTCGATACGTCCATTGCGAATCAACGGCAGGCGCGAGTATGGCGAGTTGGCCAGGGCCTGGGTGATGGCTTCGGGCGCTTGCGCCAGGTCGATCGCATCGACTTCGGCACGCACCGTCATCACCGTGCGAATCGGCCGCTCGGCCAGGTTCAGCACGCCGCTGATCATCACCCGTTCGCGGCGATCGAACAGCACCTGCTCTTCGCCACCCTCGACCAGGTCGGCGATCTCTTCACCGACCTCGTCGGCCTCGACCCGGCGACCGCCCATCAGGCGCAGTACCGCATGGGCGGTCCGCTCACGCAGTGGCCGGTGCTGCTGCAAGCTGCGCTTGCGGCGGGCACGGGCCAACTGGTTGAACAGCTCAATCAGGATCGAGAAGCCAATTGCCGCATACAGGTAGCCTTTCGGGATGTGGAAGCCCAGGCCTTCGGCGGTCAGGCTGAAGCCGATCATCATCAAGAAGCCCAGACACAGCATGATCACCGTGGGGTGGGCGTTGACGAAGCGGGTCAGCGGTTTGCTGGCGACGATCATGATGCCGATCGAGAAGATCACCGCAATCATCATCACCGACAGATGCTCGACCATACCTACCGCAGTGATCACCGCATCGAGCGAGAACACCGCATCGAGCACCACGATCTGCGCCACGATGGGCCAGAACGCGGCATGACGCAGGGTGCCACTGGATTGGGTGACATGGCCCTCAAGCCGTTCGTGCAGCTCCATGGTCGCCTTGAACAACAGGAACACACCACCAAACAGCATGATCAGGTCGCGGCCCGAGAAGCTCTTGTCGAAGATCTCGAACAGCGGCGCGGTGAGGGTGACCATCCACGAGATGCTCGCCAACAAGCCCAGGCGCATGACCAGCGCCAAGGTCAAGCCGATTACCCGCGCGCGGTCGCGCTGATGCGGGGGCAGCTTGTCAGCCAGAATGGCGATGAATACCAGGTTATCAATGCCCAGTACCAGCTCGAGGACGATAAGCGTCAGCAGGCCCAGCCAGGCCGTGGGGTCGGCTAGCCATTCCATTAGCGGGTACTCACGAAGCAAGCGTCACGAGGACGGGGGGAGAAGGAAGGCCAGAATGGCCTGAAACTGGGGGGCTCCGAGAAGGTGCTCATACATACCTTGATAGAAAATACGGATGGAGATCCTACAATCACAGACGCTTTTTCTCACAGCGCGAAACTATTACAAAACCTGTAACAGCGGTGCATGCAGCGACCCTATCAGGGCACTTTTATTCAATACACCGCCGCGCTTGCTGATCAGGATAGCGGACATCTTCCAACACGAGATGTCATCCATGAGCCTGTCATTGTCCATGGCCGCCTTCGCCCTGGCGGCTTCGATTTCACCGGGGCCAGTCAATATCGTCGCGCTTGGCAGCGGGGCCCGCCATGGCCTGCGCGCCAGCCTGAGGCATGTGGCGGGAGCCACCTTGGGCTTTTGCCTGCTATTGATTGTGGTTGGCCTGGGCCTGCATGAACTGTTAGTGCGCTGGCCCCTGATCGGTCTGGGGCTGCACTGGGGTGGAGTGCTGTTCTTGCTGTACCTGGCGTGGCGACTGGCCACTGACACGGGTGGACTGGGCAACCAGGGGGAGTTGCGGGCACCGTCGGCCTGGCACGGTGCGGCGATGCAATGGCTCAACCCGAAAGCCTGGCTGGCGGCGCTGGCTGGGGTGGGCGCCTATACCAGTGGAGAACAACAGCTGTTGTGGCTGTTTATCTGGATCTATGGGCCGATCTGCTTCGTGTCGATCGCCAGCTGGGCCTGGGCTGGGAGTGTGATTCGTCAGTATCTGGGCAATCCAAGGTACATGAGGGGGTTCAATCGCATGCTGGCCGCGCTACTGGTTGCCAGTGCCCTCTATCTGATTGGGGGCTGATGAAATTATTGCGTGTACCGGCCTGTTCGCGGGCAAGCCCGCGCCTACAGGGCTCGCGCTGTAGCGGCAGTGGTGGGATCGGTGTTACCTGCGAACAGCCACCCTCACCAGACCGCCTGGCGATAATGTCCAGGCGTTGCTGCCAGATGCTGCTTGAACGCCCGTTGCAAATGCGCCTGGTCAGCAAACCCCGCCTCCAGCGCCACCTCGGCGATCGGCCGGCCCACACGCAGTTGAGCACGCGCATGCTGCACGCGCTGATCAAGTAGATAGCCATGGGGCGTAAGGCCAAAACGCTGGCGGAACGCGCGGATCAAGTAAGCACGCGAAAGGCCGGCTGCAGCGCAGATTTCTTCAAGGGTCAACGGATCCAGCCGATGCGCGCGGATGAACGCAGCTGCGGCCTCAAGGCGCGGATGCTGCACAGATCGAGTGACCGAGGGGCGATCCAGGTAGCCCGGCAATACCTGAAAGAAACCCGCTAACAACGCCTCACGACCTGGCGTGTCGCCATCAAACAACCCCGCCAGCACTTGCAACAAGTGGCTGTACAGAGCTGGCGAGGTACTCAGCGTTGCATCCGGCAGGTCGATCCCCTGGGCCTGCAACCACGGCACATCGACGAACAACATCACATACGACCAAGGCTGGCCTTCGATCGGATTGCAGGTGTGCACCACGCCCGGCTTCATCAGCACCGTCGTCCCCGCTGCGACTTCGCGACAGCTGTCGCCGGTCACATAGGTACTGCGCCCGCCGGTGATCACACCGATGGAAAAACTCTCATGAGAATGTGCGCCATAGCAGACTTGGCGCCCATCACCGACACGCCGCGCTTCGACGAACGGCAAGGCCGGATCACGCCAGAACCGCGACACCTCGATCATCGCCCTGCCCTCACTCGCCGCTGCCTTGTACCACCACCAGCAATTGCGCCTGCTGTGGCCCGACCGAACGCAGGCGGTGCGGCGTCTGGGCATTGAAGTGCAAGGCATCGCCCTGCTCCAGCAGCACCCGCTCGGTCATGAAGTCCACCTCGACCTGGCCCTGGTGGACGAACAGAAACTCTTCACCCTCATGCGCCTTGAAGGTCGGGTCGCTGAATTCGCTCGGCGGCTGGATCATGAACGGCAACAAACTGCGCAGGCCGACCTGCGAGGTCAACACCGCGTAGCCCGGCCCCTCACCGCTGCCTACCAGTGCCTGGCGCTCCGTCCCGCGCACCAGGCTGTAACGCGCCTCGCCCGATGGGTCATCGGCGAACAGCTCTTCGACATTGACGTTCAACGCCCGGGCAAGCTTGAGCGCCGTGGCGATGGACGGGGTATTGAGCCCCCGCTCGACCTTGGACAGGTAGCTCTTGGTCATGCCGGCCTTGTCAGCCAGCACCTCCAGGGTAATCCCGAGTTTTTTTCTCAGCAGTTTCAGTCGGATAGACATGTGACGCGGCTTTCCCAGGCAAAACGCAGTTGCGCATGACACTTTGTGTCATATAAGATCATTTGTGTCATGTGATTGACCGCCCTTCCACCGACCAAAGCAGTTAGGCGGGCAAGCACTGACCTCTACCATCACGCCACCGAGGACCCTCCCCCATGGCAACGACCCTGACTCACAGCAAAGACCAACTGGTGCGCCAGGCCCTGACGCAGATGCAAGGCTCGCTCGCCGATAATACGTGGACTGTACGGGAAAAGCTGGCCCTGGCCTGCCGAATTCTGTTCGAGCATGGCCATGACTCGGGCCTTGCCGGACAGATCAGCGCCCGCGGCCCGCAGCCAGGCACCTTCTACACCCAGCAATTGGGCCTGGGTTTCGACGAAATCACCGCCAGTAACCTGCTGCTGGTCAACGAAGACCTGCAAGTGCTGGAAGGCCAGGGCATGCCCAACCCGGCCAACCGCTTCCACAGCTGGGTGTACCGTGCTCGCCCGGACGTCAATTGCATCATCCACACCCACCCCACTCACGTTGCCGCGTTGTCGATGCTGGAGGTGCCGTTGCAGGTCTCGCACATGGACCTGTGCCCACTGTATGACGACTGCGCGTTCCTTGAGGCCTGGCCAGGAGTGCCGGTTGGCAACGAAGAAGGTGAGATCATCAGCCAGGCGCTGGGTGACAAACGCGCCATCCTGCTCTCGCACCATGGCCAGCTGTCGACTGGCAGCAGCGTCGAGCAAGCCTGCGTGTACGCCCAATTGATCGAACGCGCCGCACGCCTGCAACTGCTGGCGATGGCGGCCGGCACCATCAAGCCAATCGCCGCGGCGCTGGGCCGCGAAGCTCACGACTGGATCGACCGACCCAAGCGTCACGCCGCTACGTTCAACTACTACGCGCGCCAAACCCTGCGTATCCATGCCGATTGCCTGAACTGACCTTTCAATGCCTTGCCTGCGGAGCCCACAATCATGACTACAGAATTTCACGGCATCATCGGCTACACCATCACCCCGTTCAGCAACGACGGCGCCCAACTCGACCTGCCGGCGCTGGGCCAGTCCATCGAGCGCCTGATCGCCTCGGGAGTGCACGCTATCGCCCCGTTGGGCAGCACGGGTGAAGGCGCCTACCTCAGTGACACTGAGTGGCAGCAAGTGGCCGAGTACAGCCTGGCGCAGATTGGCAAGCGGCTGCCGAGCATCGTCAGCGTCTCCGACCTCACCACTGCCGGTGCCATCCGCCGCGCACGCTTCGCCCAGGCCCATGGCGCCGATGCCGTCATGGTCTTGCCGTCTGCCTACTGGAAGCTCAGCGCCACGGAAATACTCCAGCACTACCGGGCGATTGGCGCTGCCGTCGACCTGCCGATCATGCTCTACAACAACCCTGCCACCAGTGGCACCGACATGCCGGTCGAGTTGATCTTGCGCATCGTGCGCGAGGTGGAGAATGTCACCATGGTCAAGGAGAGCACCGGTGACATTCAGCGCATGCACCAGCTACAGCTGCGCGGCGAAGGCCAGGTACCGTTTTATAACGGCTGTAACCCGCTGGCCCTGGAGGCGTTCGTGGCGGGCGCCAGAGGCTGGTGCACGGCGGCGCCCAACCTGATACCCGCGCTCAACCTGGGCTTGTACCAGGCGATTCGAGCAGGTGACCTGGAGCAGGCCAAAGCGCTGTTCTACCAGCAATTGCCGATGCTCGACTTCATTCTCAAGGGTGGATTGCCGGCCACTATCAAGGCCGGTTTGGCGCTGACGGGGCTGGCGGTGGGCGAACCGCGGCGGCCGGTGTTTGGCTTGGATGAACAAGGACGCGCGACGTTGCGCGGACTGTTGGATGAGCTCGGCGTAGCGCTTTGAGATTTTGGGGCCGCGTTGCGGCCCCAGAATCTAACTCACAAATCAAGGCATCACAGGCGGCACATACTGCAGCGTCGTGCCCAGCGCCCAAAGCAGCACCAGGACCAATGGCACATGCACCAACAGCTGGACGAACGAGAAGCCGATCAGGTCGCGCGCCTTGAGCCCTAGCACCCCGAGCAGCGGCAGCATGTAGAACGGGTTGATCAGGTTCGGCAGCGCCTCGGCGGCGTTGTAGATCTGCACGGCCCAGCCCAGGTGATACTGCAGGTCATTGGCCACCAGCATCACGTAGGGCGCCTCAATGATCCACTTGCCGCCACCGGACGGGATGAAGAAGCCCAGCACCGCCGAGTACACCCCCATGAGCACGGCATAGGTGTCGTGCGAGGCGATCTGCACGAAGAAGGTCGAGATGTGGTGGGCCAGGGTCTGCTCATCCACGCCCTTGACCTGGGTGAGGATGGCGGCGATCGAGCCATACAGCGGGAACTGGATCAGCACCCCAGTGGTGGTCGGCACGGCGCGGGTCACCGCATCGAGGAAGCTGCGCGGACGCCAGTGCAGCAAGGCGCCGAGCATGATGAACAGCAGGTTGTAGGTGTTCAGGCCGGAGATAGCGGTGATCGCAGGTTTGGTCGCGAACTCCTGGTACAGCCAACCGGCGGCCAGCGCCACCAACAGCAGGATCAGGATCGGGCTGTATTCCAGCCATTCGCCTGGACGGGTGCGCTGCGGCGGTGGCGGCGCGCTGAAGCTTGGGTCGACGCCGCACGCCTCGGCGCTACGGGCGCTACCCGGGCCAGGCGCGGTGGCATAGGCGACCACCAGGGAGACGATCACCAGCGCCGCCAGCATCACGCCGGATTGCCAAAGAAAAATGGTTTCGGTGAACGGGATCACCCCGGTAATGGACAAGATCGACGGTGGCAGGCTGGCAGGGTTGGCCTGCAGCTGCGCCGCCGAGGACGACAGGCCCAGCGCCCACACCGCCCCCAGGCCCAGGTAGGCTGCTGCGCCTGCTGCACGGTAGTCCATCTTCAGGTCGGCACGACGGGCCAACGCGCGCACCAGCAAGCCGCCGAACACCAGCGACAGGCCCCAGTTGAGCAGCGAGGCGAGCATCGAGATCAGCGCCACCCAGCACACCGCCGAGCGGCCATTTTTGGGGATACGCGCCAGGCGATCGATCAGCCGCGCCGCCGGGGGGGAGCTGGCGACTACATAGCCGCCGATGACCACGAAAGCCATCTGCATGGTGAACGGGATCAGGCTCCAGAAACCATCGCCAAAGGCCTTGGCGGTGTCGGTAGGCTTGGCGCCCATCACCAGTGCGCCGAAACACACCAGCACCACCGCCAAGGCGGCGAACACCCAGGAATCAGGGAACCAGCGTTCAGCCCAGTTCGAGCAGCGCAGGGCAAAGCGAGCGGAGCGGCTGTCTTGGATTTCAGCGGCCACGGGATTTTCCTTTTATTGATTTTATTGGCTGTTACAAACGCAAAAACCGTGGGAGCGGGCGTGCCGCGCGATAGCGTGCCGACAGACAACCCAGTTGTCCCGATCAACGCTATCGCGGGGCAAGCCCGCTCCCACGGTACTCAAGCGGCTATCAGAAGGTCATTTCCTTTACATCATCGGCTACGATCAGCTTGCCTGCGGTCTTCTCGATGATTTCCTCGACGCTCACCCCTGGGGCCGTCTCGCGCAAGATGAACGCGCCGTTTTCGATCTCAAGGTAAGCCAGGTCGGTCAACACCTTGCGGATGCAACCAGCACCGGTCAGCGGCAGGCTGCAGCGCGACAGCAACTTGGACTCGCCATCCTTGGAGGCGTGGGTCATGGTGACGATGATGTTGTCGGCGCCGGCAACCAGGTCCATCGCCCCGCCCATGCCCTTGACCAACTTGCCGGGGATCATCCAGGAGGCGATGTTGCCCTCCACGTCCACTTCGAACGCGCCCAGCACGGTGAGGTCGACGTGGCCGCCACGGATCATGGCGAACGATTGCGCCGAATCGAAGATCGAGGCACCGCGGCGGGCGGTGACGGTTTGTTTGCCGGCGTTGATCATGTCGGCGTCGAGGGTGCTTTCAGTGGGGAATTCGCCCATGCCGAGCAGGCCGTTTTCCGATTGCAGCATCACGTCCATGTCGGCAGGTACGTAGTTGGCCACCAGGGTCGGGATGCCGATGCCGAGGTTGACGTAATAGCCGTCCTTCAGTTCACGGGCAACACGTTGAGCCATCTGTTCGCGGGTCAGTGCCATGGTCTGGATCTCTTTGTTGTTTTGTGGACGGCGCTCAGGCCTTGACGGTGCGCTTTTCGATGCGCTTCTCGAAGGTGCCGACGATGACCCGGTCGACATAAATGCCCGGGGTGTGGATCTCGCTGGGCAGAAGCACGCCAGGCTCGACGATTTCCTCGACCTCGACCACGGTGATCTTGCCGGCGGTGGCTGCCAGTGGATTGAAGTTTTGCGCAGTGTTGCGGTACACCACGTTGCCGTAGTGGTCGGCCTTCCAGCCTTTGACGATGGCGAAGTCGCCGGTGATGGCTTCTTCAAGGATGTACTTGCGCCCGTTGAACTCGCGCACTTCCTTGCCTTCGGCAACCGGGGTGCCGTAGCCGGTGGCGGTAAAGAAAGCCGGGATGCCAGCACCACCGGCGCGCATTTTTTCGGCCAGGGTGCCTTGTGGGGTCAGCTCGACCTCCAGCTCGCCGCTGAGCAGCTGGCGTTCGAACTCGGCGTTCTCGCCGACGTAGGAGGCGATCATCTTGCGGATCTGCCGGTCTTCGAGCAACACGCCCAGGCCAAAGCCATCGACGCCGCAGTTGTTGGAAACCACGGTCAGGCCCTTGACGCCCAGACGCTTGATTTGCGCGATGAGGTTCTCGGGGATGCCGCACAGGCCGAAGCCGCCGGCCAGTACCGTCATGTTGTCGGTAAGGCCTTCGAGGGCCTGTTCGTAGGTTGCAACGCGCTTGTCCAGTCCGGCCATGCTGATCCGCCTTTGTAGTTGTTTGTGCGTGCAGCCATCTTCACCGCTGGCGACTGATTTGTTAATTTTGTTTTCGTCATCGATTGATAACTTTTCCAAAACAAAAGGTCGAGCCCCCGCATGAACGTCAAGCAGCTACGCGCCTTCATCACCGTGGCCAAGTACCAAAGCTTCGCCCAGGCCGGCGAGCACCTGCACGTCTCGCAACCGGCGTTGAGCCTGACCATCAAGGCGCTGGAGGATAACCTCGGCGGCGCCCTGCTCACCCGCACCACCCGCAGCGTCAGCCTGACCCCAGAAGGCGAGGTGCTGCTGCCGCTGGCCCGGCGCCTGCTGGCCGATTGGGACGACACCGAAGAAATGCTGCGCCAGCGCTTTACCTTGCAGCTTGGCCGGGTGTCGGTCGCGGCCATGCCCGCCTTTGCCGGCAACCTGCTGCCACAGTCGCTGAAGGTGTTCCGCCAGCGCTATCCGAAGGTGAACGTTACCGTCCATGACGTGATCAACGAACAGGTGCTGGAACTGGTACGCCACCGGCGCGTCGAACTGGGCATTGGCTTCGAGCCGGACAACCTCGATGGGCTACGCTTTCATCCGCTGTACCTGGATCGCTTCGTCGCCGTGGTACCGGGCGATTCGCCGCTGGCCCAACAGCCGCAAGTTACCTGGCAGCAACTGCTGGACGAAGATTTCATCGCCCTGCAACGCCCGTCGGCGGTGCGCTTGCTGCTGGAGCAGAACATTGCCGCCGGGCACGGCAAGCTGACAGTGGCGTTCGAGAGCCATCAACTGTCGACCATCGGCCGCATGGTTGCCAATGGCCTGGGGGTCAGCGCGGTGCCGGCGCTGTGCATCAACCAGATGCAAGAGCTCGGTGCGCGCTGCGTGGCCCTGGTCGAGCCGAGCGTTGAGCGGCGCATCGGCGTCATGGCGCTAAGCGACCACAAACTGTCCACCGCAGCCGAGGCGCTGCTCGAGGTCGTGTTGTGCAATACCCATCTACCGGAGGTGACATGCGTTCAGTGAAGCTTGCAGGCAAAAGCGTTCCGGCCATTGGCCAGGGCACCTGGTACATGGGTGAAGATCCTGCTCGGCGCGGCGCCGAAGTGGCCGCCCTGCAGCAAGGCATCGAGCTGGGGCTGAGCCTGATCGACACTGCGGAAATGTACGCTGAGGGTGGCGCCGAAGAGGTCGTCGGCCAAGCCATGGTCGGCCGTCGCGAGCAGGTGTTTCTGGTCAGCAAGGTCTACCCGCACAACGCCAGCCAGCGTGGTCTACCGCTGGCCTGCGAACGCAGCCTCAAGCGCTTGGGCACCGACTGCATCGACCTGTACCTGTTGCACTGGCGCGGCCAGTATCCGCTGGAAGAAACCGTGGAGGCCTTCGAGCGTCTGCGCGAGCAAGGCAAGATTCGCCGTTGGGGGGTATCCAACTTCGACCTCGACGATTTGCATGAACTGGCTAATAGCGACTGCGCCACCAATCAGGTGCTGTACAACCCGGCTGAGCGCGGGATCGAATTCGACCTGCTGCCCTGGAGCCAGGCCAATGGCTTGCCGACCATGGCCTATTGCCCGCTGGCGCAGGCCGGGCGATTGCTCAAGCATCCGCTTTTGGCCGAAATTGCCGAGCGCCATGGGGCAACTCCTGCGCAAGTCAGCTTGGCCTGGGTGACCCGCTCTGATGGGGTGATTGCCATCCCCAAGGCGGTCAACCCGCGGCATGTGCAGCTCAATGCGGGGGCGGCCTCATTGAAATTGAGCGAAGAGGATCTGCGGGCGATTGACCAGGCGTTTCCAGCGCCGACACGCAAGCAGCGGTTGGCGATGGTTTGAGCGAGTAGTTGTTTGTCAGTGCCGGCCTCATCGCGGGGCAAGCCCGCTCCCACAAAACCCCGCGATGAGGGCGGTACTGTAGAGCACAAGACCTCAATGAAAATCCCGGCTACGCACATCCAGCCCCAGCAACAGCGGGCTGACGTCCTCCAGCTTGCGCGCAATCAGGTGCCTGACGCCATTCTCCTGCTCCAGCCTGCCGCTGACCTTGAGTAACTGCGAGCCCACCAGCGCCCGTCGTTGGCGCTCGGCCAGCTCGCGCCAGACCACCACATTGACCATCCCCGACTCATCTTCAAGGGTGACGAATGTCACCCCGCTGGCCGTCTGTGGCCGCTGGCGGCCCACCACCAACCCCGCCACCGCAACGTGATCGCCATGCTCAAGATCGGCCAGTTCACTCGAACTGCGACAGCCTAACGCCCGCAAGCGTGGCCTGAGCAAAGTCAACGGATGGGGGCCAAGTGTGGTGCCGAGGGTGTCGTAGTCCGCCAGCAGATCCTCGCCCACTGTCGGCGCGGGCAGCGCCACCGCGCGCTCAGGGCTGGCCTGCACCTCTGCGAACAAGGGTAATTGCGCCTGCACCGCAGCCACCTGCCAGCGCGCTTGATGGCGATTCTGGGCCAGCGCTCGCAACGCCCCGGCATCGGCCAGCCGGGTGCGCGCCCGGCTGTCGAGCTCAGCGCGCAGACACAAGTCTTCGACATCGCGCCAGGGCCGCTGCGCCCTGGCGTGCTCGAGCCGGCGGGCATCGACTTCGGCAAACCCACGGATCTGCCGCAGCCCCAGGCGAATCGCCAAAGCGCCCTGCCCCAACGGCTCCAACGTGCAATCCCAGTCACTGTGAAAGACATCCACCGGGCGCACCTCGATGCCCTGGCGACGGGCTTCTTGCAGCAACTGATCAGGGCTGTAGAAGCCCATCGGCCAGCTGTTGACCAGGGCGCAGGTGAAGATCGCCGGTTCGTGGCATTTCAACCAGCTGCTGGCATAGCAGAGCAAGGCAAAACTGGCCGCATGCGACTCGGGGAAGCCATAACTGCCGAAGCCTTTGATCTGTTCGAAAATGCGCTCGGCGAACGCCAGCTCGTAGCCATTGCGCAGCATGCCCTTGAGCAGCCGCTCGCGGTGCGGCTCCAGCCCGCCATGGCGCTTCCAGGCGGCCATGCTGCGGCGTAGCTGATCGGCCTCGCCAGGGGTGTAGTCGGCGGCGACCATGGCCAGTTCCATCACCTGTTCCTGAAACAGCGGAACGCCCAGGGTGCGTTCGAAGACCGCTTTCAAGGCTGGCGAGGGATAGCTAATCGGCTCTTGCTTGAGACGTCTGCGCAAGTAAGGGTGGACCATGTCGCCCTGGATCGGCCCCGGGCGGACGATGGCCACTTCAATGACCAGATCGTAAAACGTGGTCGGCTTCAGGCGCGGCAGCATGGCCATCTGTGCCCGCGATTCGATCTGGAACACGCCCATGGTCTCGGCGCGGCTGATCATGGCGTAGGTGGCAGGGTCTTCACTGGGAATGGTGGCCAAACTCAACTGCCGACCACGATGCAGCGCAATCAGATCGAAACAGCGACGCAAGGCACTGAGCATGCCCAAGGCGAGCACATCGACCTTGAGCAGCCCGACCAGGTCCAGGTCGTCCTTGTCCCACTGAATTACCGTGCGCTCGGGCATGGCGGCATTTTCCACCGGCACCAGTTGGTCCAGCGGCTGCTCGGAAATGACGAAGCCACCGGGATGCTGCGACAGGTGCCTGGGAAAACCGATCAACTCCCCGGCCAGCACCAGAATGCGCCGCAGCGACGGGCTCTGGGCCTCGAAGCCGGCCTCGGCCAGGCGCTCGGCATCGGGGATACGATCACTCCAGCGGCCACAACACTTGGCCAACGCGTCGACCTGATCGGCGGGCAGCCCCAGCACTCGGGCCACATCGCGTACCGCACCGGCAGCATGATAGGTGCTGACCACCGCTGTCAGCGCGGCGCGGTGGCGGCCATAACGACGGAACACGTACTGGATGACTTCCTCGCGGCGGTTGTGCTCGAAGTCGACGTCGATGTCCGGCGGCTCGTTGCGCTCGCGGGACAGAAACCGCTCGAACAACAAGTGGTGCTCCATCGGATCGAGTTCGGTGATACCGAGTACGAAACACACGACCGAGTTGGCCGCCGAACCGCGGCCCTGACAGAGGATCGACTGCTTGCGGGCAAAAGCGACGATGTCGTGAACGGTAAGAAAATAGCTCTCGTAACCCAGTTCCTCGATGAGCGCCAACTCTCGCTCCAAAGCCTCGAACACTTTGGCGTCAGGGCCATTCGGCCAACGCTTGGGTAAGCCTTGCTCGCACAGGTGACGCAGCCAACTGGCCGCGCTGTGCCCTGCTGGTACCAGCTCGCGGGGGTACTGGTACTTGAGCTCGCCCAGGTTGAACTGGCAGCGCTCGGCGATGACCAGGCTTTCAGCGAGCAGCTCGGGCGGATACAACTCGCTCAATTGCGCCAAAGGACGCAGGTGGCGTTCGCCATTGGCGAACAGATAACGGCCCGCCTCAGACATACTGCAATGCTGGCGCACGGCGGTCATGCAGTCTTGCAGGGCGCGCCGACCGCGGCTATGCATGTGCACATCGCCGCAGGCCACCGCGCCAATCCCCAGCCGAGCGGCCAGTGCACGCAGGCGCGCCAGCCGGCTGGCATCATCGCTGCCCCGATGCAGGTGCACCGCCAGCCACAGGCGCTCGGCAAACAATGACTGCAACCATTGGCCCGCTGCAGGCTCATCTGGATCGTCTGGGATCCACAGCGCGAGCAAGCCCTTGGCGTGAGCCTGAAGGTCATCGGCCAGTACCTGATACTCGCCTTTCTGTGCACGCCGACGAGCTCGGGTGATCAGCGCACACAGGCTTTGATAGCCACTGAGATCCTCGACCAGCAACACCAGTTTAGGGCCATTCTGCACGCGCATCTCACTGCCGACGATCAAGCGCAGTTGATGCGCCTTGGCCGCCTGCCAGGCGCGCACGATACCTGCCAGGGTGCATTCATCGGTAATGGCCAAGGCTTGATAACCCTGCTCACGGGCCCGTCGAAACAGTTCATCGGCGCTGGAAGCACCGCGCTGGAAACTGAAGTTGGACAGGCAGTGCAGTTCGGCGTAAGCCAGCGCAGTCATGCGAACCAGCCTTGCAGCCACAGCGGGCCGGGGGCGGCGAGGTCTTGATAAGCCCAGCCGCGCAAGCCTTCGCGGGTTTCGATGCGGTAGTAGTCTCGGCGCACATCGCCACCATCCCACCAACCCGACTCGATGCGCTCGGCCTGTCCCAACAGTTGAACGCCAGACTCCGGCAGCCGCTGCGGCGCCGCCAATAACCAGCCCGGACGACTGCCTGGAGTGACTTGCAATGCCCCGCACGCGCCCAGGTCGGTCAACTGCCAGGCGCACTCCGGGCGGTGATCGGCTTCGGCGCGCAGGCCCTTGACCGCCTCGTCACCCAGACGTGCGCGCAACCGCTCGCGTAGTTGCGGCCAAGGTTGGGTCTGCTGTGCCCTGGGGTCGAACAGGGCCTGATGCTGAGGCACGAACGCCGGCAAGTCTTCGGCCAGCAGGCGCAGATTACGCACCGGTGCCGGGATGCGTAGCGGCTCCAGCCGCCCCCGCGCCAGCTCAAAGAGCAGGGCCGCATCGCGTTCGGCTGATAGCAGGCCAATCATGAGCTGCGTGTCTGGCCCTTCGACGTGCTCCAGGTGTAGCTCGAAACGCTGCACGCCGCAGTCGCGTCCGGCTAGAAACGCAGCCAGGTCGCCGATCATCCGCCGCAAGGGGAACAATAACGCCTGATGCGACTCGACGTCGAAATTCAGCTCTAGCCGCGTTTCGAAGCGATCCGGTGGTTGATAGAAATCCAGGCCCACGTTGCGCACGCCCAGCAATTGATCCAGGTGCAGCTGCACCTGAGCGGCGAAGCGTCGAGCCAGCGCCTCGCGCGGCAAGGCCAAGACCTCGCCGAGGCGGCGCAAGCCCATGCGGATGAAGGCCTGGGCGGCATCGGCGGGAAGACCGATCTTGCCAATAGGTAGCTGCAGCAAGGCGGCGCGGGTCTGCTCGGCGCAGGTCACCGCCAAGCCGTCATGGGCATTGGCGAGCATCCGGGCCGCCACCGGGTTGCTGGCAACGACAATCCGGTGCCGCAGGCCCAACGCCTCCAGCTCCTGGCGCAGGCGCGCTTCGAACAGCGGCCACGGCCCGAACAATTGCAAGCTTGAACCCACTTCCAGGAGCAAGGCGCGTGGATAATGCAGGCTCACCTGGGCACTGAAGCGATAGGCCCAGGCGGCCAACAGTTGCTGGACCTGATCAACCCGCGCAGGGTCGACTTCAACGCAAGTAAAGCCATCGGCCAGCGCCCGTGCGGCGGTCAGCGTCTGCCCGGCGCGCAGGCCCAGCTTCGCTGCTGCGCAGTTGACCGATTGCAGCACGCGGCGCTGGCTCGCCCCCCCCATCAAGACCAAGGCGCAGTCGGGCTCATCACGCTCGCGCAATACCGTATCCAGCGCCAGCTGAGGGAAGACAATGCAGGCCCAAAGCATGCTCCACCCTCACCGGCCTGAGCAGGCGATGGGCGCAGCAGGCGGCATGCCACCCCGGCACTTGAGCACCCGCCATTGGGCCGGACGGGTATCGATCGCGAGGCGCAACGCCGCAGGTGAAGGGTTGTGCGCAGCCTGCTGCGGTCGGCAGGCAAAGGCCAGCGCCTGGCCGGTCTCGGCGGCCACCTGCAAACGGCGCAAGGCCCGGTCATCGGCACGCTCCGGCCAGCACAGCACCGCAGCGCAACTGCCGGAGCGCAAACATTGCTCGGCAGCCCACAACGCGTCTGCGGGCTCAGCTTCGATCTGCACCAACCAGCGCAAATCGACCCCCGCCGCTTGCCAGGCAGGTGGGTAAGGGATGAACGGCGGCGCTACCAGCACCACCCGGCCACCTTCAGCAGTCAACCGCGCCAGGCTTGGCCATAACAACTGCAGCTCACCACAGCCGGGGCTGGCCAGCAGCAACTCACTCAGCGCCGAAGCAGGCCAACCGCCTTCCGGCAGCCGCTGGTCCAGGCTCATATGCCCGGTCGGTTGCAGGCCGAGCGGGCGTGCCTGGGTTTGCCGACCACGCCAGATCCGCCGCTGATCGAGCAAGCCGTCCAGATCGACTACCGCGCCCATCAGTCACGCCTCAACAGGCCGCAGAACACACCTTCGATAACCAACTCACGCTCAGGCCCTACCTCGATCGGAGCGTACGCCGGGTTACGCGGCAGCAACCGATAACCGCCGGGCGTACGTTGCAGACGCTTGATGGTCACCTCGCCGTCCAGCCGGGCGACGACGATCTGCCCATCGCGGGCCTCGCCTTGTTGGCGGATGCCGACCAGGTCGCCATCGAAGATGCCGTCATCGATCATCGACTCTCCGCGCACCTTGAGCAGGTAATCGGGGGTGCGACGGAACAGGCTGGGGTCGAGCAGCAGTTGTTCGTGGATGTCCAGGTCAGGGCCGATCGGCGCACCGGCGGCCACTTGGCCGAGCACGGGCAGTTCGAGGATTTCCGGGCGGCGCAACGGCTCGGCCAGGCGAATGCCACGCGCCTGGTTGGGCGTGACGTCGATGTATCCAGCCTGGCACAGGGCGGTGATGTGCTTGCGCGCCACGCTGCGCGAGGCAAAACCGAAGCGCTCGGCGATATCGGCCAGGCTCGGCGGTTGGCCGTGATCGGTGATGCGTTCACGGATGAAGGCCAGGATGGCGCGGCGTTTGGGGGTCATAGTGTCCATGGAGCACATTTGTACTCTTTTTATAGAACACTGAACAGCCCCCTTCGTCGTCGGCTTTGGCTATGATGCTCAGGATTAAACGTTTAAGCCCTTGGAAGCCCCATGCTCAAAGCCCTGCTGTTCGACCTCGATGGCACCCTCACCGATACCGACACCTTGCACCTGCAAGCCTTCCGCCAGCTGTTGCACGAGTACGACGGGCGCCAGCTGAGCCAGGCCCAGTTCGCTGCCCAGGTCAGTGGACGAGCCAATGGCGCGCTGTTCAAGGAGTTGTTTCCACAGGCCACGAGCCAGCAGTGCCAGGCACTTGCCGACCGCAAGGAAGCCTTGTTCCGCGAGATGTCGCCGCAGTTGCAACCGCTGCCAGGCCTGTTGCGCCTGCTCGCACATGCCCAGGCGCAGCACATCGGCATGTGCGTGGTGACCAATGCACCACGCCTGAACGCTGAGCACATGCTCAATGCCATGGGTTTGGGCGAGCGCTTCGAGCATGTGCTGGTGGCCGAGGAGCTGGCCCGACCCAAGCCTGATCCGCTGCCCTACCTCACTGGCCTGCAGCAGCTCAATGCCAGTGCCAGCCAAGCGTTGGCGTTCGAAGATTCCCTGCCCGGCGTACAGGCTGCCAGCGGCGCCGGGATCTTTACCGTGGGCATTGCCACCACGCAGACCCAAGAGCGCTTGCTGGCTGCTGGGGCGCAATTGGTGATCGACGATTTCAATGATCCGCGGCTTTGGGCGTTGATTGAATCCATGCATCCTTGAACATTGAACTCACAATCGCGATTGCAATTTGTCACCCTGCCCCAGGATTACCCAGCCAAATCACATAGGCCCATGTGGGGGCCGGCGGCGCTCGATCTCGACGGCGTTTTCGGGCGCCGCCACTCCAATACCCGTCCGTCGCTTACCCAATCCCAACCTGTCGAATCCCCCGCTCGCCGCTCGACCAGTGCTGAACCCCACAGCCTGGAGCCCACGCCATGAGCAACTCCGATCCCAAGCACGAGGTGGTCTCGCGCAGCCAATGGCTCGCCGCGCGCCGTCAACTGTGGCTGCATGAGAAGGCCTTCACCCACCAACGCGATGAACTCAGTGCCGCCCGCCAGGCCCTGCCCTGGGTAAAGCTTGAGCACGACTATCGCTTCCATGGCCCTGAGGGCGAAGTCGATCTGGCCGCGCTGTTCGGCGGGCGCAGCCAGTTGCTGCTGTACCATTTCATGTTCGTTGAAGGCTGGAGCGAAGGCTGCCCTGGCTGTTCATTCCTTGCCGATCACTTCGACGGTGCCAACCTGCACCTGGCCCACCACGATGTGGCGCTGGTCGCGGTGTCTCGGGCGCCCTACCCCGAGTTCCAGGCGTTTCGCAGGCGCATGGGCTGGCAATTCCCCTGGTACTCTTCGCACGGCAGCAGCTTCAATCGCGACTTTGCGGTCAGTGTCGCCACCGATGGCAGCGAGCAGTACAACTATGAACCCTACCAGGGCGATGAGAGCGAGCTGCCTGGCCTGAGCGCGTTCTACCGGGCGGCTGATGGCCAGCTGTATCACACCTACTCGACCTACGCCCGTGGGCTGGACATCCTGGTCGGGGCGTACAACTTCCTCGACCTGGCCCCGCTAGGACGTAATGAAGGCGGGACGATGGACTGGGTGCGTCACCATGATCGCTATGAGCAGCAGCCGGTTAAGCCGCACTGCTGCCATGACTGAATCACAAACTCACACCCAACACCTGGCGCAGCGACTCGCTGCGGTGATCGTCCGCCGCACTGACCAAGGCGAAGTTATAGGCACCATGCGACCAATAACGCGCCTCCAGCTGGCCATCGGTGCGCTGGCCGCTGGGCATCTTGTCAAAACGCTCACCGGGCGAGCGCAGGAACAGACTGATGCGCTCGCCCTGGCGGTCCTGGAACACCAATAGCGCCGCAGGACCCTGCTCGTTGCTCAAAAGCCGCGCGCCCACCGGCTGAAAGCCATAGCCTGCCAAGTCCGGTAACTGGCCAACGCGGTTGAAGTGCCGGCCCAGCCACGCCTGCAACTGGGCCGGATCGCTGGCCTGGATGTCCAAGGCGCTGGTGCCGACGAACAAGCGGTGGGCCTGTACCGCATCGGCCATCGGCAGGTCACCGGCAACCAGCGTGGCCTGGCGCGCCTGCCAGCCCCCCAGCCCACCTACCCCGAGCGCCAGCAGCAGCACCGCGGCACTGGCCAGCCGGCGTTGACGGCGCTGACGTAAACGCCGTCGTACCTGAGCAAGATCCAGGTGCGGCCCTGGCGCCAACTCGCCTATCCCCGCCAAGGCTGCCCGCAAGCGGCGGGCGTCACTGCGCCAGGCTTCGATCCGCGCAGCCTCGTGTGGATTGGCCGCCAGCCACGCCTGCACTGCTGCCCGACGGGCAGGCTCCAGGCGCTCGTCGACGTAGGCATGCAACTCGTCCTCGGTGGGGATCAGGCGTGTCATTTGAGTCTCCGCAAGGCCGGGGGCGTCGGGTTACCCTCGGTCAGGTCACGCAGCGCGGCGCGGGCGCGCGACAAGCGCGACATCACCGTACCGATGGGAATGTTCAGGGCCACGGCGGCCTCTTTGTAGCTCAGCCCCTCGACGCTCACCAGCAACAGCAAGGCGCGCTGCTCGGCTGACAATTGGCCAAAGGCCTGCAGATCGGCCTGGGCGAGGATGATGTCTTCGGTGTTGTCGCCCAGCGGCTCACTGCCCTGCTGCGCCCGGCCGAACCACGCCAGCCAGCGGGCGTGCAGGCGATCACGGCGTTTACCATCGAGAAACAGCCGGTACAGGATGGTGAACAGCCAGGGCCGCAGGGCGTCGGCCTCGCGCTGCTGGCGGCCACGGCTCAGGGCGCGCTCGACCGTGGCCTGGACCAGGTCGTCGGCGCTGGCCGATTCGCGGGTCAGCCACAAGGCGAAGCGGCGCAGACGCCGGAGCAGCTCGCGCCACTGATGTTCGTCCAGATCGTGCATGGTGAGGTCCCGGCCCATGGGCTGTCAGTGTAAGGGGCAGACGCTTTGCGACGAAATCTATTCCCAAGCCGGTGGAATAAATTTCCCCCTGCTACGTCGTACCGGCACATTCACCCACTCGGACCTTGCACATGCACACACCCCTGAGCGGCCCCGCCAAGGCCTGGCGCCTGGCCGGCATTGGCGCCGGCCTGCTGGCCGTGAGCGCAGGCTTTGCCTACGCCGCTGGCTGGATCGGTAGCCCCGCGCTAACCCCGCAACGCATCATCGACACCTTCGAAGCCCAGGCCGGACATCATCCGGGTTATCGCAAGAACCACGCCAAGGGCGTGTGCGTCAGCGGCTATTTCCAGAGCAGCGGCCAGGCCGCATCGCTGTCCAGCGCGCGGGTATTCGCCCAGCCGCGAGTGCCGGTGATCGGCCGCTTTGCCATTGGCGGCGCCAACCCCTACACCCCCGATACCGGGGTGCCGGTGCGTAGCCTGGCGCTACAGTTTTCCAGCGATGATGGCCAGGTGTGGCGCACCGGCATGAACAATCCGCCAGTGTTGGCAGTAAGTACTCCCGAAGCCTTTTATGAGCAGGTCTTGGCCATGACCCCCGACCCTGCCACGCGCAAGCCCGATCCTGCGCGGATGCAGGCATTCTTCGCCGCGCATCCCGAGAGCACGGCGTTTCGCCAGTGGGCGGCTGGATACAAGCCCAGCGACAGTTTCGCCAGCACCCACTATCACAGCATCAATGCCTTTCGCCTGATCGACGCGAACGGCAGGTCGCAGCCGGTGCGCTGGCAGGTCGAGGCGCAGACGCCGTTCGCCGCCCTGCCCGCCCAGGTCGAGGACAACCGCTACCTGCAGCACGACCTTGCCCAGCGCCTGAAGCAAGGCCCGCTGCGCTGGACCTTGCGCCTGGTGCTGGCCGAGCCTGGCGATGCGGTGGACGACCCCGCCCGACCCTGGCCTGCCGAACGGCGCAGTATCGACGCCGGCACCCTGGTCATCGAAACCGTCGATGCCCCCGAACAAGGTGCTTGCCGCGACCTGAACTTCGACCCGCTGATCCTTCCCCATGGCATCGAGCCTTCCGCCGATCCGATCCTGGCCGCTCGCTCTGCCGCGTATTCAGAATCCTTCAATCGGCGCAGCCGCGAATCGCTCGACAGCGGAGCCCGCCCATGAAACCGACCACCTTCCACCCCCTAGCCCGTCTGCTGCATTGGCTGATGGCCGTACTGATCGTGGCCATGCTGTTGATCGGCGTGAGCATGGTCGGCGACCTGTCCTTGCGCCACCCCGTGATGGTCGAGTTGCACAAAGCCACGGGCCTGGCCTTGCTGGGCTTGGTGCTACTGCGCATTGCCCTGCGCCTGACCCTGCCGCACCCACCACTGCCCAGCGATATACCGCCACTCCAGCGCCTGGCCGCCGGCGCTTCGCATCTGCTGCTGTATGCACTGATGCTGGCGATGCCGCTGCTGGGCTGGGCGATGCTCTCGGCCGGCGGCTATCCACGGCCGTTGCAATTGCCAGCGATTGCGCCGCACGACCTGCAGCTGTACGCGATCTTGCGCAGTGCTCACGGCTGGGCCGGCTATCTGTTGTTCGCCACCGTTGTGCTGCACCTGGGCGCGGCGTTGGTGCATGCCCTGGTGCGCCGCGATGGCGTGTTGCGTAGCATGTGGCCAGGACCTGTACGTCGCAGCGAATGAGCGCTGAATGAGCGGCCAGGGTCGACAAATGTAAATAATTATTACTAACATCGGCGCTCATTTCGTCGTATCGCCCTGGACTGCCCATGAATGCCGCAAAGGATCCTGCTTCCCTGAAACCCGTTAGCACCCTGGATTTGCGCCCACTGCTGCTGGTCAACATGGCCTGCACCATGTCGATGATGGCCTTCGTCGCCCTGATCGGCCCGATCGCCCGCCTGCTCGGCCTGGCCACCTGGCAAGCCGGCGCTGCGGTGACTGTGGCCGGGGTGGTCTGGGTGATGCTCGCCCGTCCCTGGGGGCGCGCCGCCGACCGCTATGGCCGGCGCCGCGTGCTGCTGCTGGGTTGTGCTGGTTTTACCCTCGCCTATTGGCTGCTGTGCCTGTTCATCGACGGCGCGCTGCGCTGGCTGCCGGGGGCGTCACTGGCGTTTCTCGGCCTGATGCTGGCCCGCGGCATGATCGGCGCCTTCTACGCCGCCTTGCCAGTAGCCGCTAACGCCCTGGTTGCCGACCATGTCGAACCGCAGCAGCGCGCCCGCGCCATGGCTGCGCTGGGCGCGGCCAATGCCGTCGGCCTGGTGCTCGGCCCTGCCGTGGCGGCGCTGCTGGCCCGGCACAGCCTGAGCATGCCGTTCTGGATCATGTCGCTGCTACCAGCGACGGCGTTTGTGGTGCTGCTGTTCAAGCTCAAGCCCCAGCCGCTGGCGCAGGTCCATGCGCCAAACCCGGTGCGCCTGGCCGACCCACGCCTGCGCCGGCCACTGTTGGTGGCGTTCAGCGCCATGCTCAGCGTAACGGTATCGCAGATCACCGTCGGCTTTTTTGCCCTCGACCGCCTGCAACTGGGTTCGACCCAAGCCGCCCAGGCCGCTGGCATCGCCCTGACCACGGTCGGCGTGGCGCTGATGCTGTCGCAGATCCTCCTGCGCCGGTTGGAGTGGCCGCCGCTGAAGATGATCCGGGTGGGTGCCAGCATCTCAGCCCTGGGCTTCGCGACCGCGGCGCTGGCGGGCAGTGCCGAGTGGCTGTGGGCCTCGTTCTTCATCGCCGCCGCCGGCATGGGCTTTGTCTTCCCGGCGTTCTCGGCGTTGGCCGCCAATGCCATGCACGCCTCTGAACAAGGCGCCACTGCAGGCTCCATTGGCGCCGCCCAAGGCATGGGCGCGGTGATCGGGCCGCTGGCCGGAACCCTGGTCTACGCCCTTGATCCACGCCTGCCGTTCGTCGCCGTGGCGGTGTTGTTACTGCTGGTCGGGCTATGGCCGATGCCCGCTGAGCCGCGCCGCTGAGAAGCACTGCGCGTGACCGCCAAGAGTGTGTTTTAATGCGTCGCTTATTATTTTTTACACCTGTGAAAACACTTTACCTGCACACTCTTTCAGTTAAAAAAGGCGGCTATGGACACGGGGACACGACTCAAACTGGTGCGTGAACGCAACAACCTCTCCCAGCGGGAGCTGGCTCGTCGCAGCGGCCTGACCAACTCGACCATCTCGCAGATCGAGCAGAACCGCGTCAGCCCTTCGGTCAGCTCCCTGAAAAAACTGCTCGAAGGGATCCCCATGTCCCTGGCCGAGTTCTTCAGCTTCGACGAGCCGGTGCGCGAAGAGCGCTTCGTGTTCCGTGGCGGCGAGCAGCCCGACCTGGGCCGTAACGGCCTGCGCATGCTGCTGGTCGGCGCCAGCGTCGAGGGCCGGCAGATGCGCATGCTGCGTGAGCTGTATGCCCCAGGTGCAGACTCGGGCGAGCCGATCGTTCACGCCGAAGGCGAGGAATGTGGCCTGGTGACCCGTGGCACCATCGAGCTGTGGGTCGATGGCCAGGTCAGCGTGCTCAACTCTGGCGATGGCTACTACATCCCCACCACCTTGGCGCACAGCTTCAAGAACATCGGCCAGGACGAGGCCGAGATCATCAGCGCCAACACCCCGGCCAACTTCTGACCCAAGCCATGGATGCGCCGACCAGCCGCGAGGTCTATCAATGCCTGCGTGATGCTGCGCTTGGCGTACAGCCTGTCGACATCCGCGCCCGCCACCTTGGCGGGCAAATCGAGATAGAGAGCGGCGGCTGGCAGTTGACCCTGGTGCTCGACCGCGAAGGGCTTGCCCTTTGCCTGCATTGCCGCAGCCCGCAAGGGGTTGAAGGGGCGGTCGAGCGCTGGCAGCGCTACGGCACCAATCCAGTCGACCTGCTGAGCATCTGGGAGCGCACCCAGATCGAGCGCCTATTAGCCCAGGCTTGAACCGCCGTCGCCAGGCGCTTATAGTCGCCAGCGGCGCACTCCGACGCCTCCCGTCCGCGGAAAGGGCTGCGCCCAGGAACCTGCTTGGAACATCGCCCATGACGACTCCAGCCTGACAGCGGACAAGGCTCGCCAAGGAGTTCGCATGTCTGTTACTACCCAGCCCGACAACGGCCGTCTCAATCTCGAACAACAACGCAAACGTGCCAAAGAGCTGCTGCAGCGCCTGCGCAGTGGCCAGGTCGATGAGCGTCTGCGCAGCCTCGACCCGCAGCGTCCGCCGCGCCTGGCCGATGCCCAATACCTGATCGCGCGCGATCTGGGCTTTGCCAGCTGGCCCAAGCTCAAGGCCCACTGCGACGCCCTCGCCTTTGCCCTCAAGCACCCTGGCTTCGTCGCCAGCGACACCCCCGACACCTGCCATTGGCGCTGCGGCAACGACATCCAGCACAGCCTGCAAGTGGCCGGTTTCAAAGGCCAGTTGCAGATGTACGCCGACCCGCTGTGCATGGGCCCAGTGCCGCAGCTCGATGGCCCCAGCTACCGCGCCGTACGGGCAAACTTCATCAGCCACGCGTTCAATATTGCCCCTGAGCAAACCCGCCAGCGCCAGGAAGCTGAATATGCTGCCCTGGCCCGCTTGAGTCAGCGCATGCCCGGTGTGCTCTGGTGTGAAGCCGACGCCTATGACCAGCTGTTTTTGCTGCGGGTGCTGGCCCAGCTTGAGCAGGTGCCGGAGAACCTCAGCCTGATCGCCATCGACCAGGTGCCCGGGGTGCAGCGTTTCATCGGCATCGGCCAACTGGCGCCCGAAGTGCTGGCTTGGCTGTGGCCCCAGCGCAGGCCAGTGGACGCTGCCATGCTGATATTGGCCCGTGACGCTTGGGCTGCGTATCGCGCCCCCTCACCCCAGGCGTGGGCGGCACTGGCCCATGCTCGCCACGCCGCCCTGCCACTGCTCGGCCCAGCGCTGCTGCGCCAATTGCAGGAATTGCCCGCTATCAGCGACGGGCTGTCGTTGACAGAACGCCTGACCCTGCAGATTCTGCGCGATCACGGACCGATGCCGATGGGCAAGGTGTTTGCGCTACTGATGATGGAGCGCGAGCCGCTGCCGTTTCTCGGTGACATGATGTTCCATGCCTTGCTGCGGCCACTGATCGACGGCCCTCGACCGCTGATTGACCAGGCCGATGCCCAGCTCGCCTGGCCGCAGCGCACCATCAGCCTTACAGCCCTGGGTGAGCAGGTCTTGGCCGGGCAAGCCTATGGCCTGGACCTGATCGACTGCGAGCGCTGGGTGGGCGGTGTGCGGTTGCAGCCCGGTGAAGGCCACTGGGCTTTGGATGAAGCCCTCCAACCGGTTTGGCGCGGCTGATTTGAGTTCAATCAGCAGCGGCCTCTTCGCGGGCAAGCCCGCTCCGACAGGTTCCCCGCTAGCCTACAGATCAGCGCGGACCCTGTGGGAGCGGGCTTGCCCGCGAAGAGGCCGCCACTAACAGATCAGCCCAGACCGCTCACACCAGCGCTTGCTCGACAAAATCCAAGCGATCCTGACCAAAGAACATCTGCCCCTCGACAAAGCAGGTCGGCGCGCCAAACACGCCGCGCGCCACCGCTTCTTCGGTCACCTGCTTGAGCGCCTGTTTGACCTCGACCTGACTGGCCAACGCGCGGAACTGCTGCGGATCGAAGCCAGCGGCGTCCAACGTGGCATCGAGCACCGGCGCATCACCCAGATTGAGCCGCTGCGCCCAGAGCGCCTTGAACAGTACCGCCAGCAGCGCCTCGAATCGCTCAGGTGCATGCAACTGGCTGGCAACCAGCCCACGCATCAAGCCCAGGGTATTGATCGGAAAACCCGGCGGCAGGCCAAACGGCACGCCATAGCGCTCGGCATAACGCTGCAGGTCGACGAACATGTACTTGCCCTTGGCCGGCACCATCACCGGCGAGGCATTGCCGGTTGCCTGGAACACCCCGCCCAGAAGCATTGGCCGATACACCAACTCGGCGCCATGCCGCGCACAGAGTGCCGGCAGCTGGGTCCAGGCCAGATAACTGGCCGGGCTGCCCAGATCGAAGAAAAACTCGACACGTTTGCTCATGCTGCTGTCCTTGTTCGTGAGAAGGTTTTACCAGCGCTCGATCCACGGGCGCAGGTCGAGCTCGAACGTCCAGGCATCACGCGGCTGGGCATGCAGGAACCAGTAGCTGTTGGCGATATGGGCAGGATCGAGGATGCCGTCCTGGTCCTTGAGGGCGTAGCGCTCAGGGAAGTTGTCGCGGATGAACGCGGTGTCGATCGCACCATCCACCACCACGTGGGCGACATGGATATTGCGCGGCCCCAGCTCCCTGGCCATGCTCTGGGCCAGCGCCCGCAAGCCATGCTTGGCCGTCGCGAAGGCGGCAAAACCGGCAGCGCCGCGGGTGCCGGCGGTGGCGCCGGTAAACAGGATAGTGCCGCGCTCGCGGCTGACCATCCGCTTGGCCACCGCCTGGGCGGTGAGGAATCCGGCAAAGCAGGCCATCTCCCAGATCTTGAAGAACTTGCGCGGGGTCTCTTCGAGAATGCTGCACGGCACATTGGCGCCGATATTGAAGACAAACGCTTCGATGGCACCGATATCGCGCTCGATGGTTTCGATCAGCGTCGCCACCTGCTCTTCGTTGCGCGCATCAGAGCTAAACCCATGCGCCTGACCGCCGCTAGCACGGATCTCGTCCACCAAGGGCTGCAGCTTGTCGGCGCTGCGCCGGGTGACACAGGCAATGTAGCCCTCGCGGGCAAAGCGCTTGGCGATCTCGCCGCCCGTGGCATCACCGGCCCCAATCACCAGCACGACTTTTTGTTGTTCTGTCACGCACACCTCCATTGATGAACGATCATTTAGTAAACGAACGCTATGTTATGATCGCCCCCATCGTCAAGCCCGCGCGCTGAGGTTTTCACATGCGCTACTCCACTGAACACAAGCAGCAGACCCGCGAGAAGTTGCTGGCCAGCAGCGGCGCGCTGGCCAAACGCGGCGGCTTTGCCACCACGGGCGTTGCCGGGCTGATGAATGCCATCGGCCTGACCGGCGGCGCCTTCTACAACCACTTTGCCTCCAAGGACGATCTGTTCACCGAAGTGGTGCGCCGCGAGCTGAGCAACAGCCCCCTCGCCCGCCTGGCCGAGCGCGGCGCCGACCGCCAGCGTCTGGCCCGCTGCCTTGAGCAGTACCTGAGCCTGGCCCACTTGCGCGATGCCGAGGGCGGCTGCCCATTGCCACCGCTTGGCGTGGAGATCGCCCGCGCCGAGCTGCCGGTGCGCGAACAAGCCGAGCATTGGCTGGTGGCCCTGCACAGCGCCTGGAGTAGCACCCTGGAAGACCCCGAGCTGGCCTGGGCACTGATCAGCCAATGCGTTGGTGCGCTGGTGGTCGGGCGCATGCTGGCCAGCGCAGAGGTCCAAGGCCAGGTCCTGGAGGCCAGCCGCAGTTTGGTTGGCAGGGCGCTGAATGAAACGCGCTAGCCTGCTGCTGGGCCTGGCCCTGGCGTTGCCCGCCGCAGCCGATAACGCGTGCCCGCCAGGGCAGTACCAGGTGTGCCTGATGGGCTGTTTCTGCGCACCGATCGACCCTGGGCAGGCGGGCCAGATCCTCAAGGATGTCGAGCTGATGACCTCCTCCAGCCTGGTCTTCGCCCTGCGCCAGGCGCGTGATGAAGCCAACGCCCAGGGCACCGAGCCAATCCCGCTGCATATCCGTGCCCAGCTCGAAAGCTGGTACGACTTCGCCGTGCTCGATGCTGCGCGCTTTCGGGTCGGCAATGAACAGCAAATCAGCGCCGCCAATGCCCTGCTGCAAAACCCAGATGTCAACGCGGTGACCCTGATCGACACCATCATTTTTCGCCATGCCGAGGACGCCGACGACAATGTCGCGCTGTGGGCCCATGAGCTCAAGCATGTTCAGCAGTATCAACAATTGGGCGTGGAAGAGTTCGCCCGGCGCTACACGCGCAATTACGACGAGCTGGAGGCGCCGGCCTACAAAGTCGAAGCCGAAGTAGCCAAGGCCTTGCGCGAGCGCCGTTCGGGGCAAGCGCGCTGAGCGCCAGCCCGTCGCAGGCTGACGTCAGCAGGCGCTGAAGCGGGGAATCGCAAGCCCCAGGCTCTCGCGCAGGGTCGTTCCTTCATAGGCCGTTCGGTACACCCCACGCTCTTGCAGCAATGGCACCACCTCCTGGGTAAAGCGGCGCAACTGCTCCGGATGGCCGATGTAGATGTTGAAGCCATCCAACGCCCGCGCCTCGAACCATTCGGTCATCTTCGCCGCCACGCTCTGCGCCGAACCGACGAACGCCCCTGGGCGCAGCTGGCGACCGAACTCGACCGCCTGGCGCAGGCTCAAGCCCTTGTCCCGGGCCTGCTCGGCAATGCGCTTGGCATTGGTGAAAAAGCTGCTGCGCGCGTACTCCAGGCTCTGTTGCGGGAAAGGTGCATCCAGCTCGTACTGGCTGAAGTCGTGCCAGCCGAAATTACGCCCGAACTCCTTGAGCGCCAGTTCGAAGCTGTGATCGAGCTGATGGTAATGCCGCTCGATTTCGCGGGCATGTTCATCGGTGTCGCCAACATAGATTTCCGCGCCGGGCAACACCAGCAGTTGCTCCGGATCGCGCCCCAGACGCTGGGCGCGGGCTTTGACATCGCGATAGAACGCCTGCCCCTGCTCGATGCTCGCGGCGTGGGTGAAGATGACATCGGCCGTGGCCGCCCCCAGCGCCCGCCCCTGTTCGGAATCGCCCGCCTGGAAAATCACCGGCTGACCCTGGGGTGAGCGCTGGATGTTCAGCGGCCCCACTACCGAAAAGTGCGTGCCCTTATGATTCAGGGCATGCAGCTTGCTCGGATCGAGAAACTGACCAGTGCGCCGATCACGGGGAAACGCATCGTCCTCGTAGGAGTGCCACAGCCCCTGCACCACCTCGACATGCTCCTGCGCCCGCGCATAGCGGGTGTCGTAGTCATAGTGCTCGTCACGGCCATAGTTGCCTGCCGTGCCGGCATCGCCACTGGTGACCACATTCCAGCCTGCGCGGCCCTTGCTGATCAGGTCCAGCGAGGCCAAGCGCCGGGCGACGTTGTACGGCTCGTTGTAGGAGGTGGTCAGGGTACCGACCAGGCCCAGGTGACGAGTGCTCACCGCCAGCGCCGAGAGCAGGGTCAGCGGCTCCAGGCGGTTGAGGTAATGCGACGGCGAGCCGGGGGTGATGTACTGGCTGTCGACGATGAACATCAGGTCGAACAAGGCCGCTTCGACCTGGCGGGCGATGTCGATGTACCAGTCGATGTTGACGCTGGCATCGGCTGGCAGCTCAGGGTCGAGCCAGAGGTTGTGCCGGCCTGGGCCGCCACAACCCATGGTCAGGGCACCCAATTTGATCTGTCGGTTGCGCATGGCTGATCGGCTCCTGATGCTTATTCGATATGAACCTGGGCGGTGCGGATCACCTCGCCCCAGCGCGCCTTGTCGGCGGCGATCACTTGGGCAAAACCGGCCGGGCTGCTGCGCTCGACGCTGATGCCCTGCTGGCCGAAGCGCTCGGCGGTTTCTGGCTTGTCGGCGATCACCTCGATGGCATTGTTCAGGCGTTCGACCAGTTCCGGCTCGGCGCCTTTGGGCAGGACGATGCCGAACCAGCCGGAAGCGACGAAGCCCGGTAGGCCGACTTCGTTGGCACTGGGTACCGAGGGCAGCAGCGGTGAGCGCTCGGCACTGGTCAGCACCAGGCCCTTGAGCTTGCCAGCCTGGATCTGTGGGGCGAGCACGGTCAGGGTGTCGACGGCGACATCCACTTCACCACCGAGCAACCCGGTCACGGCCGGAGCACTGCCTTTGTACGGCACGTGCAGCAGGTCGACCCCGGCCAGGTTCTTCAGCAGTTCGCCAGACAGGTGGCAGAGCGTGCCATTGCCGCAGGAGGAATAACTCAGCGCGCCGGGCTTGGCCTTGGCCTGGTCGATCAGCGCCTGCAGGCTGTCGACCTTGGTTTTGGGCCCTACCGCGACCACGTTGGGCACCGAGGCCAACACGGCCACTGGAGTGAAGTCCTTGATCGGGTCGTAACGTACTGCCTGCAAGTTGGGCAGGATCGCCAACTGGCCAGCGGTGGCCAGCGACAAGGTGTAGCCATCGGGCTTGGCTTTGGCGACGGCTTCAGCGGCAATCGCGGTGCCGGCGCCGGGCTTGTTGTCGACTACCACCGGTTGGCCTAGGGAAGTCGAGAGCTGTTCGGCGTAGTAGCGGCCAACGGTGTCGGCAGCCCCGCCCGGGGGGAATGGCACGATCAGGGTGAGCGGGCGGCTGGGCCAGTTGTCGGCCTGGGCCAAGGTGGCGGCGCTTAGGGCCAGGGTGGCGAGGATGAGTTTCTTTAAGTTCATGGTTGGCTCATTTTTTTGATCATTTTTTTGATGTGGTTTGATGGTCTGTTACGACCCTTCTGGCGCTATCGCGGGGCAAGCCCGCACCCACACCGCGCTGCTTGCATAGGAAGCGGGCTTGCCCCGCGCTGGCGCCCTAGCAACCCCCTCAGTCCTCACTGAAGGCCACCTTGCGCGTGGCCCGCAGCCGTGGCGACAGCAGCAGCAACACCAACAGCGCCGTGATGACCAGCAGGGTCAGGCTCAAGGGGCGGGTGAAAAACACCGTCGCATCGCCGCGCGACAGCAGCATCGCGCGGCGCAGGTTCTCTTCCAGCAATGGTCCGAGGATGTAGCCCAGCAACAGCGGCGCCGGTTCGCAGCGCAGCTTGATGAACAGATACCCCAGCAGGCCGAAGGCCATGCTCAGCACCACGTCGAACAGGCTGTTGTTGAGGCTGTACACGCCGATGCAGCAGAACAGTAAAATCGCCGGATACAGCAACCGGTACGGCACCCGCAGCAGCCGCACCCAAATGCCCACCAACGGCAGGTTGAGTACCAGCAGCAACAGGTTGCCGATCCACATGCTCACCACCAGCCCCCAGAACAGCTCTGGGCGCTCGTCGATCACTTGCGGGCCGGGAACGATGCCGTGGATCATCATCGCCCCCGCCATCAGCGCCATCACCGCGTTGGAGGGCAGGCCCATCACCAGCATCGGAATGAACGAGGTCTGGGCACCGGCGTTGTTGGCCGACTCTGGCGCGGCGACGCCTTCGATGGCGCCTTGGCCGAAACGCGACGGATCCTTGGCCAGGCGCTTTTCCACCAGGTAGGCAGCGAACGCGCCGAGCATGGCGCCACCCCCCGGCAAGATCCCCAGCAGCGCGCCCAAGCCAGTACCGCGCAGGATCGGCTTCCACGAGCGTCGATAGTCGTCGCGGCTCGGCAACAGGCGGCCAACCGCGGCAACCTGGCTGCTGCCGGCCTGTTCGCGCTCAAGGTTGAAGATGATCTCGGCGATGCCGAACAGGCCCATGGAGATCACCACGAAACTGATGCCGTCAGACAATTGCGGCAGGCCGAAGGTAAAGCGCTCCACTCCCGAATTGACGTCGCTACCCACCAGCCCTAGCAGCAGGCCGAGGATGGTCATGGCCAAGGCCTTGAGCAAATCGCCCTGGGCCAGCACGATGGCCGCGACCAACCCCAGTAGCATCAGCGAGAAGTACTCGGCTGGGCCGAATTTCAAGGCGAAGGCGGCCAACGGCGTGGCCGCCGCCGCCAGCAACAGGATCGCCAGGCTGCCGGCCACGAACGAGCCGATCGCGGCAATCGCCAAGGCCGCCCCGGCCCTGCCCTGACGAGCCATGGCGTGGCCGTCCAGGCACGTCACCACCGACGACGACTCGCCCGGCAGGTTGACCAGAATGGCCGTGGTCGAACCGCCGTACTGGGCGCCGTAGTAGATCCCCGCCAGCATGATCAGCGCCGCTGCGGGGCTCAGGCCATAGGTGATCGGCAGCAACATGGCGATGGTCGCCACCGGCCCCAGGCCCGGCAAAACCCCGACCAGGGTGCCGAGGGTGACGCCAATCAGGCAGTACAGCAGGTTGTTCAGGGTAAAGGCGGCCTCAAAGCCCAGGCCGAGGTGGTTAAGCAGTTCCATATCGGTATCTCAAGTCGGCAGCACGGGCAGGTTCAAGCCCAGGCCGTAGGCGAACACCAGTACGCTGAACGCACCCAGCGCCAGGCCCAGCAGCGCCAGCTCGCCGACACGCGCCTGGCGTCGGGCCAGGCCGCTGAGCACGGTCATCAGCAGCGTTGCCAGGGCCAGGCCCAGGCTTGGCAGCAACCAGGCAAAGGCCAGGATGCTGCCGCT
Source organism: Pseudomonas sp. NPDC088890 (assembly GCF_044900155.1). NCBI lineage: Bacteria > Pseudomonadati > Pseudomonadota > Gammaproteobacteria > Pseudomonadales > Pseudomonadaceae > Pseudomonas > Pseudomonas sp. NPDC088890. The sequence continues at coordinate 394,243 of NZ_JBJDNG010000002.1, read as the reverse complement.
GACCAACAGCCCCGGCCGCCAACTGAAGAGCCGGTCGGCTGCCTGCGCCTCGACGCGCACGGTCAACCCGCGCAGCAGCAGGGCTACGCCCAGCACGCCCAAGACCGCCGATACCAGCAATGGAAAGTAACCTGCGCCCATGCGCATGGCCGAGCCCAGCGGATAATCGCTGGCCAGCACCACGCCGAGCGTGGCGAAGGACAAAAACAGGCCACCGGCGATCACCTCACGGGCGTCGCCAAGCCCCAGGCGCAGGCTGTTCATGGCTTGGCCTGCGCGGTGGCCGGTTGCAGTGCGGCGGCAAACGAGCTGTCAAACAGGTCGGCCGCTGGATAGGCCTTGATCAGCCCAAGGCCTGCGAAGAAGTCCACGGTCTTCTGCGCATCGACGATCACCTGTGGGCTAAGTGGTGCTAGCTCAGTGCGCGCACGGGCGAACCAGACCCGGGCAATATCGCGGTCGGCGCGGGTGCGCTTGGCCCAGGCATCGGCATAGGCTTCGGTGTTGACCGGATCCTTCAAGGTCCAGTCACGGGCCTTTTTCATCCGTTGAAGAAAATCGTTGATCTGCGCCCGCTTGCTGTCGACTGCCTTGGCATTGGCGACCACGAAGCTCTGCGCCGGGATCAGCCCTTCGGCGGTCGCCAGCACCCGCGCGCCCTGGCGCTCCTGCTGGGTGACATAGGGCTCCCAGGTGGCAATCACATCCACCGAGCCGCCATCGAGCGCGTGCGAGGCGTCCAGCGCGCTGAGGTAGCGCAGCTCCAGCGAGTCACGCGGTACGCCGGCTTTGTCCAGCGCGCTGAACAATAGCTGCTGGCTCCACGAACCTTTCCAGATCGCCGCACGTTTGCCGCGCAGGTCTTGCAGGCTGTGGATCGAGGAGTCCTTGCGCGCCAGGATGGCCACCCCGCCAAGGTTCTGCCGGGTCACTGCAATCACTTTGATCGGCGCGCCCAGAGCACCGAGAAACAGCGGCGGCGCATCGCCCAGCAGGCCGATATCGAGGCTGCCGACGTTGAGCGCCTCGGCCACCGGCGAGCCTGCGGTGAACTGCTTCCATTCCAGGGTATACGGCAGGTCGTCGAGCACCCCGGCCGCTTCCATCACGGCGCGGGCATTGAAGCTCTGATCGCCGACGACCAGGGTCTGCGCGGCGGCGCTGACACTCAGGGTGGTGGCCAGCACAGCGGCGGCCCAGGTTTTCAGGTAACGCACGTTCGTCTCCAGGTGCCGCTTGCGACACAGCAGGTGGCGATCCGCGCGTGCGGTCTCGTCGCTATCGATTAGAAGAAGGGTTCAGGCGTTGCGTGCAGCGACTTTGGCGCGGGTCAGCGGAATCAGCTCGCGGCCATATTCCTCGGCATCGGTAAGCGGATCGAAGCCGCGGATCAGGAAGGTGCTGACGCCCAGCTGGTAATAGGCGAGCAAGGCATCAGCCACCTGTTCCGGCGTGCCGACCAGCGCCGTGGAGTTGTGCCCACCCCCGACCAATCCGGCGATGCCGGTCCACAGCCGCTCATCGACCCGATCGCCCTTGGCCACGGTCTCGAGCAGGCGCTGGGCGCCGACGCTCTGCGGTTTGTTGGCAATCACCGGCCCGGCCTGCTCGATGCGCTGGCGCGCCTGGCCAAGGATGGTTTCGGCCTTGGCCCAGGCGGCCTCCTCGGTGGCGGCAATGATCGGCCGGAACGACACGCTGAACTGCACCTCGCGGCCATGCTGCGCAGCCTGCTCGCGCACCGCAGCGATGGTCTCGGCGGTCTGCTCCAGCGACTCGCCCCACAGGGCGAACACATCGGCGTGCTTGCCGGCCACCGCCAGGGCGGCGGAGGACGAGCCGCCGAAGTAGATCGGCAAGTGAGGCTGTTGCAGCGGCTTGATCGCCGAGAAGGCGTTCTGCGCCTGGTAGTGAGTGCCGGCGTGATCGAACGGCGCTTCACTGGTCCAAACCTTGCGCACCACATCGAGGAACTCGTCGGTGCGCGCGTAGCGTTGATCATGCTCCAGGTAGTCGCCATCCTTGCGCTGCTCGACGTCGTTACCACCGCTGATCACATGCACCGCCAAGCGACCATCGAGCAAGTGCTCAAGCGTCGCCAGCTTGCGTGCGGCCAAGGTCGGCGCGACGAACCCTGGGCGATGGGCCAACAGGAAGTGAATACGCGAAGTCGCCTGCCCCGCTAGCGCGGTGACCAAGAAGCCGTCTGGCTGATCCGACCAGTAGCCGACCAGAATGCGGTCAAAGCCGGCCTGCTCGTGGATGCGCGCAGACTGGGTGATGTAGGCCTTGTCGAAGATCGGCCCTTGCGGGGCGAGGATCTCCGAAGACAGCCGATGGCCAATCATGCCGATGAATTGAACGCTCATGGGAAGGACCTTACCTTGGCGAAAGAGAGATATGCTTTTTAAATCTAAATAATCGAATGCTTATAAGTTATCGACTTGCTGTTACCTTGTGAAATTCGTTTTAGGCATAACCTCATGCATTCGACATGCATAGATTTCAGAACAAAATCACCTCGCTGTAAATGCAGTATTTGCATATTAGCTTATGCACATTTTGCATTTTGAGAATATCAAGCGGGTTTGCTAGGGTTACCTTCAACCGTCAGAGCGAGCCTGAACCATGAGCCAACCGTTACGCCTGGAGCGCCTGCGTCAGTTCATCGGCGCCCTCTCCGAGCTGCTCGAACAACACCCCGACGAAGCCACCCTGCTCGACCAGGGCCAAAGCTTGCTGCGCAGCCTGGTCGCCCACGACGACTGGCTGCCCGAGGCGCTGGCCCAGCCTGACCCGGACCGTTACCAGCAATACTTGCTGCATTGCGATTCGCGCCAGCGCTTCTCGGTAGTCAGCTTCGTCTGGGGGCCGGGGCAGCGCACGCCGATCCACGACCATCGGGTTTGGGGGCTGATCGGCATGCTACGCGGCGCCGAGTACTCCCAGGGTTTTGCCCAAAGCGAACAAGGCCCCCTGGTAGCTGTGGGTGCGCCGATTCGCCTGGACCCAGGCCAGGTAGAAGCGGTCTCGCCGCGCATTGGCGACATCCACCAGGTGAGCAATGCCTTCGCCGACCAAGTGTCGATCAGCATCCACGTCTACGGCGCCAACATCGGTGCGGTGCAGCGTGCGGTGTACGCCGTGGACGGCAGCGAGAAAGCCTTCATTTCCGGCTATTGCAATAGCCAACTGCCCAATATCTGGGACCTGTCCAAAGAGAATTTCGCCCCATGAGCACAATCACTACCCGCAGTTACCCTGATATCCGCCGTGCGTTGCTGGCCTTCGAAGAGCTGGCGCTGATCGACGTGCGCGAAGAGGATCCGTTCGCCCAACACCACCCGCTGTTCGCCGCCAACATCCCGCTGTCGAAGCTGGAGCTGGAGATCTACGCCCGCGTGCCGCGCCGCGATACTGCCATTACCCTCTACGACGACGGCGAAGGGCTGGCCGCCATCGCTGCAAAGCGCCTGCGGACGCTCGGCTACAGCGATGTCGCCCTGCTCGAAGGCGGCCTGGCCGGCTGGAGCGAGGCTGGTGGTGAGCTGTTTCGTGACGTCAACGTGCCGAGCAAGGCCTTTGGCGAACTGGTAGAGAGCGTTCGGCACACGCCGTCGCTGGGCGCCGAAGAGGTCCAGGCACTGCTCGATGCCAAGGCCGATGTGGTGGTGCTCGACGCCCGCCGCTTCGATGAGTACCAGACCATGAGCATTCCTGGTGGCATCAGTGTGCCGGGAGCAGAGCTGGTGTTGCGCGTCGCTGAGCTGGCGCCCAACCCCAACACCCAGGTCATCGTCAACTGCGCAGGGCGCACGCGCAGCATCATTGGCACCCAATCCCTGCTCAATGCCGGCATCCCCAACCCGGTAGCCGCCCTGCGCAATGGCACCATCGGCTGGACCCTGGCCGGGCAACAACTGGCCCACGGTCAAGCGCGGCAGTTCAGCGAAGTGAGCGATAGCACCCGCCGCAACGCGGCGCAGCAAGCCCGCCAGGTGGCTGACAAGGCGGGCGTGCTGCGCCTCGACCTGCAGGGCTTGCACAACTGGCAGGCTGGAACCGCGCGCACCACCTACCTGTTCGACGTGCGTACCCCAGAGGAATATGCAGCTGGCCACCTGCCCGGCAGCCGCTCGGTGCCAGGTGGCCAGTTGGTGCAGGAAACCGATCATGTCGCCAGCGTGCGTGGGGCGCGGATCGTGTTGCTCGACGATGACGGCGTGCGCGCCAACATGAGCGCCTCGTGGCTGGCGCAGCTGGGTTGGCAGGTGGCTGTGCTCGATGACCTTCGCCCAGCCGATTTGAGCGAGCGCGGCGATTGGCAAGCGCCCTTGCCTGACCTGCCCCAGGTCAACGAGATTGGCGTCGACCAGCTGGCCAGCTGGCTTGAGCAGCCAGGCACCGTGGTGCTCGACTTCACCACCAGTGCCAACTACGTCAAGCGGCACATCCCCGGCGCCCATTGGGCCATCCGCGCCCAACTGCCGGCAGCGCTGGAGCAACTGCCGGTCGCCGAGCGCTATGTACTGACCTGCGGCAGCAGCCTGCTGGCGCGCTTCGCTGCGGTCGACCTGCAAGCACTGACGCAAAAGCCGGTCTATCTACTCGAAGGCGGCACCGCCCGCTGGATCAGCGCAGGGTTGGCGTTGGAAACCGGCGAAAGCCATCTGGCCGTGCCCCGCACCGATCGCTATCGCCGCCCCTATGAAGGCACCGATAACCCGCGTGAAGCCATGCAGGGCTACTTGGATTGGGAGTTCGGCCTGATCGCGCAACTGGAGCGCGATGGCACCCACGGCTTCCGCGTGCTACAAGCCTGAAAAAAAACGGGCCGCTAATGCGGCCCCTTGCCTTTACTCGACGACACCGCAGGCAACCCGCGCGCCACCTCCACCGAGTTTTTCCGGATGGTCACTATGGTTGTCGCCGCCGGCATGCACCATCAGCGCATGGCCCTTGAAATCGGCAAGCTTCAGTCGCGGCGCCAGCACCGGGTAGGTGGCCTTGCCATCGGCGCCGACATACAGCGCCGGTAGGTCACCGCGATGGCCGCTGTCATCGTACGGCCCCTTGTGCGCATTGGTTGCGTCTGGATCCCAGTGGCCGCCCGCTGCACCTGCGGCAACCGCCTTGCCATTTTCTTCTGCCGGCGCGCAGGAGGCGTTTTGATGCAGGTGAAAGCCATGCACGCCTGGCGGCAGGTCCTTGAGGTCGGGGGTGAGCACCGCGCCATACTTGCTCTGCTCGATGCTCACGGTGCCAATCGACTTACCCGGGCCATCGGCTCCGGCGAGCTTGAGTTCTACGGTTTGTGCCGCCTGGGCCAGGCCTGCGCTGGCGAGCAATGCAGTCATCAACAGGGTTTTCATCAGTCTTCTCCATGGCTGAAATGGCGTTGGGCATGATCGCCGCAAGCGTTAGCAGTGAGACTGCAACGCTGTGCCGCGATTCCATCGAGCTACAGTCTGAAACACTTAACCCATGCGCTGGCTGACTCAGAAGCCGACGGTGGCCGATACCAGCCAGGTCATGGGCGTGGACAGGGTCAGGCCGGTGGCGGTGCCCTCCGGAACGTTGGCCGAGGCCCAGTAGGCCTTGTCCAACACGTTTTCGACGCTGGCGCGCAGGGTCACATCCTTGTCGCCCAACTTGAGCGCATAGCGCGCGCCCAGGTCGTAGCGCTGCCAGGCCTCGGCTTTCTGCTGGTTGGCCGCATCCAGGTACTGGCTGCTGGTGTGGATCGCCCGCGCACTGAGGGTCAGGCCTTGGACGTAGGGCAAATCCCACTCAACGCCCAGGTTGGCATTGACCACGGGCGCACCAATGGCGCGATTGCCGTCGAAGCGGCCCTCAGCGGTGCGGGTCTGTTTGGCGTCGAGCAACATCGCGCCGCCCAACAGCCGCACCCCGGCTAGCGGCTCACCGAACACATTGAGCTCCAGGCCCTGGTTGCGCTGCTCGCCGTCGGCGCGCAGGTTGTTCTGGCTGTCGGTGTAGTAGGACGGCTTGTCGATGCGAAACAGGCTGAGCGTAGCGCCGAAGCTGCCCAGGTCGTACTTGGCGCCGAGCTCGACCTGCTTGCTGCGATAAGGCGCAAATACCTTGCCGTAGTTGGCTGCCGTCTCCGGTGCCTGCTGGCCTTGGGTCAGGCCTTCCATATAGTTGAGGTACAGCGACAGTTGCTCGCTGGTGCGCCAGACCAACCCCAGCGCCGGCGAGGTGGCGCGCTCATCGTAGACCTGGTCTTGTTCGCCAGGCTCGGAGCTGTTCACCTCCACCCGTTGCAGGCGGGCGCCGAGGGTTAGCAGCACGCTATCATCGGCAAAGCTCAAGGTATCGGCCAAGGCCAGGCTGGAAAGCACAGTCTCGGTGTGTGTCGGATTATCGGCGCGGGTCGGCGTGCCCGGCGCGGGCAGGGTCACCGGGTCGAACAGATTGCTCACGCCATTGCGGTAGCGAGCCCCGCTGTTGTCGAAGGTCATGTCGAAGCGATTGAGGCTGAGGTTCACGGTATGGCCCACGGCACCCGTGTTGAACCAGCTGCGCACACCGACAGTGCCGGTGACCACCTCCTCTTCGCGCTGGAAGGTCCTGGGGCTAACGGTGAAGCGCCCGGCATCGTTGACCAACTGCACGGCGTGGCGCAGAAAGTCATAGTCGCCCTTGCGCGCACCCAGCGCGCCGTAGAGCATGAAGTTGTCGTTGACATCGAACTCGCCCCGCAAGGCGCCGAAGGTGTCCTTGGCCCGCGAATAGGTCCATGGCTGGGCGAAGTTACTGTGAACGTCCTCGGCATCCGGCACTTTCACCCCTGCATTCAAGCTGACGCGTTCCATCGTGCCGTCGACATCGCGCTGCTGATGGCCAACATCCAACGACAGCCGGGCTCGCTCCCCGCGAACATCGAAACCGAGCACCGACGCCTCGCGCTCGACGGACTGATGATCCCACTCGGTATCGCCCGCCTGGCGCACGCCGTTGAAACGCAGGCCAAAGCGCTGCTCTGGGCCGAAGCGGCGGCCGATGTCGATATGGCCGCCCCCTTGGCCAGTCGAGGCGTACAGCGCGGTGAACTCGGTCAGCGGCGCGTCGCCGGCGCGCTTGGGTTCGATGTTGACCCCACCGCCGACACTGCCATTGGGCGCCAGGCCACCAAGCAAGGCGCCGGGGCCTTTGAGAATATCGACCCGCTCGACCATCTCCATGTCGATCGAATAGGTCGGCAGCACGCCATACAGGCCACCGTAGGCAACGTCACTGTTGTACAGGCTGAATCCACGCACCGAGAATTGCTCGAAGCGCCCACCAGAGGGGTTGGTGGTGCGCACCGAGGGGTCGTTGGCCACAGCGTCGGCCAGGGTCCTGGCCTGCTGGTTCTGCAGCACCTCGCTGGTGTACGAGGTCATGCTGAACGGGGTTTCCATGAAATCACGCTCGCCCAACATGCCCAGCTTGCCGCGCCGTGAGACCTGCCCGCCGGCATAGGCATCGTCGCCAGCACCCAGGCCCTGGCCATTGATGGTGGTGCTGGGCAGCACATGCGCAGGGTCATCCTGCAGCGCTTCGCGGGCCAGGGTATAGCTGCCCGCACCCGCCGCGACCAGCATCAGGCCCGAGCCGCGCAGCAGTGCATTGAAGCCCTCCTCCACGGCAAACTCGCCCTGCAACCCGGCGCTGCTGCGCCCGGCCACCAGCGCCGGGTCCACCGACAAACTGACCCCGGCCTGGCCGGCAAAGCGGGTCAAGGCATTGCTCAGGCTGCCCGCCGCAATCTGATAACTACGCCGCGGCGCATCCTCTGCCCAGCCTGCGCCAGGCAAGCCGAGGACGAACACGAGACCGGCGCGCAGCAGTTGCGCGTTCAAAGGGCGAAGCATGGGCTTGAGGGACATCCGAAGCGCTCTTGTTGGAGGAGTGATGCCACTGATGACAAGCGAGTCGGAAAAAGGGGACAGGCGTCAGGCAATTTTTTTGCGCGGCGTCAGCGACACCCAATAACGGCTGCGGTAATGCACCTCGAGCGGCAGGCTGGCGGCCAGCAGGGCGAGGATGCGTTCGCTGTCGTCCAGTTGGAAGGTGCCGGTCACCGCCAGGCGCTCGAGCAGCGGGTCCCACCGCAGCAGGCCGGGTCGGTAGCGGTCCAGCTCCCGCAAAAAGTCGCCTAACGGCTGGTTGTCGACGATCAACAGGCCTTGGCGCCAACCCGGCAACAGCGCATCGAAAGCTCGCGTCGGGCCTACCCCGCTGCTCGACAACAACGCCTGCTGCCCGCTGTGAAGTTGCACCGGCGCGCCGCGCAGCGGCTGCAAGCTGACGTGCCCCTGGCTAACCGACACCAGGCAGCCCTGTGCTTGCAGCCTTACACAGAAGCTCGCGCGAGTAGCCACTGCCAAGCCTTGCGGCAGGCTCACCTGCACAGGGCCAACGCTGTCGAGGGCGATTTCGCCCTCCAGCAGTTGCACGCGGGCAAGCCCTTCGATGATCTCGAGGTTGACCGCACTGGCAGTATTGAGCTGCAGCCGACTGCCATCGGCCAACTGCAAGGTGCGCCGTTCGCCAGTGGCCGTGCGCAGGTCGGCGCGCCAGCGCTGCATGGGCAACTGCTGGTAGCCGAGCCAGGCCAACGGCGCCAGCGCGCCCAGGGCCAACGCCTGGGCGAGCAGCTTGCGTCGATCCAGCTGTGGGCGGTCAAGGCAGGCCACCGCCAGCGGCGCAGGCACTGCGGCAAAACGCTGGCGCAGCGCCGCAGCTTTTTGCCAAAGCGCCTCATGTGCAGTACTGCGGCCACGCCATTGCGCCAGCGCCGCAGCCCGCTCGGCGTCCAGCTCGCCGGCATCGCACAGGGTCAGCCAGTGCGCGGCTTCACGAGCCAGTTGGCGCGCCTGGGCATCGACCTGGGCGCTCACAGGTCCACCAGCAGGCAATGCTCGTAGGCCTTGGCCATGTAGCGTTTGACGGTACGTTCGGAGACGCCCAGACGCTCGCCGATGGTGCTGTAGTCGACACCTTCGAGTTGCGACCAAAGAAACGCCTGGCGCACCGCGCGTGGCAGGCCATCGAGCAGTTCATCCAGCGCGTGCAAGGTCTCCAGCAGCAACCAGCGCTGTTCCGGCGACGGCGCTAGCGCCTGCGGCAGGTTGGCCAGCGCTTCCAGGTAAGCTCGCTCAAGACTACGGCGCTGGTAATGATTGACCAGTAGCCGCTTGCCCACGGTCAGCAGATAGGCCCGCGGCTCACGTAGACTCGGCAGGGTTTGCGTGTGCTGGGCGGCCAGCACCCGGACGAAGGTGTCCTGAGCCAGGTCGGCAGCCTCCCAGCTGTCGCCCAAGCGCCTGCGCAGCCAGCTTTCCAGCCAGCTGCGGTGGTCGCGATAGAGGGTGCTGAGGGACGCTTGGGGTGCCGCGGCAGAGTCAGGCATTCGTTGGCACACTAGGGAGTGGAAACATGAATGCGAGTGATTCTAATTGCTTGTCGCGCCAGCGCCAATAGCCTACACACACGTGCGAGACCACTACCGGCTGTGGTGCACCCCCGCAGCATGCCGCCCGGCGATATAACCGAAGGTCATCGCCGGCCCCAGGTTGATCCCGCCGGAGGGATAGAAGCCGCCCATGACACTGGCCATGTCGGTGCCCACGGCATAGAGGCCGGCGATGGGCGCTGAGGTGCGATCCAGCACTTGCGCATGGCCGTTGGTTTTTAGACCCGCGAAGGTGCCAAAGCTGCCGGGCCGCACTTTTACCGCGTAGAACGGAGGGTGCTCGATAGGCGCCACACAGGGGTTGCCCTCGGTAACCAGCGGATCACCCTGCTTGCGGTTGTACGGCGTCGAACCGCGGCCAAATTGCGGGTCTTCACCTTTGCGCGCATGGGTGTTGAAGTCGCGCACGGTTTCTAGCAACCCTGGCGGATCGATGCCACAGGCCTTGGCCAGGGCTTCAATGCTGTCTGCGCGCTGCAAATAGCCGCTGCGCACAGCCGGCCCAACCGGCAGCGGGAACGGGCGGGAATAGCCCAGGCCGAAGCGGCGCTGGAAGCGGTGATCGCAGATCAGCCACGAGGCCACCTCTTCATCCGCCGGAGCTGCGGCGACCATGGCCGCGGTGTAGTCGTAGTAGCCGTCGGCCTCATTGACGAAACGCTTGCCGGTGGACAGCACGCCGATCAGGCCGGGTTTGGCCCGGTCGATGATGTGCGGGAAATGTCCGCTGCTGCCATCGGCGTGGCGTACCAGCGAAACCGGCGCCCACGCCGCTGGCGAGGCGACGTCGAGCTCTAGCACCGCACCGACTGACTCGCCCAGGCTGATGCCATCACCGCAGCATTCTTCTGGCGGCAAGGCAAGATGATCGTTCGCTGCAAAGGTGCGTGGGAACAGGGCCTGGCGCCGTGCCTTGTCGTTGGCAAAGCCGCCCGCCGCCAGCACCACACCCTTGCTGGCATGGATGTGAAGTGGGCCGTCCGGGCTGTCGACCAGCGCGCCCAGCACCCGGCCTTGTTCGAAAATCAGTTGGCGCGCCGGCGCGGATTCGATCAGCTCCACGCCCAGGTCGACCGCTGACTTGGCCAGGCGCCCCACCAGCGCTACGCCGTTGACCAGGTGCATGGCGCGGCCATGCACGACCAGATCGCGCAGGTGCCTGATCAAGCGTTTGCTCACGTGCAGGAACGCTTTGAACGAACGGGTCATGCTCAGAAACGCCGCCAGGTCGGCGCCGGCCATGATCGGCATACCCAGGAATGATGTCTCGCGCAGGGTCTTGCGCATACGGCGAATCAGCGTACCCATCTGCCTGGCGTCATAAGGCGCTGCGATCACCTGATGCCCCTGCAGCGCTGCGCCCGGTACGTTGCCATGGATATCGGGAATGGCATTGCCATCGAGCCATTTCACGCAGGTGTGCTGCTCGAAGAACGCCACCATGCGCGGTGCATTGTCGAGAAATGCATCGATTCGCTCAGCATCGTAGCGCGCGCCCAATTCGTGCTTGAGGTAAGTGCGCGGCTGCTGCGGGTCTTCATCGATGCCGGCGCGCTTGGCCAACGGGTTGCCAGGCACCCACAGCCAGCCACCCGACCAGGCGCTGGCGCCGCCGAACGTTGCGTGCTTTTCCACCACGATGACCTTAAGCCCCTGGTGAGCAGCGGTTACCGCTGCGGCCAAGCCCGAGGCGCCCGAGCCGATCACCAGCAAGTCACACTCCAGACGCTTCACGCTTGAGTCCCCTGTTGGGCGTTGATGGCCGCAAGCCCTGGGCTCATCAGGGCGGGCGAGCCAGGAATCAACTGCTGGATTTCGGCGACTGCCGCGAGCAACGCCGGGGCGATCTGGTGCAACCGCGCTTCGCCAAGGCGAAACACCGGCCCAGCAACGCTGAGCACGCCAATCGCCTTGCCACTGCGCGGATGCAACAGCGGCACGGCGATAGCCGCCATCCAATCGGCGAAAGTCTGAATCGCCAGCGCATAGCCCAAGGTACGCGCCGATTCGATTCTCGGCAGCAGCGTTTCTACGCTCTGGGGCGCGTTAGGACCGTAGTGTTCAGCTCGACCAAAACCCTGCTGCTCAACCAGTGCCAACGCGCGCTGGTTATCCAGGGTCGCCAGCCACGCGTAGCCACTGGCCGAGCAGGAGAGCTTGGCTTCCATGCCCATATCAGGGTCATAGCGCAGCCCGGCGCGCGCGCCTTGGGCGCGGGCCACCCAGGTCAAGCAGTCCTCGTCCACCACCGATAGACGCACCAGCTCGCCCACCTCGGCGGCCAGGCGATTGAGCACCGGCTGCACCGCATCGACCGTGCCATCGGCGCCCAGGTGGGTGAACGCCAGCACCTGCAGCTTGGAAGTCAGCACATAGGTGCCACGCTCCTGTTGCTGACGCACGTAGCCGTTTTCACACAGGGTGTTCAACAGCCGGTGGGTAGCGCTGCGGGGTATATGCAAGGTGTCCGAGATGTCGCTAAGGGCGATGCCTTGAGCGCTGCTGGCGAGCATTTCGAGGATCGCCAAGCCACGCTCGAGCAAGCCTGCGTAAGTTGATTCGGTGTTACTCACAGCGCTTGGCATAACGGTCTCCTGCTTGGCGCAGAGGGCGCCGCGGATTGACTGGCAGAGGGTTTTTCGAAGTGACTGGAAAACTATTCCAGTTTCGCCCGCAGTGTCAATTAGCCCGTTTTTGCTGGGCGAAACGGCTGCAAGTCAATCCGCCAAGTGCAGTATGAGTGCGGTTACCGAACGCAAAAAACGGCCGAAACTGGCATTTATCCGGCGAAGGGTTTTTTCCCTTGATTTGAAACTGGAACTCAGTTCTAACTAAAAAGACAACCGCTCCTGGCACCTCCTGGCAGGGCGCGGGCGAAGCGCATTTCTGCGAACCGAGAACGAGAGTCGAGCATGAGCGATCGCGTATTTTCCCTGGCTGCCCTGACCGTCCTGGAGCTGTCCCCACCTGACATGGTCGAGGTCGCCGCCCGCGCCGGGTACAGTCACGTAGGCTTGCGCCTGGAGCCGGCAACCGCGCAGGAGCAGCACTTCCCGTTGATGGCCGATGCCGGCTTACGCCGCCAGACCCACCAGCGCCTGAGCGACACCGGAGTGAAGGTGTTGGACGTGGAAATCCTGCGCTTGAAGGCAGACACGCAAGTGGCAGATTTTCGCGCCCTGCTCGAAGTCGGCGCCGAGTTTGGCGCGAGCGGACTGCTGGTCGCGGGCAACGATGCCAATGAACAGCGGCTGACGGAGAACTTCGCCGCGCTGTGCGATCTGGCCAAGCCTTTTGGCATTTACCCGCACCTGGAGTTCATGCCCTGGACCGACGCCCGCGATCTGGCCCAGGCCTTGCAAATTGTCGAACGCGCCGGGCGCAGCAACGCCGGGGTACTGGTCGACGCCTTTCACTTCGATCGCTCCGGCTCGTCACTGGCGCAGCTGGCAAGCGCCGTAGCACAACAGCCGCATCGCTTTCGCTATGCGCAGTTGTGCGATGTGGCCGGCCCACGCCCGGATGACATGGATGAGATCCTGCGCCAGGCACGTAATGAACGGCGCTTCCCCGGCGACGGCGATTGCGACCTGCACGGGTTGTTGAGCGCCCTGCCTGAGGCCATCGCGCTGAGCCTTGAGATCCCCACCCGGCAGTTGCTCGAACAAGGCGTCAGCGCCTTCGAGCGGGCCAAGATGGCACTCGACAAAACCTGCGCGCTGCTGCAAAGCCGCTGAGCCACCGCGCTGGCTTCTTCGCGGGCAAGCCCGCTCCCACAGTGTCCGAGCCGATCACAGCCGTTGTAGCGCACACGATCCTGTAGGAGTGGGCTTGCCCGCGATGAGGCCGGCATTGCCACACAAGATAACTGCGCCCCTTCGCTCACTGTCACGCGCACCGCGCCACCTGCCCTCGCATCTGCCGATAGCCTAAAAGCGCCACCAGAAAAACCGCCGCGCCCGCCGCCAACGCCAGCTGAAAACCGGCATTGGCGCCCCGCAGATCCACCATCTGCCCCGCCCCCGCCGCGCCGAACGCCACGCCGACATTCAGCCCCGCCAACAACCAGGTCATGCCCTCGGTCAGTTGGCTGTCAGGCACGATGCGTTCGACCAGCGACATCGCCACGATCATGGTCGGGGCAAAAAACACCCCTGCAACCAGTACAGCCACGGCCAGGCCCGCGATGTTCCCCGCCCATAACAAGGGCAAGGTGGTCACCGCCGTGGCCAACCCACCGAGCAAAAGCAATCTGGGCAACGGCGATTGCAGCTTGAGTGCACCGAACACCAGCCCAGCCGCGCACGAGCCCATGGCGTAACACGACAACACCAGGCTGGCCGCAGCCGGCCTGCCCTGCTGCTCGGCGAAGGCCACACTGACGATGTCGACAGTGCCTACGATCACCCCCATGGCGACCATCAACAGCGCCAACAGCTGCACACCGCCAAGACGCAAGACCGAGGCTTGCCGCTGTGCTGTCGCCGCCCTTGGCTGTAGCGCTGGCTCAGTACCCACCTGGGCTACCAGCGCGAACACGCCGATGGCCAACAACAGGGCGGCAACCAGCGGCCCTGCTTGGGCAAACAGCACCACACTGAAACCGACCGACAACGGCGGGCCGGCGATGAAGGTCACTTCATCGAGGACCGTCTCTAACGCGTAGGCCGTCTGGAGATTGGCCTGGCCGCGATACAGCGCCGTCCAGCGCGCGCGCACCATGGCCGACATGCTCGGCATGCAGCCGGCCAACGCCGCGCTGGCCAGCAGCGCCCAGACCGGCGCCTGCCAATAGCTGCAAGTCAGCAGCAGCAAAATCCCCAGCACGCTCAGCGCAGCGGCCAGCGGCAATACCCGCCGCTGGCCGTGTTGATCAACCAAGCGTGAAACCTGTGGCGAGAGTACTGCATAGGTCAGCACAAAAGTGGCCGACACCGCGCCGGCCAGCGCATAACTGCCGCGCAGTTGCGACAGCATGGTGATGATGCCGATGCCGGTCATGGGCAATGGCAGACGGGCCAACAGCCCGGCCAGGGTAAAGCCCTTGGCGCCCGGCACTTGAAACAACTCGCGGTATGGATTTGCCATGCCCGATGATCCTTATCGAGAGTGCCCGAAACGCTAGGCCGAGTTATACATACACACCGTATGTTTAAAAACTCTATTATCATACGGATCGTATGTAAAGCCTTTCACCCAGGAGACAGCATGGTCAGACGCACCCGCGCGCAGATGGAACAGACCCGCGCCCTACTCATCGAAACCGCACGCCGGGTATTTAGCGAGCAGGGTTATAGCGAGGTCTCACTGGATGACCTGACCGCCCAAGCCGGCCTGACCCGTGGTGCGCTGTATCATCATTTCGGCGATAAAAAGGGCTTGTTCCAAGCAGTGGTCGGGCACATCGACGCCGAGATGGACGCCCGCCTGCAAGCCATATCGGACCACGCCCAAGACCCTTGGGCCGGGTTCAGCAGCCGTTGTCGCGCCTACCTTGAGATGGCCCGCGAACCTGAAATTCAACGCATCGTGCTACGTGATGCACGCGCCGTGCTTGGCGCCCCCACGCCAGCGGCACAGTTGCACTGCGTGGGTTCTTTGCAGGTGCTGCTCGAAGGCTTGATGGCCGACCACATCGTCGTCGCTACCGCCCCCCAAGCCTTGGCATCGATGATTCAAGGCGCCTTGGCGGAAACCGCATTGTGGATTGCCAATGGCGCTGACCAACCTGAGCGACTTGAGCAAGGGTTGGCCGCGGTGCAGTTGCTGCTCGACGGCATTCGGCGACCATTGCCAACCGCTCAAGCTTAGAGCGAAACAGAATAATACCGTCGGTCGCCCCAGCATGAGCCTTCTTGCGAGCTTGCATGTCCGAAGCTAATAGTTAATTCAATTGCCTGGGGAGGCACTTAACATGCGACCGCGTTTCGTTGTAGTTCCGGCTATGCCTATGGAAAAGCCATACCTTGAGCGAGGTGTGCGTTTCTACTCGGGCCTGTGCACCGGCTTCGACCTCTACGACAACGTTGAGAAAATGAGGCTCAAGCCAACCTTCAACTTGCGCGCCGATGCCGAAGCAGAGTGCCTGCGGCGAAATCAAGCGGGGATCGGTTGAGTTCAGTGCTGGGGCTCGACTCGCGGCGGCTGCTGGCGCTGCCACAATTGCAGATTTCGCTGCAGCCATTGCTGGGGTAAGTCGCTGGCGACGATCTCTGTCATCTTCTGCGCCAGCTGCTCGCGCAGCCGTGGCTGGTTGCAGGGCGATGCCTGCGACAGCGCCAGGTACAATCCCTCACTGGAAACCGCCGGGTCCAGGACCTGCAACCGCTTGCCCAGGCCCAATGACTGCGCCAGCGCCATGCCTGGATAGTGCTCATAGATCAGGTAGTCGTTGCGCTTGTGCACCAATTTCTGGAACGCCTGGCTGGCGCTGGGCACCGCTTCGAGCTTGAGGTTGGCCTTGGCGTAGTCGTCGAAGGCCTGGCCATGGCTGTTGTTGACCAAGGTGCCGCCATTGCGCCCTTTGAGGTCGGCCCAGCCGTGATAGGCAAAGCCTTCACCCTGGCGCACCCAGACCACGCTGGGGGTCGAGAGAAACGCGGGCTTGATGAAGTCCATGGTCTGTTGACGGGCTTGGGTGATGAAGTAGCCGGCCATCATGTCGATGCTGCCGGTGCGCACATCTTCCTGGGCTCGTGACCAGGGGCCGCTATAGACCACCTGCACCTGAAGCCCAAGCGTTTTGGCCATGTGCTTGAGCAAGTCGGCATTGGCGCCGATCAGCTGCTCTGGGTTGTCTGGGTCACGCCACAGATAGGGGGGATATTCAGGATTGCCTGTGGCGGTCAGGTGTCGACAGTCGTCGGCTGCCAGGGCCAGCTTGGGCGTCAACACCCAACACAGCAGCAGCAACCACAACCGCCCGGGGCGGCGCTCGATCATGTGCGAGCCTACGTCATCAATGACAGGGGAGTTCAACCAGTCTGGACCAGAATCCGCCGGCCGCCAGCGGGCCCTCACAGTACCTAATGCACAGTCGCGTGGCGGCAGGCATGCAGCCGCACACACTGTTGGCCAGGCAACAGCGAATCAACAGACTGCGCCTCACGCCACAGTCAGTTGCTCCCTACCCCGCCGCCGAGCCCCGTCCAGCTGGGAGATGGCCGAATGGCATGCCCCATGCAATCGGTGTTGATCCTCTTCGACTGTTTGGATCTTGCCGATGCGCCTGCCCCCCCTCGCCCTGTCCCTTCCCCACGCCCTCAAGACCCTGGCCGCCGCTGGCTTGTTCGCGCTGGCGCTGAACCCCAGCGCCCAGGCTGAAACCGCCCCCAAGGAAGTGCGCCTGGACTACGCCTACTACTCACCCGTGAGCCTGGTCCTGAAGCATTTCGGTTGGCTGGAAAAAGCCCTGCCCGACTCGAAAGTGAGCTGGGTGTTCAGCCAAGGCAGCAACCGCTCGCTGGAGTATCTCAACAGCGGCGGCGCCGACTTCGGCTCGTCGGCCAGCCTCTCGGCCGTGCTGGCCCGCGCCAACGGCAGCCCGATCAAGTCGGTGTACGTCTACAGCCGCGCCGAATGGACTGCACTGGTAGTCAGCAAAGACTCGCCGTTACAAAACCTCGAAGCGCTCAAAGGTAAAAAGATCGCTGCCACCAAGGGCACTGATCCGTACCTGTTCACCCTGCGCGCCCTGGCCAAGGCCGGCATCGAGAAGGACGACGTCGAACTGCTGCACCTACAACACCCGGACGGGCGCACCGCTTTGGAAAAAGGCGACGTCGACGCCTGGGCAGGCCTGGACCCGCACATGGCCGCCAGCGAACTTCAAGCCGGTTCGCGCCTGCTCTATCGCAACAAAGACTTCAACAGCTATGGCGTGGTCAGCGTCACCGACACGTTCGCCCAGCAACACCCACAGACTATCGCCACAGTGATCAAAGCCTACGAACAGGCGCGCCACTGGGCCATCGCCCACCCTGATGAGTTCGCCAAGCTGTTGGCCGATGAGTCCAAGTTGCCGCTGGATGTGGCCAAACTGCAGCTGTCGCGGACCGACCTTTCCGCGCCGCAACTGACTGATCAGGACATCAGCGCCTCCAAGGCAGCAGCCCCCATTCTGGTGTCCGAAGCCTTGGTCAAGCGTGGTGTTGACGTCAATCAGGTGATCGACCAACTGATCGATCCATCCTTCGCCAAGGCCAGCATCCAGTGATGAGCACCTCCAGCAAGACCCTGGCGCCGGGGGTAATTGCGCCTGCCGTGCAACCGAGCCGTTGGCGGCGCCGAGCCAAGGGCCTGGCCCTGCCGGTGCTGATCATCCTGCTGCTCGAAGCTGTGGTGCGCCTTGGTTGGATCGCCGCCTACCAGATGCCGGCTCCGAGCGAAGTGGCCCAGACCCTGCTGCACCTGGCCGATGGTGCGTTGTGGAAACACATCGGTGCCAGCCTGTCTCGGGTATTGGCCGGCTTCGCCATCGGTGCGGCACTTGGGCTACTGTTTGCCGCCTGGGTTGGCCTTAGCCGCGAGGCCGAAGCCTGGCTTGAGCCCACCTTTGCCAGCCTGAGAGCGATTCCCAGCCTGGCCTGGGTGCCGCTGTTGCTGCTGTGGCTGGGGATTGGCGAAACCTCGAAAGTCACATTGATTGCCATTGGCGCGTTTTTTCCGGTGTACCTCAATGGCGTGGCAGCGATCCGCAATATCGATCGCAAGCTGGTTGAGGTTGGGCGCATGTATGGCTTCAGCCCGTTGCGGCTGGCCCGACGTATTTTGCTGCCGGCCGCCCTACCGGGCGTATTCACCGGTTTGCGCAGCGCACTGAGCCTGAGCTGGATGTTCCTGGTTGCCGCCGAGCTGATTGCCGCGACCCGTGGCCTTGGCTACCTGCTCAGCGATGGCCGGGAAACCTCACGACCAGATCTGGTACTGGCGGCGATCATTGTCCTGGCGCTGCTGGGCAAGCTCAGCGATGGCCTGCTGGCCAGCCTGGAACAGCGTTGGCTGACCTGGCGCGACACGTTCGACGGTACGGATACAGGAGTCTGAAGCATGAACCAACCTCTGCGCATTGCCGAGCCAGCCCCGCCCGTTGAACCGCTGCTTGACCTGCAGGTGGAAGGCAAAGCGTTCGGTGCGACCCAAGTGCTGGGGCAAGTCCAGCTACAACTGCAACCGGGTGAAATCGTCAGCCTGCTCGGCCCTAGCGGCTGCGGCAAGAGCACCCTCCTCAGATTGGTGGCACAACTCGATCAGGACTTTACCGGCGTACTGCACAGCCGGCCCGAGCAGGTCGGTTTCGTCTTCCAGGAACCGCGATTGATGCCCTGGCTGAGCGTGGCCGAAAACATCGGCTTTAGCCAAGACCAAGGCTATGACCGCGCCCGTGTGGCGGGGCTGATCGAAGAGGTCGGCCTGGATGGCTTTGCCGCTGCCCTGCCCAAGGCCTTGTCAGGCGGCATGGCGCAACGGGTAGCGATCGCCCGCGGGCTGTACGGGCAACCGCAGTTGCTGTTGCTGGATGAACCGTTCAGCGCAGTCGATGCCTTTACCCGCTTCAAGCTCCAAGACTTGCTCCTGGACCTGGCCCGTCGGCACCGGATTGCCTTGCTGGTGGTAACCCACGATGTGGACGAGGCGCTGTACCTGAGTGATCGGGTGCTGGTGATTGGCAATCGCCCAGGTACGGTGTGCCGCGAGTTGCGGGTCAAACTCGACTACCCACGCGACCGCCGCGACGAGCGCCTGGCACGGTTGCGCGGTGAGGCGCTGGAGGCGTTGCACAGTGCGCGGGTGATTTGAGCATTGAGCACTGCGGTTCGCCCATCCGCTCATCCGCTGGCTGACCCAAGAATGCGGCGCATGTACCCAGAATCGCCAGATGCCGGCCAGCCTCCGCGACCGCGAGTGGCCCTTCTTCGTGCCCTAGAGGTTGCTCTGGCGTGAAGTCGCCCCAGATGTCCCAACCTGGGACCGTTTTGCCTGAGTACACACGAACACGCCGCCTGCTGTGGCCCTATCGCGGGACAAGCCCGCTCCCACCGGTGTGGCGCCGCCTGCGTAGGAGCGGGCTTGCCCCGCGATGGGGCCAGCCCAGACAACCACTCCAGCAGCACAACGGTAGGCCCCTGAAACGCCGTCCTCAGCCCAGATATGGCGGATAGTCGATGTAGCCTTCTGCGCCACCACCGTAGTAGGTGTCCTTGTTCGCCACCGCCAGCGGCCAGCCATTTTCCAGCCGTGCAACCAGATCCGGATTGGCAATGAATGGCTGGCCAAACCCAGCCAGGTCGATCAGCCCCGACGCCACCAGCGCTTGCGCACGTTGCAGGGTAAGGTCACCGGCCAGAATCAAGCGGGTCGACTTGAGGCCTTTGCGGCAACTGACCAGCAACGCCTTGAGCGCATCTTCGCGCGCTACGGCCGTTTCGGCACGCAGGAAGAAGTGGGTCTGGTCCATCACATGGACATAGGCAATGCCGCGCTCGCCCAAGCCGGCACACAGCGCGCTGTAGGTCTGGTCGATCTCATCGTACAGCGGCATGTCCATCAACTGCCCGTACGGCGAGAAACGAATACCCACGCGCCCGGCGCCAATACGCTGGCACACGGCGTCGACCACTTCGAAGACGAAACGCAGGCGGTTATCCAGGTTCTGCGCGCCGTACTGATCAGTGCGGTCATTAACCTTGGGGTTGAGGAACTGCTCCAGCAGGTAACCGTTGGCGCCATGAATTTCCACGCCGTCAAAGCCCGCTTCAATCGCATTAGCCGCAGCCTGGGCAAAATCGCGCACCACCCGGCCGACCGCTTCGCTCGACAGCGCTTGTGGTTGCGAGGTCGAGACGAAACCTGGCTCGCCGTTGTCGGCATAGCCAAAGGCGAACGCGCCCTCAGCCGTTTTGCTGGTTGAACTGACCGGTGCCTTGCCACCTTCCTGGATCGAGGTGTGCGACACCCGCCCAACGTGCCACAGCTGGGCGAAGATCTTGCCGCCAACGCTGTGTACCGAATCAGTCACCAGGCGCCAGCCGGCGATCTGTTCAGGGGTGTAGATACCTGGGTTGAACAAGTAACCCTGGCCCTCGCGCGAGATCGGCGTGCCCTCGGACACGATCAAGCCGGTGCTGGCGCGCTGGGTGTAGTACAGCGCGGTTAGTGCATTGGCGACATCGCCCGGTGAACGCGAACGGGTCATCGGGGCCATGACGAAGCGGTTTCGAAGTACGGTATCGCCGAGTTGAAATGCGCTGAACAGGCTCACGAAAGGTCTCCACAGGTAGTGAGTAATACTGCGTGTGGGTTAGCCTATTGAAGAAATCTTCGGTTATCTGCGCAAAGATTTCTCAAGTGAATGGAATTTGATTCATCAATTGGAGCGTGGCATGTACTCGTCTGAACGGCTCAAGGGCATCGACGTATTCGTCGCGACTGCTGACCTTGGCAGCTTTACCGCAGCAGCAGAGCGGCTCAACCTGACCAGTTCAGCGGTCAGTAAAAGTGTCGCGCGTCTGGAAGGCAGACTGGGCGTGCGCCTGTTCAACCGCACCACCCGCAAGCTGTCACTGACAGAAGCAGGCACCGCGTTCTATCGCACCTGCACTGCGGTACTGGCAGATTTGGAAGAGGTCGAGCACGCGCTGGTCAGCGCGGGCAATGAGCCGCACGGCAAAGTGCGGATCGACCTGCCGGCCTCCTACGGCAGGATGCACGTGCTGCCGCTGATCCTCGATTTCATTGGCTTGCACCCGTTGCTGCAGCCGCACATTTCGTTCTCGGACCGGTTCGTCGATCCGGTTCACGAAGGCATCGATATCGTCGTGCGCATAGGCGGGCCGGATGCGTGGCCGGCGAACCTCGGCCATCGCTACTTCGGCGCGCAACGGCTGATTTTTTGCGCAGCGCCCGCCTACCTTGAGCGCCATGGCGTCCCCCGCAGCGAGCGCGATCTGGATGCACACCACTGCGTGGGCTACGGCCAGGCGGACGGGCTGGTCAGCCCCTGGTATTTCAAAGGGCGCCAGCCGGGCGAGATGGAGCGCCGAACGGTGCAGGCGCGCATTGCCGTTGGCGATGGTGAAGGGGAAGTCGCGGCAGTGCTGGCTGGGCATGGCATCGGCCAGCTGCCGACCTGGCTCACGCAGCGCCACCTCGATTCAGGCGCGCTGGTCGAGGTGCTGCCACAGCTGGCCACCGATGGCTTGCCGATGAACCTGGTATGGCTCAAGAGCCGCGAGAGCCTGCCTAAGGTCAGGGCCCTGCTCGATTACCTGCTGCCACGCTTGGCGTCGCATGGCACGCACAACCGCAGTGTCCCGTGAAGCAAACAGCGGCCTCAATAAGTCGCCCTACCCCCGCTCAGATCGAAGACAAAGCCTGTGGTAAAGCTGCATTCCGGCCCCGCGATCCAAGTCACCATGTTGGCGATCTCTTCGGCTTTGAGGAAGCGCCCCATGGGGATCTTGGCCTTGCTCGCATCAATGTGCGCTTGGGTCATCTCGGCCATCAACGGCGTCTCGACCATGGCCGGCGCCACGCAGTTGAGCAGCACGCCATCCTGGGCCAGCTCCTTGGCTGCGGCTTTGGTGAAGGCGATCACCCCAGCCTTGGCCGCCGAGTACGCCGAGATGTACTGAACGCCCTCCTTGCCAGCCATCGAGGCTATGTTGACGATGCGTCCATAGCCGCGCTCACGCATGTGCGCGATGGCGGTGCGACAGCAATAGAACACGCCGTTCAAGTCGATGGCGATGACCTTGTCCCAGGCATCCGCCGGGTACTCCCACGAAGGCACCACCGGGCCATTGATGCCGGCGTTGTTGACCAGGATATCGACCTGCCCCAGGCGCTCGAGCACTTCGGCGAACGCCGCCTGCACCGAGGACAACGACGAGACATCGACGGCCTGGCGTAGCGCCGGCTCAAAGCCGTTTCCGACACTGTCCCAGCCCTCCACTGCCAAGTCCCAGATGACGATACGCGCGCCCGCCGCGTGCAAGCGCCGGGCGATCGCCAGGCCAATGCCACGCATACCGCCGGTGATGATTGCAGCCTGCCCTTCCAGGTACTGGCTCATTGCTTTGCTCCTTTCTCGACACACGGGATTTCGGGCAGGCGACGCAGGTCGCTGACCATGAACAGGTAACACAGCGCACCCAGCCCGGTGATGGTGGAAACGAACGCCAAGGCCCAGACGAACGAGCCGGTGGCGCTGACGATGATGCCGATGGTCAACGGGGTGACGATGCCGGCGGCATTGGCGAACAAATTGAACAGGCCGCCGCTCAAACCCAGCAGGCCCTTGGGGGCGATGTCGGAAACGATCATCCAGGCCAGCGCCGACATGCCTTGGGCGAAGTAGGCGATGCAGAGGATGGCGATGACCAAGGCGTCCGACTCGACATAGTTGGCCAAAACGATCACCGAAGCGGTCAGCAGGCCAGCGATTACCGGCAGCTTGCGGGCAACGTTGAGCGAGTAGCCACGACGCAGCAAGGCATCCGATAGCCAGCCGCCGACCAGCGTCCCCAGCGACGCGGCAATGAACGGCAGTACCGCGATCCAACCGACTTTCAGCCAGGGCATGTGCCGCTCGGTGACCAGGTAGGTCGGGAACCAGGTGAGGAAAAACACGTTGGTCGAATTGCAGGCGAACTGCCCCAGGCAAATGCCGAGCATGTTGCGATGCTTGAGCAGCGCCGGGATCTGCGACCACTGGAACACGTGGGCCTTCTGACCACCATCGACCACCCCGCCGCCCTGCTCGATGTAATCAAGCTCGGCCTGGTTGGCTGTGCTCGACTGGTGTGGTTCGTGGTATTTGCGCCACCATACCAAGCCATAGAGGATGCCCAGCAAACCGACCGCCATCAGCAGGAAGCGCCAGCCATAGGCATGCAATACCCAGAACAGCAGCGGCGTGAGGAAGGCCAGGCCAATGTACTCGGCGAAGGTATAGATGCTGGTCGCCCGGGCCCGTTCGCTCTGCGGGAACCAGGTGGCAACCACCCGGCTGTTAGTGGGAAAGCACGGCGCTTCGGTGATGCCCACCAGAAAGCGAAAGCCAAGCAGTGACAAAAAGCCCTGGGCCAAGCCCTGCAAGCCGGTGAACAACGACCACAATGTCAGCGCCAGCCAGTAGGTGAGCTTGGTGCCAAGGCGATCGATGAGGATGCCACCGGGGATCTGCGCGGCGGCGTAGGTCCAGGAAAATGCCGAGAAAATCAGCCCCATCATGGCCGCATTCAGGCCCAGGTCGGCGCTGATGCTGGGCGCGGCGATGCCCATCACGCTGCGGTCCAGGTAATTGATCATGGTGCCGCCGGAGATCAGCGCCAGAATCATGAAACGGGTACGGGTCTTGGCATGTTGCTGAGCTGGGGTGTCGAACACCGCCAAACCGATCTTTTGCTCAGAGTTCATGATGTCGGGTCTCTTGTTATTGGTATGTCA
The DNA here is from genome assembly GCF_044900155.1 of Pseudomonas sp. NPDC088890. Lineage (NCBI taxonomy): Bacteria > Pseudomonadati > Pseudomonadota > Gammaproteobacteria > Pseudomonadales > Pseudomonadaceae > Pseudomonas > Pseudomonas sp. NPDC088890. The sequence continues at coordinate 370,311 of NZ_JBJDNG010000002.1, read as the reverse complement.
TCAATGCCCAGGCAACCCCCTGGGGAAGCATCCGCTTGCGCGCGTCAGCTAAAACCGAACAAACGTCGTGGGGTGTCCCACATGATCTTGCGGCGCAGCTGCGGGTCGGGCATCAGCTGCTCTGCCAGTTTCAGCAGCGGGCCGTAATCGACCCGCGAACGTTGCCGAATGAAGGGCCAGTCAGAACCCCAGACGCAGGCATCGGCCCCAAAGGCGGCGATCAAGGCCTGCACGTAGGCCCTGCTCTGCCCAAGCAGATCCTCGCTGGCGGCGAATTTCTGCATACCGGACAACTTGACACTGACCCGCCCGCAGCTCGCCAGCTTGAGCAACGCCTGAAAGCCCGACTGTTGCAGGCCAGCGCGCACATCCGGGCGGCCACAATGGTCGATCAGCACACGTACCGGGTTGCGCTCAAGCAGTCCTTGCAGGTGCAGCAACTGGTCTTCACAAACCTGCACTTGGGCGAACATGCCCAGCTCGGCAAGCTTGCCCAAACAGGCTTGTGCACCCTGCATGACCTCAACCCCGTAGAGCGCAGGATTGAACGCCACCCCGACCACGCCCTGCTGCTGTAGCGCCGCCAGCTGATCGATGCCGATGTCAGGCTCGACCACCGCCACGCCGCGCAAGCGCCCATGGCCAGCTGCCAACGCGTGCAACAGGCAGCGGTTGTCGGTGTGATAGCCACTGTTCGGCCCGACCAGCAGGGCGTGACGCACACCGTAGGCATCCATCAGCAGGCTAAATTGCTCGAACGTTGCGACCTCCTGGCCGGAGGGGGCATAGGGTGCCGCGGGGTGATAAGGAAATCGCGCTGGATCAAACAAATGGTTATGGCAATCGATCTTGGGCTCGTCAAAGATGTTCACGCGGCTCTCCCCTGGCACGACCATCCATTGCTGAGTTAACGCGCCCCCTGTAGGAGCGGACTTGCCCGCGAATACGTCAGTGAATCTAGAATCGTATTCGCGGGCAAGCCCGCTCCTAAAGGGCCTGCGTAGCTCAGAGCGGCAAGGCCACTGCAGCGTTTTGCAGATCTTGTTATTGTTCGCCGACACGGCGGCGGGCTTGGGCTAACGATACTGCCGGCGATGTACTAACGCTCATACACAGATGGCGAAAACCATAACCAAAGGTAATGACCATGCTCCCCGGCAGAGAAGCTGCAGCGTCCAGCACGATGGTGTTCAAGCTGCGCCATATGGAGGTGTTTCGCGCGGTAATGCTGACCGGGTCGATCAGCGCGGCGGCGAAAATGCTGTATGTCTCCCAGCCTGCGGTGAGCAAGTTGATCGGCTACATCGAGGGCCGCCTGGCTTACCGCTTGTTCGAGCGAATCAACAATCGGCTGGTGCCCACTGGCGAGGCACAGATCCTGTTTCGCGAGGTCGAGCGGGTCTATCAGGCAGCGTTGGCGGTCAACGAGTGCGCGCTGTCACTAGGTTCTGGCTCACAGCGCAACCTGCGCCTGTCGTGCAGCGCGTCATTGTCGACGGTGGTCCTCCCCACGGCGCTGGCGCAGCTCAAGCTTGAGTCGCCGTCACTGAACATCGAGTGGCAGACCTCGTTGATGAACGAGATGCCCAACCAGATCCTGTCGAAGAAAGTCGACCTGTCGATCGCCGCCTTGCCGGTCGTGCATGACCATCTGCATTCGCAGGCATTCATGCGCGGGCGCATGGTGGTGGTGATGGCTGGCGACCACCCGCTGGCGCAGCAGCCAGTGCTGTCGCTGCAACAGCTTGAGGGGCAGCCACTGCTGCTGTTCAGGCCCGACATGCCGTTTGGCCAACTGCTCGCGCAACAGATCGAGCACCACGGTTTGCACCTGCACTCGCTGCTATCGTTCACCAACGCCGTCGAGGCGGTGGCGTTGGTCAAGCAAGGCATGGGCCTGAGCATCATCGATGAGTTCGTGGCGCAAGACAGCGGCTTGACGGTGGTGCCACTGGCCGAGGAAATCTACTTCGATATCAGCTTCGTCTATTCGCGCTTCGAGCCACCGTCGCAAGCGGCGCTGCACCTGATGCGGGTGCTGCGGGCGCAGGCGGTGAACGTTGGCCGTGCTATCGCCGGCTTCGAGTTGCCCAATTCATGAACCGGGGCGGTGACGGGTTGACCGCTGTACTACTGTCATAGACGATTGATTTCCCGCCAGACAAGGACTACCACATGTTACGGATACTGGGCAGAGCGGCCTCGATCAACGTGCGCAAGGTGCTATGGGCCTGCGCGGAAATGAACATCGGCTTTGAACGAGAGGACTGGGGCGCGGGCTTCAAACCGACAGCGCTGCCTGAGTTTCTGGCGCTGAACCCCAATGCCATGGTTCCGGTTATCCAGGATGGCGACTTCACCCTGTGGGAATCGAACAGCATCATCCGCTACCTGGCCACACGTGATGGCCAGAGCGCGCTCTATCCGGCCGAAGCCAGGGCCAGGGCACGCGTGGATCAATGGATCGATTGGCAGGCCTCCGATCTGAACCGTTCCTGGAGCTATGCCTTCATGTCATTGGTCAGGCAATCGCCTGCGCATCAGGATGGCCAGGCGCTTGCCGCTGGCTTGGCGCAATGGTCCAACTACATGCAGATACTCGACCAGCAGCTCGAAGCAACAGGGGCTTACGTGGCCGGCGACGCCTTTTCACTGGCCGACATTCCCATCGGCTTGTCGGTCCACCGCTGGTTCGCAACACCTTTTGCCCACCCGCCGTTGCCATCAGTCGAGGCCTATTATGAGCGGCTCAGCGAGCGACCCGGTTTTCGCCTGCATGGTCGCAACGGCACGCCCTAGACACGCTCGGCCACGCCTTGCGGGCAAAACGCCCAGCTTTACCAGTGGTTGATCGGCCGGCTAGAGTGTCGCCCCCCGGGAATTGGATCCCGGCCTTTGGACCATGGAGCTGTTCAGTGAAGTACCTCAGTAAAGTTGTAGCCGCATGCGCATTCGGCCTGGTTCTGGCAGGTTGCACCGGTGCCCCGATCAAATCGGCCCACTATGACAGCAGCCAGTACACCGTACTGGGTCACAGTGAAGCCAGCGCCACCGGCCTGATGCTGTTCGGCCTTATCCCGATCCGTCAGAACAGCCGCTTTGTCCGTGCACAGGACGCGGCGATCAAGGCCAAGGGCGGCGATGCGCTGATCAATACCCAAGTGCAGGAAAAGTGGTTCTGGGCCTGGGTCCTGAATGGCTACACCACCAAGGTTTCCGGTGATGTGATCAAGCTGAACAACGTCCAGTAACCCAGCGCTTTGACAGTGCTGCCCAATGGGCGCGCCCGGCCGCCGATCGCACGGCGTGGGGCGCGCCTGGTCATCAAACGCTGCGGGTCACCCCGCCATCGACGCGGATGTTCTGCCCGGTGATGTAGGCCGCCCCTTCGCTGGCCAGGAAGGCGATGGTGGCAGCGATTTCCTCGCTGGTGCCATAGCGCTTGAGCGGAACACTGTCGCGCCGCTGCTCAGTGGCCGGCAGGCTGTCGATCCAGCCGGGCAATACATTGTTGATGCGCACGTTATCGCCGGCAAAGTTGTCGGCGAAGATTTTGCTGAAGGCTGCCAAGCCTGAACGGAACACCGCCGAAGTAGGGAACAACTCGCTCGGCTCGAACGCCCAGGCGGTGGAAATATTGATGATTACCCCGCCTTTCTGGGCTTGCATGATCGGCGTGACCAAGCGACTCGGGCGAATGACATTGAGCAGGTAGGTTTCCATGCCCAGGTGCCAGTCTTCGTCGCTGATTTCCAGGATCGGTGCACGCGGGCCGTGACCGGCGCTGTTGACCAACACATCGATCCGGCCCCATTTTTCCATGACCGCGTCGACCAGACGCTGCAGGTCTGCGTTGGACTGGTTACTGCCGGTGACGCCAATGCCGCCCAGCTCCTGGGCCAGCGCTTCACCTTTGCCGGACGAAGACAGGATGGCCACCTTGAAGCCATCGGCGGCCAGGCGCTTGGCGGCAGCGGCGCCCATGCCGCTGCCGCCGGCGGTTACGATAGCTACTTTTTCTACTGACATAGGGTCTCCTGGCTTTTACGCGAAGTCTGCGGTGATGTGAGGCTCAGCCTACACCTTGGTTGGGATCAGCAGCAGTGATCAATAGTACTTGCAGCCTGTAGAAAATCTGTTGGCTTGCGATTTAGGGGGCCGACTTGCGGCCCATCGCAGCGGTTCGGCGCCCCGACAAGCCAGCTCCTACAGGATCATGCTGAGGGCTGTAGTCCCAAGATCTCGGCAAACACGCTAAGGTAGAATCTTTACGCAACAGGACTGCCGCATGCCGCAACATTCCGGCTTCGTCAGGGTGCGTGGCGCCCGCGAGCACAATCTGCAGAACGTAGACGTCGACATCCCCCGCGACGCGCTGGTGGTGTTCACCGGGGTGTCCGGCTCGGGCAAATCCTCGCTGGCCTTCTCGACGCTCTACGCCGAAGCCCAGCGCCGCTACTTCGAGTCCGTCGCGCCGTACGCCAGGCGCCTGATCGACCAGGTTGGCGTACCGGATGTCGACGCCATCGAAGGCCTGCCGCCCGCGGTGGCCTTGCAGCAGCAACGCGGCACGCCCAGCGCCCGCTCCTCGGTGGGCAGTGTCACCACCCTTTCAAGCTCGATCCGCATGCTCTACTCGCGTGCCGGCAGCTATCCGGCCGAGCAACCGATGCTCTACGCCGAGGACTTTTCGCCCAACACCCCGCAGGGTGCCTGCTCCGAATGTCACGGCCTGGGCCGGGTCTACGAGGTGACCGAAGCGAGCATGGTCCCGGACCCTTCGCTGACCATACGTGAACGCGCAGTCGCAGCCTGGCCGATGGCCTGGCAAGGGCAGAACCTGCGCGACATCCTGGTGACCCTGGGCTACGACGTGGATATCCCCTGGCGCGATCTGCCCCAGGAGCAGCGCGACTGGATTCTGTTCACGGAAGAAACGCCGACCGTACCGGTTTATGCCGGCCTGACCCCAGCGCAAACCCGCGCTGCACTCAAGCGCAAGCTAGAACCCAGCTACCAGGGCACCTTCAGCGGCGCCCGGCGCTACGTGCTGCACACTTTCATGCAGTCGCAAAGCGCGCAGATGCGCAAGCGTGTCTCTCAGTTCATGCGCCCCAGCCCCTGCCCGCTGTGCGCAGGCAAACGCCTCAAGCGCGAGGCACTGACCGTGACCTTCGCCGGCCTGGATATCGCCGAGCTGTCACAGATGCCGCTGCAAGAGCTGGCCAAGGTGCTCAGGCACGTTGCCGCAGCCGACTATCTGCAGCAGCCTGAACAAACCTCAGAAACGCTCACCCACCAACAAACCCGCGCCGCCCGCCAACAACGCGCGGCCAAGGGTGAGCCTGCGCACAGCGGCGGCCCGGATGTGCGCCACACACCCAACCTGTCACTGGAAAAGCGCCTGGCCGCGCAACGCATCGCCGCTGAGTTGCTAGAGCGCATCGACACCCTCATCGACTTGGGCCTGGGTTACCTAGCGCTGGAACGCAGCACGCCGACGCTGTCCTCCGGTGAGCTGCAACGCCTGCGCCTGGCCACCCAGCTCAATTCGCAGCTGTTCGGCGTGATCTACGTGCTCGACGAACCTTCCGCCGGCCTGCATCCGGCCGATAGCCAAGCGCTCTATGCCGCCTTGCAGCGGCTCAAGTCCAGCGGCAACTCGGTGTTCGTCGTCGAGCATGACCTGGACACCATGCGCCGGGCCGACTGGCTGGTCGATGTCGGCCCGGCTGCTGGCGAGCATGGCGGGCAGATTCTCTACAGTGGGCCACCCGAAGGCTTGCGCCAGGTGCAGGCATCGCGCACCCGCGCCTACCTGTTCGCAGAGCAGGCCAGCAGCCAACATCAGCCTCGCCAGGCACACGCCTGGCTACGCCTGGAAGGCATCACCCGCAACAACCTCGATGCGCTCAGCGCACAGTTTCCACTGGGCTGTTTCAGCGCCGTCACCGGCATCTCCGGATCGGGCAAATCGAGCCTGGTCAGCCAGGCACTGCTGGAACTGGTCGGCGCCCACCTGGGCCAGCCGCAGCAGCCTGAGGAAGCTGAAGAACAGAGGCTGGAAGATGAACCGCCGCCGACCAGCACTGGCCAGATCGTGGCCGGGATGGAGCAGATCAAGCGCCTGGTCAAGGTTGACCAGAAACCGATCGGCCGCACCCCGCGCTCCAACCTGGCGACCTACACCGGGTTGTTCGATCACGTGCGCAAGCTGTTCGCGGCCACCGAGCAGGCCAAGGCGCAAGGTTTCGATGCCGGGCGCTTTTCGTTCAATGTCGCCAAAGGTCGCTGCGAAACCTGCGAGGGAGAAGGCTTTGTCAGCGTCGAGTTGCTGTTCATGCCCAGCGTCTACGCCCCCTGCCCCACTTGCCACGGTGCACGCTATAACCCCGAAACCCTGGCGGTGACCTGGCAGGACATGAACATCGCCCAGGTGCTGCAGATGACCGTTGACCAAGCCCTTGAGGTATTCGCCGAACAGCCCGGTATCCGCCGCAGCTTGCAGGTGTTGCAGGACATCGGCCTGGGTTATCTGCGCCTGGGGCAGCCTGCTACCGAGCTGTCTGGCGGCGAGGCACAACGGATCAAGCTGGCCACCGAGTTGCAGCGCACGGCACGCGGCGCGACCTTGTATGTGCTGGATGAACCTACCAATGGCCTGCATCCGCAAGATGTCGATCGCCTGCTGGTGCAACTCAACCGCCTGGTCGATGCCGGGCACACGGTGGTGGTGGTCGAGCATGATATGCGGGTGGTGGCGCAGAGCGACTGGGTGATCGATATCGGCCCAGGAGCTGGGGCTGCGGGGGGCAAGGTGGTGGTGAGCGGCAGGCCTGAGACGGTGGCCAAGCATCGGCACAGCCGCACGGCGCCGTTTCTGGCGGGTGCCTTGCGCTGATCGCGGTGCTGGTAGCGCATCGCGGGGCCCGCTCGCGCCTCACCGCACAAACCACGCTGTCCCTTGTGGAAGCGGGCTTGCCCATGGAAAGGGCCCTGCGGATGTACGCCAACTGTGACAACCGAGCCTAGGCAGATTATTCTTGAGAGGTATGTCTTCCCGCCTCAATATGTGAGCGACGAATATGAAAATCGATGACATGGACGCCTTCGTGGCGGTTATCCGTTGCCAGTCGACCAACCTTGCCGCCGAAGCCCTGCAACTGACCCAGCCGGCCATCACGCGGCGCCTGCAGAACTTCGAGCAAGACCTGGGCGCCACCCTGCTCGACCGCAATACCAAGCCCCTCAAACCCACGCCGATGGGCTTGCGGGTGTATGAGCAGTGCAAGGCGATCCTGCGTGAAATCGATGCCCTGCGTGAGCTGGTGGCCAATGATGGCGCACCCTCCGGCACCCTGCGCCTGGGCGTACCGCAAACCTTGGGGGATGTGGTCTTGCTCGATGCCCTGGCGAAGATTCGCGAGGCCTATCCGGTGTTGCGCACCCAGGTCAGCAGCGGCTGGGGCAGCAGCTTGATCACGCGCATGGAAAACGGCGAGCTCGATGCGGCAGCCGCACTGTTCCCGCCCGGCAAGATCTTCCCCGAAGGCATCGCCAGCCAGTCGATCGGGCGCATGCCCCTGCGCGTGGTCGCAGCCAAGGGCAGTGCCAGCAAACGCAACTACAAGCTCAAGGACTGCTATACCCGAGGCTGGGTGCTCAACCCTGATGGTTGCGGGTTCCGCGCAGGTCTGCAACGGGCGCTCAGCGAGCAGGGTTTGTCGCTGTCGATCAACCTGGAGACCTTTGGCACGGACTTGCAGTTGGGCCTGGTCGCCAGTGGCCAGGGCCTGGGGCTGGTGCCTGAACCGCTGCTGTTGGCCAGTCGTCACAGGGATCAGCTGGAGGTGGTAAACGTCAGTGATTTCAAGCCGCAGGTGGATCTGTGGCTGTTCCATCCGCGCTACCTGGGCAATTTGCAGGAGCCGGTGGAGCTGTTTGGCGAAATTGCTGGAGCGCGGTTGCGCAGCTAGGCCTCGCTGTACCCTTGGCTGCGGATCAAGGCTTCACTCAAGCAAACTAATGAAATAAACGCATAAAGTAGGATGAATTAAATTCTTAAAACAAATAATTAGCATAGAACCAAAAAGACTTTTACAGCTCTCATCCAGACGAATACGGTCTTAACAAATCTACCGTGTTCCAGGGATGAATACCCATGAGTCACCCACCTTCCGATCGCGCCCTGGCCGAGCTTACTCAAGCCCTGGCTGCCAACGCCGAGCGCTATGACCGCAGTGGTCAGTTCCCTCACGACAATTTCGCCCTGCTGCACCAATACCGCCTGCTCGGGCTGACCGTACCCAGTGCCCTGGGCGGCGGCGGTGCGGACTTGGCTACCGCGCGGCGGGTGGTCGCCGCCGTCGGCAAGGGCGACCCGTCAACTGCGCTGATCCTGGCGATGCAGTATCTGCAACACGTTCGCTTGCAAGAGCAAGGCCGCTGGCCTGAGCACCTGCGCCTGCGGGTGGCTCACGATGCCGTGGACAACGGCGCGCTGATCAACGCCTTTCGGGTCGAGCCAGATCTGGGCACGCCGACGCGCGGTGGCCTGCCTGCGACCGTGGCGCGGCGCACCGCTGATGGCTGGCGATTGTCTGGGCGCAAGATCTACTCCACCGGCAGCCACGGCCTGACCTGGTACCTGGTGTGGGCGCGCAGTGATGACAGCGATCCACTGATCGGCGGCTTTTTGGTGCACAAGGACAGCCCCGGTATCCGCATCATCGATGACTGGGACCACTTGGGCATGCGCGCCACCTGCAGCCATGAAGTGCGCTTCGACGATGTACTGATCCCACTGGATCATGCGGTCAACGTCAGCCCAGCCAGCGCGCCACGCCCAGAGCTCGATGGCGAAGGCCAGTTATGGATGTCGGTGTTGCTGCCGGCGCTTTACGACGGCGTGGCCCAGGCCGCACGCGACTGGCTGGTGCAGTTCCTGCTATCGCGCACACCCAGCAACCTCGGCGCCCCGCTGGCAAGCCTAGGGCGTTTTCAGGAGGTGCTCGGGCGTATCGACACCCTGCTGTTCGCCAACCGCAACCTGCTCGACGCTGCCGCGACCGGGCAGGTCGATGCGCGGCATGCCGGGCAGATCAAGCACCTGGTCAGCAGCAACGCCATCAGTGCTGTCGAACTGGCCATCGAAGCCGCTGGCAACCCCGGGCTGTCGCGGCGTAACCCGCTGGAGCGGCATTATCGTGACGTGCTGTGCAGCCGCATCCACACCCCACAAGACGACGTAGTCCTCGGCCAGGTTGGTCGTGCAGCGCTGGCACCGGCCAGTGCATAACCCCCCTCTAGCGGAGATTGCCATGAGTTCATTGTCTTTCGTCACCGACGCCACCCGCTCGGTGCGCCAGCGAGTCAGCCACCAGGAGTGGGAGGTGCGGGTCAAGCTGGCCGCCGCCTATCGCCTGGCGGCGCTGTTTCGCTGGACCGACCATATCTACACGCACTTCTCGGCCCGCGTGCCAGGGCCGGACGAGCACTTCTTGATCAACGCCTTTGGCCTGTTGTTCGACGAAATCACCGCCTCCAACCTGGTCAAGGTCGACGTCGATGGCAGCATCATCGATGATCCGCTGGGGCTGGGCATCAACCAAGCCGGCTATGTCATCCACAGTGCTATCCACCGCGCTCGCCCGGATCTGAAAGCGGTGCTGCACACCCATACCCGCGATGGTGCGGCGGTGTCGGCTCAGCGCCACGGCTTGCTGCCGATTTCCCAGCATGGCTTGGCCTATTACAGCCGCGTGGTCTATCACGACTACGAAGGCGTGGCGCTGGATCTGGATGAGCAGCAACGCCTGGTGGCCAATCTGGGTCAGAGCAACATTCTCATCCTGCGCAATCATGGCCTGCTGACCGGCGGCATCAGCGTCGAGCACGCGTTCCGTGAACTGCATGGGCTGGAACGTGCCTGCAACATCCAGGTGGCGGCGCAAGCGGGCGGCAATGCCCAGTTGCTGCACGCATCAGCGGCGGCGATTGCCAAGGTGCACGAGCAATCCAAACGCTTTTCCGATGGGCTTGGAGAAGGCATTCAGCGCCATTGGGATGCACTGATCCGTCAGCTCGATCGCGAGGGGCGCGATTACCAGCAGTGACGGTTCGCCCATAGGGCCTTGATCGCGGGCAAGGCGGCAGCGGCCTGCCCGTGCGATGAAGCCTTGAAAGATCAGCGCAGCAGCATCTGGATCTGCTCGTGCAGGGTATCCAGATCAAACGGCTTGGCCAGAATCGGTGCCTTGCGCGCGATCGGGCTGCCGGATTCGAGGATCTCCGCCGGATAACCGCTGATGAAGATCACCTTCAGATCCGGTCGCAGTTTCACGGCAGGCTCGGCGATCTGCACCCCAGAAATGCCGCCCGGCAAGCGAAAGTCGGTGACGATCAGATCCAGGTGCGGTTTTCTCGCCAGAATGTCAAACGCCTGCTGGCCATCCTCGGCCACCAGCACGTGGTAACCCTCACCGGACAGGTAATCACGCAGGATCATCCGAATCGCCGGTTCATCCTCGACCACCAGTACCACGTCTTGTGCATCTTCGCTCATGACAACGCCTTGAAATTCAATAAGTTGGCCATCTGACCCCAGGCTTACGCAGAGGTTGCCTGCGCCTGGTCGGTTTGTTGCGACAGCGCCGGCAGCGGCAGCAGCACGCTGAATGTCGAGCCCTTGCCCTCCTCGCTGTCGACCTGAATGCGCCCGCCATGGGCCTGGACGATCTGTTCGGAAATATACAGCCCCAGGCCCAGGCCGCCGCTGGCCTGCTGGGTCGCCACCCGCTCGAACTGCTGGAATATCCGCTGCTGGTTGGCGGCGTTGATGCCAATCCCCTGGTCCTGGACTTGCACCCAGGCCATGCCGTCCTGGGCGAACACCCGCACCTTGACCGGTCGTCGTTGCCCGTAGCGCAAGGCATTGGACAACAGGTTGGCCAGCACTTGTTCAATCCGAAATTCATCCCACTCGCCGGCCAACGCCTCGCACTGTTCCAGCTCGATGCGCGTGTCCAGCGCGCTAGCCTGGGCGACGAAATTCTCCAGCAGGCCGCGCACCAGCTGGGCGAGATCGAACGGTTTGGGCCGCAGCGACAACTTGCCGGTGCGGATGCGCGAGACGTCGAGCATGTCTTCGACCAGACGGATCAGGCTGTTGATCTGCCGCTCGTCGCGCTCGACCATGGCCTGCAGCTTGTCCTCGCTGAACGCCGCCAGATTGCCTCGCGCCAGGTGCATTTTGCGCAGTTGGGCTTCGAGGATCAGGCCGTTGAGCGGGGTGCGCACTTCGTGCGAGACGATCGACATGAAGTCATCGCGCATACGCACCGCGTGCTCCAGCTCGCCGCGGGCCACCTGCAGCTGGCTGAGCAGCAGCTCTTGCTCCTGGCGGCTACGCTCCAACGCCTGCAATTGACGATCGAGGACTTTGCGCTGGCGATACAGGTCGACGAACACCGAGACCTTGCTCTTCACCGCCAGGGTATCGAGCGGCTTGTGCAAAAAGTCCACCGCGCCGCTTTCGTAGCCTTTGAAGGCGTAATTCATTTCGCGCCCGGCGGCGCTGACGAAGACGATGGGGATGTTCTTGGTCTTTTCCGTGCCACGCATCAGTTCGGCCAGCTCGAAGCCATTCATGCCCGGCATCTGCACATCGAGAATGGCCAGGGCGAACTCATGCTCGAGCAGCAGCGACAAGGCCTGCTCGGCCGATTGCGCCTGATGCACCTCACGATCCTCGCCGTGGATCAGGGCGTCGAGGGCCAGGAGGTTTTCCGGCAGGTCGTCGACGATCAGCAGTTTGGCGATGATTTGGCTTAGCATGCGCGATCTTCCAGGGTAGCGAGCAACTGCCCGATACCGCTCAGAGAAAGTATATGGTCTGGGCTGTGCAGGGCCAGCGCGGCCTCCGGCATCAGCGCGACCTGTGCGTCTTCAGGGTCCTGGACCACCGTCCGGCCTCCGCATTGTTTGATGTAGGCAAGGCCCTGGGCGCCGTCTTCGTTGGCACCGGTCAGCAGCACGCCAAGTAGCCCCGCGCGGTAGGCATCAGCCGCGGAGGTGAACAGAAAATCGATCGCCGGGCGGGAGAAATGCACCGGCGCCTCCTGGCTCAGCGACAGGCTCAAATCGCCCTCCACCGACAGGTGATAACCGGGTCCTGCGACATAGATCAGCCCCGGCTCGATCGTCGCCTTGTCCAGCGCCTCACGCACCGGACGGCCAATCTTGCGCTGCAGCACTTCGGCCAACTGGCTGTGGCGATCGTCGGGCAGGTGCAGCACGCACAGCACCGGGATGGCAAAGCCCTGTGGCAACCCGCCAAGCACTTTGAACAGCGCAGCGACACCGCCGGCCGAGGCGCCGATGACTACCGCATCGACGCCGTTCATGATTTGCGAAAGATCCGTTCGGGCTTGACCAACGCCTCGAAACGGTCGCTGTAGGCGGAGAAGTCTACCGACTCCTTGCTTCCGAGCAGCAAAAAGCCGCGGTGGCACAAAGATTCGTGGAACAGGCCCAAGGCGCGATCCTGCAGATCCTTGTTGAAATAGATCAGCACATTGCGGCACGACACCAGCTGGGTTTCGGAAAATACGCTGTCGGTAGCAAGGCTGTGGTCAGCGAAGGTGACATTGTCGCGCAGGCTGCTGTCCATGATGGCGTTGCCGTAGGCGGCGGTGTAGTACTCATTGAAGTCGCGCCGCCCGCCCGCCTTGCGGTAGTTCTCTTCGTAGCCGTGCATGCTCTGCATCGAGTAGATGCCCTGCTTGGCCCTTTCCAGCGAGTGCGGGTTGATGTCGGTGGCGTAGAGGATGGTGCGCTCCAGCAGCCCTTCCTCACGCAGCAGAATGGCCATGGAGTAGACCTCCTCGCCCGTGCTGCAGCCGGCGATCCAGATCTTGATCGAGGGCCAGGTGCGCAGCAGCGGCACCACTTCCTGGCGCAAGGCGAGGAAGTGGCCGGGGTCGCGAAACATCTCGCTGACCGGAATGGTCAGGAACTGCAGCAACTGCATGAACATGCCGGGGTCGTGCAGCACCCGTTCTTGCAGCGCCGACACCGTGCGACAGTCGAACTGGCGCAGGGCGTGAAGGATCCGACGCTTGATCGAAGCGCCGGAGTAATTGCGAAAATCGTAGCTGTACTTGAGGTAGATCGCCTCGATCAGCAGCCGGATCTCGATGTCGGTGTTGCGCTCGCTAGTCAAATTCGCTCCAGTTGCGGCAGCCAGACGCGGATCAGGGAGAACAGTCGGTCCAGATCGATCGGTTTGGCCAGGTAGTCATTGGCGCCTGCTTGCAGGCAGCGCTGCTGGTCGTCCTTCATCGCCTTGGCGGTCACGGCGATGATCGGCAGTTTGCGCCAGCGCGGTTGCTGGCGGATCAGCCGGGTCGCCTCGTAGCCGTCCATCTCCGGCATCATCACATCCATCAGCACCAGGTCGATGTCGTCGTGTTTGTCCAATTGCTCGAGCGCTTCGCGCCCGTTGCGGCCAATCTCGACGATGGCGCCCTTGTGCTCCAGGGCACTGGTGAGGGCGAAGATATTACGCACATCGTCATCGACCAGGAGGATCTTGCGCCCCTCGAACACCTTGTCGCGGCTACGCGCGGTCTTGAGCATGCGCTGGCGCTCGTTGGACAGCTGCGATTCGACCTTGTGCAAGAACAGCGTGACCTCATCGAGCAGACGCTCAGGCGAGCGTGCGCCTTTGATGATGATCGAGCGCGAGTACTTGAGCAGGTCGGTCTCTTCTTCCCGGGTGAGGTTGCGCCCGGTGTAGACGATCACTGGCGGGAAGCTGCGGATATCTTCGGCGGTCATGCGCTTGAGCAGCTCGTTGCCAAGCATGTCTGGCAGCTTCAGGTCGATGATCATGCAGTCATAGATGTTCTCGCGCAGCAGCTCCAGGGCGTCCTGGGCCATGGCCACGGCGGTGATCTCGATATCGTCGTCGCCGATCAGGCGGGCAATGCTCTCGCGTTGCAGGTCGTCGTCTTCGACCAGCAGGATGTGCTTGAGTTTCTGGGTCAGCTTGGCTTCCAGGCGGGCGAAGACTTCCTTGAGCTGCTCGCGGCTGGTGGGCTTGACCGCATAGCCGACTGCGCCCATGTGCATGGCCGCTTCGATGCGGTCTTCGACCGAAATGATGTGCACCGGGATGTGGCGGGTGCTGGCTTGTTCCTTGAGACGCTGCAGCACGGTAAGCCCGGAGTGATCGGGCAGGCGCATGTCCAGCAGGATCGCGTCCGGCAAGTACTGCGCGGCGAGCTGGAAGCCTTCGTCGGCGCCCTGGGCGGCCAGGCAGCTGTAGCCCAGCTCATGAGCCAGGTCGAACAGGATGCGGGCAAAATTCGGCTCGTCTTCGATCACCAGGATGCAGCGATTGCTAAAGGGCGCAAGCTCACGATCGTCGGTAAAGCTATGCCGAGCCACCGGCGCCGGCGCCGCCACCTGTGGCACCGGCGGCAGTTGATCCACGGCCGGACGCAGGGTTTGCACTTCGACCTGCTCAGCGGCCGATTCATAGCGCTCGGGCAGGATCAGGCTGAACACGCTGCCTTGGCCGGGGCTACTGTCGACACTGATCTGGCCACCGAGCAGGTGCGCCAAGTCGCGCGAGATCGACAGACCCAGGCCCGTGCCGCCATAGCGGCGGTTGCTGGTGCCGTCGACCTGGTGGAAGGCGCCGAAGATCGCTTGCTGTTGATCGGCAGCAATGCCAATGCCGCTGTCGCGTACGGCGAACACAATGCCTAGTCCGGCCTGCTGGCTGATGGTCATGCTGACTTGGCCGCGCTCGGTGAACTTGATGGCGTTGGACAGCAGGTTCTTGAGAATCTGCTCCAGGCGCTGGCGGTCGGTGAACAGGGTCGCCGGCAACGGATGCTCGAGTTGCACCTGGAAGTCCAGGCCCTTGTCGGCTGCCAGCGGCTGGAACATGCCGCGCAGGCCCTCGACCAGACGCTCGACCTGAGTGGTCTCGGGGCGCACTTCGAGTTTGCCGGCCTCGACCTTGGCGATGTCGAGGATGTCATTGATCAGGTTGAGCAGGTCGTTGCCGGCCGAATAGATCGAATCGGCAAACTTGACCTGCTCCTCGCTGAGGTTGCCTTCGCCATTCTCAGCCAACAGCTTGGCCAGGATCAGCGAGCTGTTGAGCGGCGTGCGCAGCTCATGCGACATGTTGGCGAGGAACTCGGACTTGTACTTGCTCGAGCGCTGCAGGTCTTCGGCGCGCGCTTGCAGCTCTTGCTGGGCCTGGTTGAGCTCGCTGTTCTTGCGATCCAGGGCGTCGGTGCGCTCGGACAGTTGCTCGTTGGTCTGTTCAAGCTCGGCTTGCTGGGTTTCCAGATGCGCCTGGGACTCCTTGAGCACTCGCGATTGTTCTTCCAATTCTTCGTTGGCGGTCTTGAGTTCCTCCTGCTGGACCTGCAACTCTTCATTGAGCTGCTGCGTCTCGGCCAGCACTTCTTGCAGGCGCTGGCGATAGCGGGCGCTCTCGATCGACATGCCGACGTTTTCCGCGACCCGCTCCAGCATCTCCTGGTCGCGCTCGCTGAGCGGACGCAGGAAGCCCAGTTCGAGCACGCCGTTGATCTGCCCATCATCGCGGCTGGGCATCAGCAGCGCGCTGCGCGGCAAGCCGCTGCCAAGCCCTGAACTGAGATGGAAATAGTCTTCGGGCAGTTGCTCCAGGCGCACGATGCGCGCCTGGCGTACAGCTTCACCCAGCAGGCCGTCATGCGAGCCGAGGTTCTGGGTGCGGGCCTGCTCTTCGGCGTTAAGGCCATAACTGGCCACCCGCAGCAGTTGGCCATGCTCGTTACGCACATACAGAGCGCCCACCACACTGCCCAGATAAGTGGCGAAGAAGCGCAGGATGTTTTCCCCGAGCATGGGCAGGGTCAGCTGGCCCAGCACCTGTTCGGCCAGCTGCGTCTGGCCGTTGCGCAACCAGGCCTGGTGTTCCAGGCGCTCAGCCGAGCGCTGCTGGGCTTGCAGGTTCTCGGTATAGCTATCAGACAGCGCCAACAGATCACGACGGCCCAGGTAGGCCAACAAGCCGCTCAAGGCAACGATGAACAGCACGAACGCGCTTATGGCGGTCACGGTGACAGTGTTGACCGTTTCGTTACGCGCCTGGCGCAGCTGCTGTTCAGCTGCAACCAAGGCGTCGAATTCTTTACGAATTTCGTCGGTGATACGCTTGCCGCGACCATTACCAAGGGCCAGTTGGTAGTCGCCCTGGGTGCGACGCAGGACAATCATTTCATGGCCAAAATCATTCCAGGCTCTTTGCAGGGCGATCAGCCGATTGACCCGCTCAACCTGGGTCGGGTTGTCCGCGACCATGTCGCGCAGGCTTTCCAGGCTGCTGAAGATCCGCGGTTTAGCCACCTCATAAGGATCGAGGAAGCGTTCATCACCGGTGATCAGAAAACCGCGCATGCCGGTTTCCATATCGATCGACAGCTTGACCGTTTCATTGGCATTGCCGATCACCCGGTCGGTGTGCTCGACCCACTGCATGGCCGAGAGCAGGTAGTTGATCACCGCGACGAAAGCCACGGCGCCTAACAGGCCCACCCCCAAAGGCAAGCCGATGTTGCGGCTCAACAGCTTGCGAAAGCTTTGCTGGTCCATCGAGGCTGCTTGAATCATCTGAAAACGCCCGAGCGAAAAAAGTCCGTTGAATACATGTGGCGGAAACACCCTTGGTAGCGTGGTGCCCGCTGCTGCGCTGACTGGTTCAAGCGCAAAGTCTAACCAGCTTTGCCGCATCTGGCAGGGGCATTTAGCCAGTATTTGAGAACAGCGTGCGTCAATCGTTCCATCGAATTACCAGCAACGTTATGCTGGGGAACTTCTGCCACTGCTCTGGGCACAGAGTAGAGACACTTCTTTTGTACAGGATCCCGATCAATGCACCTTCTGGTAGTCGAAGACGACGACATCGTTCGCATGCTGATGGTCGAAGTGCTCGACGAGCTGGGCTATACGGCCATCGAAGCGGACACCGCCACCGCTGCCCTGCGGATTCTCGAGAACCCCGACCAGCCCCTGGACCTGCTGATGACCGACGTTGGCTTGCCGGACATGCGCGGCGAAGAGCTGGCGGGCAAAGCGCGGGAAATCCGCCCGTTGCTGCCGGTGTTGTTTGCCAGCGGCTATGCCGACAGCTTCAACGTGCCTGAGGGCATGCACATGATCGGTAAGCCTTTTAGCATCGATCAGCTACGCGACAAGGTGGTAGGGATTCTCGGCGCACCTTAAGCGTCCGATCTGGGTGATGACTGTGTAGCCGCGCAGTTACTCGCGATCAGGCCGCAACAGGCAAAATCCCTCTAGATTATCCGGCGCAACAAGTAGGTATCCATGATCCACCCCTTGCGCCGGCGAGCCTGCGCTCTCACCTGCACGATCCTCGCCTTGACCTCCTGCAGCGGCCCGGCGATCAGCATCTCATCCGCCGTCCCTAAATACGCGCCCCAGTAAATGTGCAGCTGTGGATCGTCCAATCCGGCGAACGCGCACTGACCATCGAGCATCACCACCACATTGTCGATTCGCCCCTGTTCGACCAGGCGCCGACCAGGCAACACCGTCAGTGGCTCGCCAATGCGATTGAGGGGGATCTGGTGGCGCGCGGCAAGGGCCTGGACACTGCTGATGCCTGGGATCACCTGCAGCTCGAGCAGCACACCCTGCTCACGCACCAGGTCAAGGATGCGCAGGGTGCTGTCATACAAGCCAGGCTCTCCCCAAAGCAGGAAGGCGCCGACATCACCGGGCTGCAACTGCTCGTCGAGCAAACGCGCATACAGTGCCGCGCGCTGCTGGTGCCAGTCGCGCACGGCGCCGACGTAATCGGCCGCCTGGCCATCGCGCAGCGGGTCTTCGACCTGCACCAGGCGGTAGCCGCCCTGCGGCCGGTAACGCTCAAGGATAGCCTTGCGCAGGTGCAGCAAGTCGTCTTTGTCGGTGCCCTTGTCGAGCACGAAGAACACCGTGGCACGCTTGAGTGCATCCACAGCCTCGTAGGTGACCTGGCGTGGATCGCCAGGCCCGATGCCGATCAGTAACAGCTGCTTCATCGCTCTGCCCGTCTGGGAACCTGCGGCCATTGTCGCGCTGGCCACAGGGCTTTGGCAAAGCGACTTACAGGATCGAGAAGTTGTAGCTGACGATGACCCGGGTCTCGTCCATGTCGCGTGCCCACTTCTCGTAGTTGCTACGGTAGGTGGAATTACGCAGGCGCACGCTTACGTCCTTGAAAGTCCCGCTCTGTACTTGGTACTTGAGCTCGGTGTCGCGCTCCCATTCCTTGCCCTCGTCGCGACTGCCCGGGACCTTGATATGGTCGCCGTTGATGTAGCGGGTGAAGAAGGTCAGGCCCGGCACGCCCATTGCCTTGAAGTCGTAGTCATAGCGCAGCTGCCAGGAGCGCTCCTGAGCGGCAGCGAAGTCGTTGACCTGGGCGTAGTTGACCAGGTACGGGTTACTGCCATCGAGGTAAGGCATGGCGCTTTCGCCAAACATGCGCTGCCAGCCTGCACTGACTTTGTGGCCACCCAGGCTGTAGCCGAGCATGCCGCTGAAGGCACGATGATCGATCTCGCCGGCGCGAGCGTTCCCAATGTCGTCACTCTTGATCAGGCGCAAGTCGGCCGACAGGCTACCCATCGCCAGCGGCTGGCTGGCAACCACCCCGAGGAAGTGCTGGCGGTAGATGTTTTCAAGCTTGGCCACCTGGTATTGCGCGCTCAGGCGGTCGTTGAAGCGATAGTCCAGGCCCGCCAGGTCAAAGTGATCGGCTTCGATATCGCAGGCATAGCGCTTGTTCTTGCAATGAACGCGAATGTCCTGGCGATCGGTGGAGTCACGCGCGGTGTACTGGTTCAAGCGCGCCAGGGTGAACTTGAGGTCATGCACTTCTTCGGAGGTAAGCATCGCACCATGGAACAGGGTCGGCAGCAAACGGCCGTCGTTGTACTTGAGCAGCGGCAAGTCCGGCATCATCGAACCGTACTTGAGTACAGTGTTGGAAACTTTCACCTTGCCGGCCACACCGAGCTTTGCGTATTGGTCGGCAGAGCGGCGTGGATCATGCCCGCTGGAAGGCAGCAAACCACTGTTACTGTCGGCCGGGCTTGAATCGAGCTTGAAGCCAAGCATGCCCAGCGCATCTACACCAAAACCGATCGGCCCTTGGGTATACCCAGACTGCACATTGAGAATAAAGCCTTGGGCCCACTCTTCGCGCTTGGACGCGCCTTGGCTGGAACTGCTGTGGCCGTCACGAAAATCCCGGTTGAAATAGACATTGCGTGCTTCAAGCTTGGCCGTGGCGTCTTCAACAAAACCGGCGGCCTGGGCATTGACACCGGCACACAGCAAGAACAGGCCGGCAACACGACGCCCGGGGGCGAGTGGGAGGGGGGCAAACATGCGAGGGAACATCCAAAAAGAAAGGCGAAAACAATCCGCCGCCGTCAATGGCCGCGGTACTGCAGCACAGCCGAAGACATATCGACCAGCATCTTGAATGTTCATCCAAAGCCTCTGGCGCGGGCAATTGGACCATGGTCTAAACAACTGGCGGTTGGCACCCGTGGACTTTGTAAATTGCCGTTCGAAAAACTAAATTAGTTCCAGATCAATGGATTGAAAGTTTACGGTTTACCCACTAGCCAGCGACTACTACACTCGACCACAGCGAACAGCTGTACCCACCCACGTGGCCGGCGTTTAACGCGTCTTCAATGTTCGTCACGCCCTTGCCACAGTTGAATTACAGGAGTGATGACAGTGTCCAGACTTGCAGAGTTTCGTGCTGCCGAAAAAGCCCTCCAGGAACAGATTGCCCAACTGGAAGCGCTGAAAAAGGATGCCGGCCTCAAACGCGAAATCGAATTCGAGCAGAAACTACTCGGGCTGATGAAAAGCTATGACAAGGGCCTGCGCGATATCGTTGCCATCCTCGACCCTAAAGCCGCCAGCAAGGTGGCTTCCAAGGCCCCGGGTGCGGCGCCCAAACAGCAGCGTCGACCCCGGGTAGTGAAAGTCTACGAGAACCCGCACACCGGAGAATTGATCGAGACCAAAGGTGGCAATCACCGGGGCCTTAAAGCCTGGAAAGAGGAATATGGCGCGAACACGGTAGAAAGTTGGCTGCGCCCATGAAACGTGCACATACACTTCACACTTTTTTCACAGCGCCTGCCGCACCATCGAACCAGCTAAAGGATTAGCGACCCCATCTGCGCCCGCACACGCGGGCCTCTAATTCAAGCGCCCTGCCCTCGTGCAGGGCGCTTTCATTTTGCGCAATCGCTTCAGTCCCGTATCATGACCGGCCTGTCTTTACCGCTGGCGTCCCAGGATACAAAGCCTAGGGCCCGGCCCCGTCTCTGGAGCCCCCATGAGCCTGAACGATCTGAACACCCTGCCTGGCGTTACCGCTCAGCCGGACACCGCCACCGCTCAATTCGTCTTCAACCACACCATGCTGCGGGTCAAGGACATCGAGAAGTCGCTGGACTTCTACACCCGCGTGCTGGGTTTTCGCTTGGTAGACAAGCGCGACTTCCCCGAAGCGCAGTTCAGCCTGTACTTCCTGGCCCTGGTCGACCCTTCGCAGATCCCTGCCGATGACGCGGCCCGCCACCAGTGGATGAAGTCGATCCCAGGCGTACTGGAGTTGACCCACAACCACGGCACCGAAAACGATCCTGAGTTCGCGTACCACAACGGCAACAGCGATCCACGTGGTTTCGGCCATATCTGCATCTCTGTGCCAGACGTCGTAGCCGCCTGCGCGCGCTTCGAAGCACTCGACGTGCCGTTCCAGAAACGCCTGGCCGATGGCCGCATGAACCACCTGGCGTTCATCAAGGACCCGGATGGCTACTGGGTCGAAGTGATCCAGCCAACCGAGCTGTAAGCAAGCCGCCCGCCTGGGCGCGCTCGTCGGGCCGGGAACTACCGGCCCCTTGCTGTGGTATATGGAAGTAACCGCTTCCACACCACAGCGAGGTAAGGACGATGCAAACCCTTCACTGTGAATACCGCGACCACACCATCACTGCCAGCGTCATGGCCCACCCTGGGTCACCCCTGCCCTATGCCGCTGGATGCCTGATCACCGACCCTGAAGGTCACACCAGCAGGCGCTTGGCGCTTCCGCTGAAAATGGCCTTGCTGTCTGATCTGAACAACGCCCAGCATGCGTCTCTGGCCCATGGCAAGTGGCTGGTGGATCAGAAGCTTGATGGTGATAGACGCACGCTCTGATATCGCCCATTAATTGGGGCCGCTTCGCGGCGGTTCGGCGTCCCGACAAGCCCGCTCTGACAGGTACAGCGCCAATCTAGAGAACGGCGCTGTACCTGTGGGAGCGGGCTCGTCGGGACGCCGAACCGCCGCGAAGGGGCGCGAAGCGGCCCCATGACGGGCGGTTCGAGTATTCAGGTAGCGCGCGCGTATGCGATGGCAGATTCGACCTGCTCAGCTGTCGGCCTGACACCGGTGTACAGCACGAACTGCTCCAGCGCCTGCAGAGCGATCACCTCAAGCCCGGTAATCACCGGCTTACCTAGCGCTTGCGCCTTGCGAACCAGTGGCGTGAGCGCAGGCATCGCGACCACATCGAATACCCGCTCGGCTGCGGCAATGGCCGTTTCAGCAAACGCCAATTGCTCGGCCTCAGCCCCACCCGCCATGCCGATTGGCGTCACGTTGACCAACATGGGCGGCGCCAGGTCACCCAGCTCGGCCTGCCAGCGATAACCGCAGACATCCGCCAACTGCCGCCCAGCTTGCTCATTGCGGGCGACGATGATCCCTTCGCGAAAACCGGCATCGCGCAAGGCGCTGGCCACGGCCTTGGCCATTCCACCACTGCCACGCAAGGCAAATGCTGTCGCCGGGTCCACCTGATGCTGCTCAAGCAACTGGCGCACCGCCAGATAGTCGGTGTTGTAGGCCTTCAAATGGCCGTCGCTGTTGACCAGGGTGTTGACCGATTCGATGGCCTGCGCCGATGGATCGATCTCGTCGACCAAGGCCATGCACGCTTCCTTGTACGGCATCGACACCCCACAGCCGCGGATCCCCAGGGCGCGGATCCCCGCCACCGCAGCAGGCAGATCTTGGGTGGTCATGGCCTTGTAGTAGTAATCCAGCCCCAACTGCTGGTAGAGGTGATTGTGAAAGCGCACGCCAAAGGTGCCGGGGCGACCGGCCAGGGAAATACACAGCACGGTGTCTTTGCTAGGGGTCATCGCCAGGGTTACTCCTTGACCGTCACTGAATCGATTACGCAGCCTAGCAGACAGCGCCACCGGCGCGCCTCAGTTGATCGCGCAGCCAGGCATAGGTTCAGCGCAAGCTTGCAGGAGCGGGCTTGCCCCGCGATGAGGCCAATACCAACACCCTCCGAGCACAAGCTCAGACGACGAACGGCATCTGAAGAACCGATCCAGCATGAAGCTTTTTTCATTTCATCGCCGGCCCTGAGCGAGCAATCGACAGCACTTCGACCATACTCCACAATGCGACGGTTTTTTGGGGGAAACCCTTGCACAGCCAACGACATACCAACTTTTAGTGAGCCTCAACGTGAAAACTTCCCTGTCCATCCTCAGCCTGCTGCTGTTGCTCACAGGAACTGCGACCCTTCCGTCGACCGCTGCTGCACAACCCCCGGCCCAGGTTCAACGCGACCCTTCGAAACTGCACCTGGCCTCTGGCAGCGCCCTGCTGATCGACCTGAACACCAATAAGGAGTTGTACTCGAGCCACGCTGATCGCGTGGTCCCCATCGCTTCGGTCACCAAGCTGATGACCGCGATGGTGGTGCTCGATGCCAAGCAGCCCATGGACGAAATGCTCAGCATGACCATCGCCAACAACCCGGAGATGAAGGGCGTCTATTCCCGCGTTCGCTTGGGCAGCCAGCTCGATCGCCGCGAGACCTTGCTGATCACCTTGATGTCGTCGGAAAACCGCGCCGCCAACAGCCTGGCCAACCATTACCCAGGCGGCTACAACGCGTTCATCAAGGCCATGAACGCCAAGGCCCGCAGCTTGGGCATGAGCCACACCCGGTATGTCGAGCCCACCGGCCTGTCGACCTTGAACGTCTCCACTGCACGGGATCTGGCCAAGTTGCTGATGGCTTCGCGCAAGTACCCACAGTTGAGCGAGCTGTCGACCACCCGCGAAAAAACCGTGGCGTTCCGCAAGCCCAACTACACCCTGGGCTTTCGTAACACCGACCACCTGGTCAACAAGAGCAATTGGGATATCAAGCTGACCAAGACCGGCTTTACCAATGAAGCCGGGCATTGCCTGGTGCTGCTGACCAAGATGGACAACCGGCCGGTCGCGATGGTGATTCTCGATGCATTCGGCAAGTACACCCACTTTGCCGATGCCAGCCGCATGCGTCAGTGGCTGGAGACCGGCGCCGCCAAACCGGCACCTGCGGTGGCCATGCAGTACAAGGCTGAGCGGCGCAATCGCGTGGCGGCGGACTGAGCCTGTCGCGCAACAGGTGCACACGGGCCGCCCGGCGGCCCGAATCGGCTGTCACGCCTGAGTATTGACCATACCGCCCGCGCTGCTGCCGCCGGTCTTGCTCAGTGCTTCGAGCAACTGCGCGGTAGCGGCCATGATCTGGCCATTGAGCGTGGCGATACTGGCCTGCTTGGCGGTCACTGCCGCCAACTTGACGGTGTCGTCCGTCTTCTGCGCCATCAGATCAGCCAGTTGCTTCTGTTCCTCGGCCATCTGCTTTTGCAGCTGCTTGATCATTTCGCGCAACTGCTTGATGTGCGCAGGCTCACTGCTCTCTTCACTGGCGCCTGCTGCCGGCGCCTGGCCGCCCCCTGCGACTTTGCCCAGGTCTGCCTGGGCGGTTGCGCCCGCTTTCTCACCCTGCTCGGCCTCGCTCAGCTGAGCGGTTTTCGCCGCGGCCTCAAGCGAAGCATTACTGTTGATGGTAACTGCAGTAATTCCAACCATGTTCTTAACCTGCCTTGAGGTGGTCCTTGCGTTGACTCACTTATCGGCCGGGCGGTGCAGTTCTTGAGGGCGCAAGCCCAGCCAGGCAACAGGGGTCGGTTAAATTCCCTGAAAGCTGGCTCGTTCCCACTGTGTATCAGGCGCAGGAGCCGGACCCCGGCAGGCGTCCACATTCGAACTTTAGGGAATCGCAGCCATGAGCCAGACCCCAGAAACAATCAAAGACCTGATCGGCGTGGGTTTCGGCCCTTCCAACCTGGCGCTGGCCATCGCCCTGGAAGAGCTTGCCCAAAGCCAAGGCCACGCGCTCGATGCGCTGTTTATCGACAAGCAACACGATTACCGCTGGCACGGTGACACCCTTGCCACCCAAAGCGAGCTGCAGATTTCCTTCCTCAAGGACCTGGTCTCGCTGCGCAACCCCACCAGCCCCTACAGCTTCGTCAACTACCTGCACCAGAAGCAGCGTCTGGCCGATTTCATCAATCTGGGCACTTTCTACCCCTGCCGCCTTGAGTACAACGACTACCTGCGCTGGGCAGCCGAGCACTTTGCGGCCCAAGCGGTGTACGGCGAACAGGTATTGCGTATCGAGCCTGAAGTGACCGGCGGGCGGGTTGAACACCTGCGCCTGGTGTCGCGTGATGCCAATGGCCGCGAGCATAGCCGCCGCACCCGCGCGGTGGTGATCGGCAGCGGCGGCACGCCGAAGATCCCCGACAAGTTCACCGCGTTCAAGGACGACCCGCGGGTCTTTCACCACTCCAAGTACCTCAGCAGCCTGGCCAAACTGCCTTGCACCGAGGGCAAGGCAATGCGCATTGCAGTGATCGGCTCCGGGCAGAGCGCCGCCGAAGCCTTCATCGACCTCAATGACAGCTACCCCTCGGTCAAGGTCGACATGATCCTGCGCGCCACCGCATTGAAGCCCGCCGATGACAGCCCGTTCGTCAACGAGATTTTCGCCCCCGACTACACCGACCTGGTCTATAACGAACCGGCCGAGCAACGCAGCAAACTGATCGGCGAATACCACAACACCAACTACTCGGTGGTCGACCTGGATCTGATCGATCGCATCTACGGCATCCTCTATCGGCAGAAGGTTTCCCACCAGTTCCGGCATAACGTGCTATGCCGACGCAATGTCGAAGCGGTCGTGGCGACGCGCGATGGCATCGAGCTGACCTTGCGCGACCTGGCTACCGGCCATCAGCAGACCCACCGCTATGATGCAGTCATCCTCGCCACCGGCTACGAGCGTCGCTCGCACCGCGAGTTGCTGGCGCCGCTTGAAGGCTATCTGGATGACTTCAGCGCCGACCGCAACTACCGCCTGCTGGCAAGCCCAGACCTGCAAGCGTCGGTCTACCTGCAAGGTTTCTGCGAGACCACCCACGGCCTGAGCGACACCCTGCTCTCGGTATTGCCGGCACGGGCCGCAGAAATCGGCCAGGCGCTGTACAAGGATCTGGCCCGGCACGGCAATGCCCAGCCGCTAGCCGCCCTGACCGGTGCCTGAACCGCTCTGACGCTGGGCCTCAAGCCGGCATGTCGCCTCAACGCGCATGCCGGCTTGCGCTTTCTGAAACATTTGCTTGCATTTAAAAAGGCAGGATTTTGATTCTCATTCGTCCTTAATAATGCAGCCTTACAGGTTGAGCATGCGCTCGACCCTCATTTTCAGAAGATGACCGATGGCCCAATCAACCAAAACTAAGAAGTCCAAGTCCAAGCTGTGGTTTCTGGTGCACAGTTGGCTCGCCCTGCCGATCTGGTTCTTTGTCCTGATCGTCTGCTTCACCGGCATGCTCGCGGTGGTCAGCCAGGAGATCGTCTGGCTGGCCAACCCGGACGTGCGCGCCAGCAAGCCTAGCGACGATGCCCAGCGCTTGAGCTTCCAGCAGATCCTCGACGCCATGCACAAGGCCGAGCCGGAGATGGCCGTGCGCAGGCTGGTGCAGCCTGACGGCTCGCACTTTGCCCTGACCGCCAACGTCACCAATCCTGACGGCACCACACCGACGCTGTATGTGAACCCTTATACCGGTGCTATCCAGGGCAAGGTGCCCGACTTCAACTTCGAGGCGTTCACTCGCGCGTTGCATGGCTGGTGGCTGGTGCCCTTCACCAACGGCTTTAGCTGGGGCTGGTACTTGGTATCGCTGCTCGGGCTGCCGATGCTGGCATCCTTGGTAACGGGCCTGGTGGTCTACAAGAAGTTCTGGAAAGGCTTTTTCAAGCCGCTGCGCACCGGCCACGGTTCGCGCATCTTTTGGGGTGATGTGCACCGCCTGGCGGGGGTCTGGTCAATCTGGTTCATTGCGGTCATTTCTATTACCGGTATCTGGTTCCTGATCCAGGCGATCCTGTCTGACAATCACATCACCATTTCCACCGAGCCGGTGGTGCCAGTGATTTCCCGCGAAGATGTGCCGCAGACCGCTGATGGCAGCCCGGCGCCACGCATCGACCTGGATGAGGCTGCGCGCATTGCAACCACCGCTATCCCAGGCCTGGACATCAGCTTTGTGATGATGCCCGCGACGTCCTATAGCCATGTCAGCATGGGCGGACGCGGCTGGTATCCGCTGATGTACCAGACCGCCGCAGTCAACCCCTACACGCGCACCGTCGACAGTAAGTTCCTGCTAGAGGACCGCTCGACCCTGGAGTTCGTCACCGAATCGATGCGCCCGCTGCACACCGGCGACTTTGGTGGCCTGGCCATCAAGCTGGTCTGGTTCTTCTTTGGCCTGGTCCTGACCCTGATGGTCCTCAGCGGCCTGCTGATCTGGACCAAGCGCACCGCCCAGGCGACCGCCGCCGCCCTCAAGCGCAGCGAACGTGCACCTGCCTCACGCAAAGCACGCGTTGAAACCCCTGTGGAGGTCCAGCCATGAGCAAGGCCCAAGCCCTGCCCGCAAGCCCGTTGAAGCAATTCTGGCTGAAGTGGCGCTTTCACCTGAACATCCTGCTGATCCTGATTCCGCTGGGCTTTATGCCCAAGTACTTTGCCGATGCCGCGATGTTCCGGGGTGACAGCGGCCTGGGGGCCAATCAGCAAAGCGCCATCCAGGTCGGCCCGTACACCCTGGATCTGGCCGAAATGCGCGATGAAGCGCCGAGGGCGGACGGTCCGGCAGGCTATTTCAAACTGTTCAACGCAGCGCTGTGCAAAGCCTGCCTCAAGGACGTCAAGGCGGTTTACCTGCGCATAGGCAAGCCGCGCAGCCTGCGCGCTGCGGGCACCATCTTCTTTGGCGCTCCGTACCGCATGGCGACCTCACTGCCGGTGCCCCCGCGCACCAAACCTGATGCGCAGATCTGGATCACCATCGAAGGCTGGGACGGCAGCATGCACCAGGCGCCGGTGGCGCTGGCCAAAGCATCGCCGGCCACTGTGGCCTGGCTCGAAAAACAAGGAGGCAAGAAATGAAACACCTGATGCGCAGGCTGGCCCTGCCCCTGCTGCTCGTCGCTGCCGCTCCTGCCCTGGCGCACAACCCGATGTGCGAATGCGAGCCGGTCGGCAGCGACCAGATCAAATGCACCGGCGGTTTCTCCGATGGTAGCGGCGCACCGGGTGTGACCCTCGATGTCATCGGCTATGACGAGCAGGTGCTGGTCGGCAGCAAACTGGGCGATGACTCGACCCTGACCTTCAAGCGCCCGGATGGCGAGTTCTATGTGCTGTTCGATGCCGGCCCGGGCCATGTGGTTGAAGTCGACTATGCCGATATAGGCGAGCCATGAGCCGCGCCCAGGTCATCCGCCCGGCCGGTGCCGGGCACGAAACGCTGTATGTACTGCTGAGCGCACTGTTGATCATGCTGCTGGCGGCCACAGTGGTCGGGCTGCGCGGCGAACGCGAGGACGAGGTCAGCATCGCCAGCCACCAGATCGATGCCCGCCGCGACCTGAATGCCGCCGAACAAGGTGTTTTCACCGACCTATGGGTAGCGTTTGACGAGATTCAGATGCTGCGGGAAGAAAACGCTGCAGCGCCAGCGGTCGCCGCGCTCGCCGAAGAGGGCCTGCCGCCCTTCGTCAACGATGCCAGCAGCGACAGCCGTGGCCGTCATCAGTGGCAGTGGCTTGCCGCCGGCGCCTACCTGGGAAGCAGCCAGGACGCCCAGGTAGCCGGCAGCTTCCTGCTGATTCTGCCGGCTAACGCCGATGGCCAGGCCGACGTCTGGCTGCGCCGCGACAGCGCAGCGCTGGTACCCGACGATCTGGGCCACGAAGCACTGATCGCCGCCGGCTGGCAGCAAATCGTCAGCCACTACGACGCCGGGGTCACCCGCCAACACCGTCACTGAATCCAAGGACTCCCCCATGCTGCGCTCCGTCTTCGTTCGCCGCGTCTTCGCCCTGCTCCTGGCCTGCGCCCTGCCGGCCCTGGCCCAGGCCGAGAACGGCCAACCCCTGCGAATCGGCATTACCCTGCACCCTTACTACAGCTACGTGAGCAACATCGTCGGCGACAAGGCCGAGGTGGTGCCGCTGATTCCGGCCGGGTTCAATCCACACGCCTACGAGCCGCGCGCCGAGGACATCAAGCGCATCGGCACCCTGGACGTGATCGTGCTCAATGGCGTCGGCCACGATGACTTTGCCGACCGGATGATCGCCGCCAGCGAAAAACCGCAGATCAAGACCATCGAATCGAACGCCAACGTGCCGCTGCTGGCCGCCACCGGCATCGCTGCACGCGGCGCCGGCAAGGTGGTCAATCCGCACACCTTCCTGTCGATCAGCGCCACCATCGCCCAGGTCAACAACATCGCCCGCGAGCTGGGTAAGATCGACCCGGACAACGCCAAGTTCTACACGCAGAACGCCCGCGCCTATGCCAAGCGCCTGCGCAAGCTGCGCGCCGACGCCCTGGCCAAGGTGACCGAGGCGCCCAATGCCGAGTTTCGCGTGGCCACCATCCACGCCGCCTACGACTACCTGGTGCGCGACTTTGGCCTGGAAGTCACTGCCGTGGTCGAGCCGGCCCATGGTATCGAACCCAGCCCTGCGCAGCTGAAGAAGACCATCGACCAGCTCAAGGCACTGGACGTCAAGGTGATCTTCTCGGAGATGGACTTCCCCTCCGCCTACGTCGAAACCATCCAGCGTGAATCCGGCGTGCACCTGTACCCGCTGACGCACATTTCCTACGGCGAATACACCAAGGAAAAATACGAGGTGGAGATGAAGCGCAACCTCGATACCGTGGTCAAGGCCATCCAGGAGAACCGCGCATGACTGCGGCGGCCAACCTCACCGTCGCCAGCGGACCGCGCATCGAGTTTGCCGGCATCGACCTGACCCTGGGCCGCACGCGCATTCTTGAGCAGGTCGCGTTCAACGTCGCACCAGGCAGCGTGCACGCCATCGTCGGGCCCAATGGTGGCGGCAAAAGCTCGTTGATCAAGACCTTGCTCGGGCAAATGCCCCATCAAGGGCAGCTGACCTTGCATTGGCCAAGCGAACAAGAAGTGATCGGCTACGTGCCCCAGGCATTGGAGTTCGATCGGGGCCTGCCGATGACCGTGGACGACTTCATGGCCGCCATGTGCCAGCGCCGCCCGGCCTTCCTCGGCTTGTCGCGGCGTGTGCAACCGGCCATCGACGCAGCCCTGGCGCGGGTCGGCATGCTCGACAAGCGCAAACGGCGCATGGGCGCGCTCTCTGGCGGCGAGCGCCAGCGCGTGCTGCTGGCCCAAGGGTTGATCCCTGAGCCGCAATTGCTGGTGCTGGACGAGCCGATGTCGGCCTTGGACGAGGCCGGCATCCAGGTGTTCGAGCAGCTGCTGCACAGCTGGCGCCAGGCCGGCACCACCGTGCTATGGATCGAGCACGACCTAGAAGCGGTGCTGCGCCTGGCCGATCGGGTCACCGGACTGAACCGCAAGGTGCTGTTCGACGCCCCGCCGGCACAGGCCCTGACCCCAGAACGCCTGCTCGGGCTGTTCTCCGTTCACCCCCGCAGCGAGAGCCTCGCCTGATGAGCTTTGAAGCCTTCCGCCAACTGGTCCAGGAATGGGCCAGCGCTGGCTACTTACCGGAGGCGCTGGCCTACGGTTTCGTGATCAATGCCCTGATCGCCGGCCTGATGATCGGCCCGGTGCTGGGCGGCCTGGGCACCCTGGTGGTGGTCAAGCGTTTTGCCTTCTTCTCCGAAGCAGTCGGCCACGCCGCCTTGACCGGGGTGGCCATCGGCATCCTGCTCGGCGAGCCCTACACCGGCCCCTATGGCAGCCTGTTCGGCTACTGCCTGTTGTTCGGCATCCTGCTCAACTTCCTGCGTAACCGCACCGGGCTGTCGCCGGACACCCTGATCGGGGTGTTCTTGTCGGTGTCGCTGGCGCTTGGTGCAAGCCTGCTGTTGATGCTGGCGGGCAAGATCAACGTGCACATTCTGGAAAACGTGCTGTTCGGCTCGGTGCTGACGGTCAGCGCCCAGGACCTGGTGGTGCTGGGGATCGTTGCGATCCTGGTGCTGGCCTTGGCCCTGCCGCTGTACAACCGGATCATGCTGGCCAGCTTCAACCCGCAGCTGGCGGCGGTGCGTGGGGTTGCGGTAAAGACCCTGGACTACCTGTTCGTGGTACTGGTGACCCTGGTCACCGTGGCCTCGGTGAAGGTCATTGGCGCCATCCTGGTCGGCGCGCTGCTGGTGATCCCCGCCGCTGCCGCACGCCTGGTGAGCCAGTCGCTCAAGGGCTTTTTCTTCATCTCGGTAGGGATCGCGACCTTGAGCACCTTGTGCGGCATCCTGCTGCCGATCGTCTTCGACCTGCCGGTGCCGTCGGGCGCTGCGATCATCCTGGTCGCCGGTGTCTGCTTCGCCCTCGCCGCGCTGGCCCGCGCACTCGTCCCCCGCCTGCAAGGAAACCCGGCATGACCCTGAACCTCAAGCATCTGACCCTGGCCCTCGCCCTGGCTGGCCTGCCTGGCCTGGCACTGGCGGCGCAACCTGCCGCGCGCGCGCCAAGCAGCGCCACCACCAGCGTGCTGACCACCTTGCCGGTGACCCACAGCCTGGCCGCCAGCCTGCTCGACGGCACCTCGGTGCAGCTCAAGCGCGCCGCACCGGCCAACCTACCGGCGACCCGCCAGCCTTCGTACTTCAGCGGGCGTGGCGGGGCAAGCCTGCACAAAGCCGCGCAGCAGGCCGATGCGGTGATTGGCCTGCGCTCGATCTGGCGCGATGACCCGCTGTATCCGATGGCCCGGCGCAGCAACATCCGCATCGTCGAGATCGATGCAGCGCGGCCGGTCGACGGCGCCCTGCCAGGCATCGCGGTGCAGGGTGACGATGCCTTCGCTGGATACCCTTGGCTCAACCCGACCAACCTGGGGCGCATGGCCGATGTCATGGCCAATGACCTGGAGCGCCTGTCGCCCGCGGACAAGGACAAGATCCAGGCCAACCTCGCCACCCTCAAGCGGCAGATGCTGGAACTGATTTCAAGCAGCCAGAGCCGCTTGGCCGAAGCTGACAATCTCAGCGTGGTCAGTTTGTCGGAACGCCTGGGCTATCTGGCCAGCGGGCTGAACCTGGATGTGGTCGATCAGCCGCTGCCGGCCGAGGACAAGTGGGACGAGGCGGCGCTCAAGGCCTTGGCCGATAACCTCAAGGGCCAGGACGTGGCGCTGGTGCTGCACCACCGCCAACCTGATCCGGCTGTGGCCGAGGTGATCAAAGCCGCTGGTGCCAAGCTGCTGGTGGTCGATAGCGATGCGCAAGATACCCTGGCCGGGCTCAAAGCCAGTGTCGAGCAGGTGGTCGGGGCATTGAGCCAAGGCTGATAGATGTTCAGAGGCCCTCAAGAGCCTCTTCGGCGGCGCCGCAAAAGCCCAGAGGCCAATGGCGCGCCGCCGAGCTATCGCCTCATACAGCGCTCATATCGCTCATCCACCCGCCCTGCAAACCACGCCGTGGTCAGCTTGCGGGTTATCTTCGGGCTCTTGAGCTCGATCCCCGGCAACACCGCCCGTGGCACTTGCTTGCCCGCCTTGGCATCGGCCAGGGCAAACACCCCGCGATACAGCTCGGTTTGTTCAAATTCAAGGCTGTCGCTCTCCTCCAACTGGCTGCGAATCTGGGTATTGCGCAGGCCAAGCTGGCGCCCCAGTTTGCGCGCTGCCTGCTCGGTGCTGCCGGGCATGATGGCCCCCGGCGCGATCAAGTCGCCATCGAGCGCCAATGTGATCCCCGTCACCTGGCTCAAGGCTGCCTGGAACGCCGCGTCGCGGCTGGCATACCAACCGGCATTGAAGTCGGCGAAGCGATACAGCTGGCGCTGGTAGTTGGCCGGATAGCCCAACAGATGAGCGATGCCGAAATACATGCCGCCGCGCCGACTGAACACTTCCTGGCGAATCGTCCCGGCATAGCTATACGGGTAGTCCTTGGCATGGCGTTCGGCAAACGCGATGCTGACCTGCATCGGCCCGCCGGTGTGCACTGGGTTGAGGCCATCGAGCAAGGTGCGCCCAAGCGGCAGTCCGGCGATGAAATCATCGAACAGCGCACTCAGTTGCTTTTCACTGCGCACGGCGAGCAGGCGTTGCTGGTAGGTCTTGCCGTTGGCAGAGGGGGTATTCAACGCGCCATCGACCAGCAGCCGGGGAATGTGCAGGCGGGCTGCCCGTCGATCGATCTCCTGGCGTGCGATCCGGCCAAGATTGGGCACTTGCGGGTCAGCGCTGAATGTCGACTCCTGCTCGGTCACCGCCAAGACCGCGCAGAGATTGCTCTTGCTTGCGCTGATGTGCTGGGCTTGAAGGGCGGTTTGGATGTCCTGCGCCCAGCCCTGGCGGTCCTTGACCTGGGCAGGCAGCAGGCGCATCAACTGGGCAAGTACCTGGGCAGGGTCAGCAGCCTGTTGTTCCTCGCGCCGCCCGGCACAACCCTGGAGCAGCGCCAGCACCATCAGCCCTGCCATTGCAATACGCGCGTTCAGGGCTGCTCACCGACCAGGTAGGTCTTGCTGATGTGGCGGAACAGCGGATGGCTGGCACTGCCCATCAGCTCGAACAGCACCATTTCGCCAGTGACCAGCTGGGCGCCAGCATCGCGCATGCGCGCAAGGCCTGCGGCTTTATTGGCCGGGGTGCGGCTGTCGCAGGCGTCCTCGACCACGAATACCTGCTTGCCCAGCGCACGTAGGCCCAGCACGGTCTGCAGCACGCAGACATGGGTTTCCATTCCACAGACGATCACCTGCTCACGCTCGAGCAGACTGGCCGGCAAGCATTGCGCGGCCACACAGGAGAAGTGGTTTTTCTCGACGATCTGGGCGCCAGGCGAGGCAGCCTTGAGCTCAGCCAAGGTCGGCCCGAGGCCTTTGGGGTACTGCTCGGAAATTACTGTCGGCAGTTC
This sequence comes from Pseudomonas sp. NPDC088890, assembly GCF_044900155.1. Lineage (NCBI taxonomy): Bacteria > Pseudomonadati > Pseudomonadota > Gammaproteobacteria > Pseudomonadales > Pseudomonadaceae > Pseudomonas > Pseudomonas sp. NPDC088890. The sequence continues at coordinate 336,884 of NZ_JBJDNG010000002.1, read as the reverse complement.
CAGCTCAGCGCTCGCCGCGAGCAGCCAGCGTGCCCGGGCGCGCGTGCCCTGTGGATCGCTCATGGCGCCGATGAGCTTTTCCTGGATGTCGACCACCAACAGCGTGGCCTTGTGCGGATCGATCAGCATTGTCAGCCTCTTGCCCGGGAAAAGCTCAAGCCTCGCCCATGCAAGAGACGCCGTCAATCAAGCGCTCAGGCGATGCGGTTCGAGCGCTTGGGCCAACACGGCCAGGACTCGATCCTCGTGCTCATGAATGAAGAAGTGTCCGCCAGGGAAGGTCTGCAAGGAAAACTCAGCCAGCGTTTCCTGGCCCCAGGCCAACAGTTGCTCTTCACTGGCCCGGTCATCTGCACCGCCCAAAACATGCAGCGGGCAGCGCAACGCTGGCCGCTGACGGTAGGCATAGTGACCACACAGCAGGAAGTCGGCGCGCAGAATGGGCAGGGTCAGGCTCATCAGTTCAGCATTGGCCAAGACCTCTTCCGGGGTTCCTTGCAGCTCGCGCAGCTCGGCGATCAACTCGTCGTCGCTTTTCGCAATACGCCAGTTCTTGCCGTCGTAGTCCTCGCGCCGGGTCGGCGCCGCAGTGCCGCAGGCAAACAACGCCAGCGGCGGCGCACAGCCCAGTGCCTGCAACTCATGGGCAAGCTCGAAGGCCAGCAGCGCGCCCAAGCTATGGCCAAGCAACGCGTAGGGCGTGCTGGCGGCCAGGCGCTGCTCGCTGGCGAGCTGCCTGGCCAGGGCCTGCATGTCGGTGTGCAAGGCTTCGCCCATGCGCGCACCACGCCCAGGCAGTTCAACCGGACGCACCTGCAACCAGGCCGGCAGCTTGCGCCGCCAGCGGTTGTAAACCATGGCACTGGCACCAGAGTAAGGCAGGCACAACAGATTCACTGCAGTCACCGATAACGCCTCACTGAGCCACGGTTTCTGCCATCTTCTGGCGCAGGCTCAACGGACGCATGTCAGTCCAGACTTCATCGATGTAGGCCAGGCAGTCCTTTTTCAGTCCGCTCTTGCCAGCGGCGCGCCAGCCGGCTGGGATCGCCTTGTAGTCGGGCCAGATCGAATACTGCTCTTCGTGGTTGACCACTACCTGGAACACGATGTCGTCGCGGTCGAATACGGAAGTCATTGCCTGTCTCCTTGAATGATGAAGGCCGCTACGCACCCGGCGCAGGGCGGCTCTTCACTAAACGTAGGAAGCTTCAGAAAAATTAGTCACCTCAGCCCTACACTGTGCCTTTGCAAACGCCGTCGATGATGGCATATATCGTTGTCCTACCTTACCCAGCCCACCCTGGAGTCATCAGCATGCTTGGCGTGACCGACTACGGCGCATTCGTGATCGCGTTCCTCATCCTCCTGGCCATCCCTGGGCCGGGTAACTTCGCCTTGATCACCGCCACCGGCAAAGGCGGCATCAAGGGTGGCCTGGCGGCGACTTTCGGAGTGATTCTCGGTGACCAGGTGTTGATGTGGCTGGCGGTGGCCGGCGTCGCGACCCTGTTGGCAACCTATCCTGCAGCCTTCCACGTGGTGCAGTGGGCAGGCGCCGCCTACCTGGCCTGGCTGGGCTTGCGCATGGTCTTCAGCAAACCAGGCGGTGCACCACGGGAAAGCCGCATGGACAACGGTCGCTACCTGCGCCAGACCATGCTGATCACCCTGCTCAATCCCAAGGCGATCATGTTCTACATGGCGTTCTTCCCGCTGTTCATCGACCCGGTGCGCCACCAAGGCGTCGTGACCTTCGCCTTCATGGCAGTGACGGTAGCGGCGCTGACCTTGCTCTATGGCCTGGTCGCCGTGCTGTTGACCCATCACCTGGCCGAGCGCATGCGCGCCAGCCCCAAGGTGTCGAACCTGCTCGAGCGGTTGGCCGGGGCATGCCTGGTCGGGTTTGGCATCAAATTAGCGGCGATGCGCTAGGCATCACGCAGCAGGTCGTGAACGTCGAGCAGCCGGTAAGCGACTTCAGGATTACGCTCCAGCCCCCGCCGAATCGCTGCGGGGATGGCCTGGCGGGTCTTGCGGCACAGGCCGGGTTGCTCGGCCAGTTCGATGACGATACCGCGCATGGTGCGCACTTCGTTGTGGCCAGGGGCAATGCTCACGCGAATGCCCAGCTGATCGTACATGCGCAGTTGCAAGCGGTGCAGGTCGTCCAGGTCCTTGAGGTTTTCCAAGCGTTCGAGCAGGCGTTTTTCTTCCTGGCGAGTGAGCAGCAGAATACGCTGCGCGTTGGCAGGGCATTGCTCCAGGCGTTCGCGACCACAGATGCAGGCGCATGGCGGGCAGGGTTGGCGTAGGGAGGGGCTGGTCATGGGAAAAGCATAGCCGTCCTGCACGAGTTATCAGCGCAGGCTAGCCCAGTCACTGCTCAGCGCACAATTGGAAGAAGCGTGCTGCCACCCGCGACGGCGTTGCGGCATGCGGCATCAGTATCGAGAACCGTCGCGTCAGGGGCTCAGGAGCAATGCGCAACTGACGCAGCGCACCATCTTCATGGCGGATCGACATCGCCGAGACAAAGCCTACCCCCATCCCCGCGCGCACCGCCTCCTTGACCCCTTCCACCCCAGCAATCTCCAGCCCCACGCGCATCGCCACACCGCAGCGGGCAAAAGCCCGCTCGACCAGTTGGCGTACGCCGGAGCCGCTTTCGCGCAGCACCAGCGGGTAGTTACCAAGCGCCTGCAAGGTCTGCGCTTGGCTCGCTGCGGCCAACGGATGATCACTGGGCACGATGGCGACGATCTCGTCCTCGCGCCAGGCAGTGACACGCGTGCCCAATGGCAGCTCCTGCCCCGGTGGTCCCTCGATCAAGGCGATGTCCAGTGAGCCCAGCGCTGCGACGATCTCGGCGGTGTTGCCGTTTTCCGTGGTGACCACGACGTCTGGATAGCGCTGGCGGAAATCGGCGATCAGATAAGGCAACAGATAGCTGGCCGGGGTGGTGCTGGCGCCAATGCGCAGGGTACCGCGCTCCAGGCCGCGCAGTGCATCTCGCAGCGCCTGGGCCTGGTGGAAGGTTTCGCGCAGCCGTTGGGCATGGCCGAGCAGTTGCTCGCCCGCTGCGGTCAGGCGTACACCGCGTCCGGCACGCTGGTACAGCGGCTCGCCAAACTCCTCCTGCAACAGCTTGAGCTGGCCGGACACGGCAGGCTGCGACAAATGCAGGGCGAGTGCTGCATGACTGATGTTGCCATGCTCGGCAACAGTGGCGAAGGTTATCAGCTGATCTGGGGTCATCCTTTGAAAATATCAGCTTAGCGGATACTTTCCATCCCCAATGACGATTTTTTATAAGCTTATAACCGAATTAACCTAAGGCCATCTCAGCAACACCTCGATCGGAGGACACTCCATGGCCACGGTCCCAGCCACCCCCAGCCTTGCGCCTACCCACGATACCCGCGGGCGGCTCAATGGCATTTTGTTTGTCGCCTTGTTCGCTCTGGCAGTCACCCAACTGGCCGCCCTGCCCTTTTTTGCCAACCTGGGCATCAGCCCGCTGATCGTCGGCATCATCGCTGGCGCCCTGTACGGCAACGCGCTGCGTCAGGGAGTGCCGCCCAGTTGGGCGGCCGGCATCAATTTTTCCGCACGCGGCCTGCTGCGTATCGCCGTGGCATGGTTCGGCCTGCGCGTGAGTTTGCAGGAGATTGCCCAGGTCGGCTGGTCGGGGCTGACGGTGTCGCTGCTGATCGTCTCCAGCACCCTGCTGATTGGCCTTGGGGTGGGGATGAAGCTGTTCAAGCTCGATCGCGATACGGCCTTGCTCACCGCCGCCGGCAGTGCCATCTGTGGCGCTGCGGCCGTGCTCGCGTTCGAATCGGCGCTGCGTTCCAAGCCGCACAAGAGCGCCATGGCGGTCGGCAGCGTGGTGCTGTTCGGCACCCTGTCGATGCTGCTTTACCCGCTACTGATCAACAGCGGCTGGGTGCAACTCGATACGCTCGGCGCGGGGCTGTTTTTCGGTGGCACCCTGCATGAGGTGGCACAGGTGGTGGGCGCTGCCAGCAATGTCAGCCCTGAAGTGACCCATGTCGCGACCATCGTCAAGATGACTCGGGTAATGCTGCTGGTACCGGTGTTGCTGGTGGTGGGCGTGTGGATCAGCCGGGCGAAACACCCAGGCCAGGCCGAAGGCAATGGCAAGATCCCTGTCCCATGGTTTGCCTTTGGCTTCCTCGCCCTGGTGCTGGTCAACTCGCTGCAGATCCTGCCAAGCGGCGCGGTCAGCGCGATCAACCAGCTCGACACCTTCGCCCTGACCATGGCCATGACCGCCCTGGGAATGGAGACCCGCCTCAGCCAGATCCGCCAGGCCGGCCCGCGCGCGCTGGCAACTGGGGCGATCCTCAACCTGTGGCTGGTGTTCGGCGGCCTGGCCATCACCCTCGGTGTCCAACGGCTGTTGGGATGATCAACGGGGGCAGGTTTTTCCCTGCCCCTCTCGTTGCGGCGCAAAATTGTCGGTATGGTGTTGGCTAAGTAGGAGTTTTACATGCACAGGAAAGACTTAGATGCCCCAACGCAATGTAATCAATGCATCCGTCAGCCCCAAAGGCAGCCTCGAAACGCTGTCGCAACGTGAAGTCCAGCAACTGAGTGAAGTCGGTACCGGCAGTCTCTACACCCTGTTCCGTCAATGCGCCCTGGCAATCCTCAACACCGGCGCGCATGTCGACAACGCCAAGACCATCCTTGAAGCCTACAAAGACTTCGAAGTCCGTATTCATCAGCAAGATCGCGGAGTACGCCTGGAGCTGCTCAACGCCCCAGCCGATGCCTTCGTCGATGGCGAGATGATCGCCAGCACCCGCGAAATGCTGTTCAGCGCCCTGCGCGATATCGTCTACACCGAAAGCGAGCTGGCCAGCCAGCGCATCGACCTGGAGAGCTCCCAGGGCATCACCGACTACGTCTTCCACCTGCTGCGCAACGCCCGCACCCTGCGCCCGGGCGTGGAGCCGAAGATGGTCGTGTGCTGGGGCGGTCACTCGATCAGCACCGAGGAATACCAGTACACCAAGAAGGTCGGTCACGAGCTGGGCCTGCGCAAGCTGGACGTCTGCACCGGCTGCGGTCCGGGCGTGATGAAGGGGCCGATGAAGGGCGCCACCATTGCCCACGCCAAGCAGCGCATGCATGGCAGCCGTTACCTGGGCCTGACCGAGCCGGGCATCATTGCCGCCGAAGCGCCCAACCCGATCGTCAACGAGCTGGTGATCCTGCCCGATATCGAAAAGCGTCTGGAAGCCTTCGTGCGGGTTGGCCACGGCATCATCATCTTCCCCGGCGGCGCCGGTACGGCAGAAGAGTTCCTCTACCTGCTGGGCATTCTCATGCACCCGGACAACCACGACTTGCCATTCCCGGTCGTGCTGACCGGCCCACGCAGTGCCGAGGCCTATCTGCAGCAGTTGCACGCCTTCGTCGGCGCGACCCTGGGCGAAGCGGCCCAGCAGCACTACCAGATCATCATCGATGACCCGGCCGAAGTCGCCCGGCAGATGGTCGAGGGGCTCAAGGCAGTCAAGCAGTTCCGCCGTGAGCGTAACGATGCATTCCACTTCAACTGGCTGTTGAAGATCGAAGAAGGCTTCCAGCGTCCCTTCGATCCTACCCACGAGAACATGGCCAACCTGGCCCTGCGCCGTGAGCTACCGGCGCATGAGCTGGCGGCCAACTTGCGCCGGGCGTTCTCCGGGATCGTCGCCGGTAACGTCAAGGACAACGGCATCCGCCTGATCGAGGAGCATGGGCCCTATCAGATTCGCGGTGACAGTGCGGTGCTCGATCCGCTCGGACGGCTGTTGCAGGCGTTCGTTGATCAGCACCGGATGAAGTTGCCGGGTGGCGCGGCTTATGTGCCGTGCTATCAGGTTGTGACCTGATCGTTATAGCCCCTCCACTGGCCTCATCGCTGCGACCTGTCCCGCGATGAGGCTGGCCCGCCGTGTTTGTACGATTCCGCAACACTCTGCTGACATTTCCTACGCTGAGCAGTGAACCTGCCGTGAAAAAAAAGGTCTTTCGCTGACGGTCAATTCACCGACCGGTTCATGGGTCCATTCACCGGGCCTGCTTCTGTCCAGTTTCAGCGAAGACCAACATGCCTGACTCCCGCCAAACCCTCCCTGCCCTGCGTAGCAGCCTGATCGTTGCCCTGATCGCCCTCGCCGCCCCCGTGCATGCCGAACAACCGAGCAGTGATGCGCGCTGGGTCAGCGACAGCCTGAGCACCTACGTGCGCAGTGGCCCGACCAACGGCCATCGCATCGTCGGCACCCTCAAGGCTGGGCAAAAGGTCACCTTGATCGGCAGCCAGGGCGAGTACAGCCAGGTGCGCGGCCAGAGCGGCGATCTGGTGTGGATTCTCAACAGCGACCTGCAAGCCGTTCCTGGCCAGGCCGAGCGCTTGCCACAGCTCGATAGCGAAGTGGCGCAGCTGTCCGAACAGCTCAAGACCATCGATGACAGCTGGAAAGCCCGCGTGCAGGGCATGCAAGAAACCTTGGATTCGCGCAAGGCGCTGATCGATGAGCTGGAAAAGCGCAACAAAGGCCTCAACGAGCAGCTCGACCAGGCCCAGTCGAGCCTGCGCGACACCCAGGCGCGCCTGGGTGACGAGAACAAGCAAGTGATGATGCGCTACATGGTCTACGGCGGCAGCATTGCCGGCGCCGGCCTGCTACTGGGCCTGATCCTGCCGGCCCTGACCCGCGGCCGCAAGCGCAACGACCGCTGGTTCTGAGGCCGCGAGCGGCTGGTTGGTCACCCCGAACGGCACATGGACCGAAGGCACTACAGTGCGTGTGCCGCTCAGATGACCCGACTGGTCGTCGAAAAAGATATGCGGCTTGAGCACCTGCAACACCCGGCGCTTCTCGATGCCGCCGAGGAAGAACGCATCGTTGGCCATCACGCCCCAGCTCTTGAGGGTATTGAGCGCACGCTCGTGCGACGGCGCGTTGCGCGCGGTGACGATCGACACGCGCAGACGATTGGCGTAACCGGGGTGCTCCAGCTTGTACTGCTCCTCGGCCGCCTGGATCCGCGCAATGCGCACGAAAAACTCCTTGAGCGGCCCTGGATTATGCGGCTGGGTGACGTTGGTCACTTCATGGGCATGAAAGCCCAGCAGGCCATCGCGCTGCATCACCGCTTCTGATTCATCGCCAGCCAGCACGCCATCGAAGTCGAAAGCGATGCGCAGGCCGTCATCGCTTTCATCGTCATCGAACTGCGAATCGAGCACCTGCCCGGCCGGATAGCCGGCCTGGATCGCGGCGTCCACATGCTGCTTGTCGGCGGACAGGAACAAGGCAATGTTCAACGCCGGAATGTACTCGTAAGGCGAACGCCCCTGCATGAAGATGGCGCGGGTCATGTTCAAGCCGTAATGCTCGATGGTCTTCATGACCCGCAGCCCGGTGTCGGGGTCGTTCTGCGACAAAAGCACCACCTCTACCAGCGGGTCTTGCGGGTCGGCGCACAGGTCATTGAGCGCCAACAGGCGCTTGATGAACGGATAGGCAATGCCGCGCGCCAGCGGCACGTGCATGTTCTGCTGCTGGTACAGGCGATACTGCGCCTCGCCTTCGTGGCGAAACACCGCATCGCAGGCACTGAGGTCGAAAACCGCGCTCGAGGCCACGCCAATCACCAGGCGGTCGTCAATTTCATAAGCCATGGGGCATTCCTTTTGCGATGAGCGTGCACAGCTGTTCAGTCACGCGGCTGGCCCTCCAGGCGCGAGCCCCAGTCTTCGACCTGTCGCTGTTCCAGGCGCCGCTGCAAGGTCTTGCGCCAGGATGGCACCAGCGGCAATGCCAGGCATTGGCTGAGCAGCTCGGTCTCCAGGCGCTTGTCGAACAACACCGCCGATAGCCGCGCGACCGACCAGTCGGCATAGGGTCGTTCGACCAAGTGCAGCTCATCGCCCGCCTCGACCTCGCCCTCCTCCAACACCCGGTAATACCAGCCAGTACGCCCACTCTGCTGCACCCGCAAGGCCATCTGCGCGACGTCGAATCGATCATTGAGTTTCCAGCATGGCATGCGTCCTTGGGAGATTTCCAACAAGGCCGTGCCTACGCGGATGCGATCACCCAGACAGACATCCGCCTCGCGCCAACCGACGCTGCTGAAGTTTTCGCCAAACGCCCCCGGCTGCTTCAACAAGGCATGCTCACCCAGTTCGGCCAGCCAGTCTGGATAATGATCGCGGGGGTAATGATGAATGGCTTTTTCGACCCCGCCATGCACCCGTAAGTCGCCTTGCTCATCGCCTTCGATACCGAGCAAGGTCACTTTCAACCGGCCCTGTCGCGGCTGTTTGTCGATACCGCTGCGTGAGCCGGGGCGGGTAAACGGCACGGCAACACCGGTGAGCAGGCTGTCGAGGATGGGCTTGGCCAGGATCATGCGCAGTCTCGTGGAAGTCGGCAAACGGCCAGCTTACAGGAGACTGCAGCGCCGCCGAAATGCAAGCGACGCTGCAGCGGCATTAGCGCTACTTGCCGCGCGCGGTGTTGTAGATGGTCTTGGCGCGGTCGGCCGAGGCCTGGCACTTCTGCATGTCGCCAGCCATCTGGGCTTCCTTGGCCTGTTTGAGCAGGGCGCGAAACTCATCGACCTTGCCGCCATGCAGCGCCGCGCCGTCGGCGGAGTGGATGGATTCAAGGTCCTTGATCTTGGCGTCGCAGTTCTCCGCTGGGCCATCCTGGGCAACCGCGGCAACACTCAGAACAGATGCAATCACAAACAGTGTCATGGATTTCATGGAGAGGTCTCCTGGGGAAAAACCGGGACTACTGGCGTACTGCTGACGACCTGGGGCGCGCTGCGCCCCTCAGGCACAGCGAAAAGCATAGTCGTGCAGCGCTTGCCAGCAATGGCCTTCGGCCAGACGGCAGTGCCGCTGCCAGCACTTTTTTCACATTTGCTTCACCGTCCTCCAACACGCCGCTGCCTAGAGTGCCGCCATTGTTTTGCCAAGGCCTATATCTAGCCGATGCCCCAGTACATCGATCAGCGGCGTGCCCGGATAAAAGAAGAAAAAACGCTATGAGAATTCTGGTTATCGAGGACCACCGCGACATTCATGACAACCTGGTCGAGTTTCTCCAACTCAGGGGCCACAGCGTCGAGGGCGCACTGGATGGTCTGACCGGGCTGCACCTGGCCGCTTCCAGGCGCTATGACGCCATCTTGTTGGACATCATGCTGCCTGGCATCGACGGCAACCAGATCTGCCAGAGCCTGCGCGAGCATTCAAGGTCGGACGTGGCGATCGTCATGCTCAGTGCCCGCGACGAATTGGACGACCGCCTCACCGGATTCAAAGTCGGTGCCGACGATTACATCGTCAAGCCCTTCGCCATGTCTGAGGTGCTGGCGCGCATTCAAGCGGTGGTGGCCCGGCGCCAGAGCCGCAACAGCCGCGTACTGGTGGTGGCCGATTTGCGCTTTGACCTCGATACCCTGGAAGTGACCCGTGGCGACAGCGTCTTGAAGCTCAAGCCGACCAGCCGCAAGCTGCTGGAACTGCTGATGCAGAAAAGCCCGGGGGTGGTGAAACGCACCGAACTGGAAGCACGCATCTGGGGACGCGAGGCTGCCCAGCGTGAGAATCTGCGCAGCAATATCCACATTCTCAGGGGGGTGATCGACAAGGGCTTCGACAGCCCGCTGTTGCATACCGTGCATGGCCTGGGCTATCAGCTGTGCAAGAAAGACTAGCCGTGGTCCTGGGCAAGCAGATAATCGATGAACACGCGCAGCCGCGAAGGCATATGGCGGGAATGCGGGTAGATCAGCATGAACGGTCGCCAGGTGCCGCCGAACTCAGCTAGCACCTCCTGCAACTCGCCGCTGTCGAGCGCCGCCTGCACGGTGAAGCGATACGCCTGCATCAGCCCGGCACCGTGGCGCACCAGGGTGGTGGTGGCGAGAAAATCCCCCAGGCAGGTGCACTGGCCAGAGGTTTCCAGTTCGAACGCCTGCCCATCGCGGCGAAAGCTCCAGCTCGCCCGGCGACCGGAGCTAGGGATCTCGAACTGAATGCAGTCGTGCTCGCGCAGATCTTCCGGCACTTGCGGCACGCCTGCCCTGGCCAGATAGCCTGGCGTGCCGACCACCACCAACTCGGCCTGCTCAAGGCGCCGCGCGACCAGCCTGGAATCGGCAGGCTCGCGCCCGCGTATGGCCAGGTCAAAGCCCTCTTCGACCAAGTCGACGTTACGGTTGCTGACGTGAATGTCCACCTGCACCTGGGGGTAGCGCTGAGCAAACCCCGGCAGCAGCGGCAGCAGGCGGTGATGGGCGTAAGGCGTCGGCGCACTGACGCGCAGGCGGCCACTGGGCTCAAGTTGACCGCCCGCCACCTGGCGCTCGGCCTCCAGCAGTTGCCCAAGCGCTTGACGACACTGCAGGTAATAGGCCTGCCCGGCCTCGGACAAACGCATCTGGCGAGTGGTACGCACGAACAGGCGCACGCCCAGTCGTTCCTCCAAGCGGGCCACACTGCGGCTCACCGCTGCCGGCGTCACCCCCGCTTCAGTGGCGGCGGCCGTGAAGCTACCGCTGTCGGCGGCAAGACAGAACAACTCCAGGCTACCCAGTTGCAAATCATCGAAATGACGGGTCATGACGGCGCAATTAATTACATGATGTATAGATTGAAATGCCATACGGCTCATTTTTCAAGCCGGCATGACTGCTTAAAGTCATCTCCACACCGAGCCCCGGCTCATTGACTTGGAGATTGCCCACATGAACACCCCAGCCACCGTCATCATCACCGGCGCATCCAGCGGCCTGGGCTTCGCCCTCGCCCAGGCCTTCCTCGAACGCGGCGATAACGTGGTCGGCAATGCCCGCACCCAAGCGCGACTGGACGAGGCCGCCGCGCGCCTTGGCCATCCAGCGCGCTTTGTCACGGTCGCCGGTGACATCGCCCTGCCGGCCACCGCCCAGCGCCTGTTCGACAGCGCACGGCAAGCCTTCGGCCAGATCGACCTCCTGATCAACAACGCCGGGATCTTCATTGCCAAGCCAGTTGCCGAGTACACCGAGAGCGACCTCGACGCGCTGATCGGCACCAACCTCAAGGGCTTCTTCTACCCAGCGCAGGCAGCAGCCCGGGTCATGGCCGAGCAAGGCCACGGGCAGATCATCGCCATCACCGCCTCGATTGCCCTACAGCCCGACACCCGGGTTGCGGCCCTGCTGCCGGTGTTGGTCAAAGGCGGCCTGAACCAGGCGGTCAAAGGCCTGGCCCTGGAGTTGGCGGGCAGCGGCGTGCAGGTCAATGCGGTCGCACCGGGGATCATCGCCACGCCGATGCATGGCGACACTATCGAGGAGCTGGGCCGCCTGTCGCCCAGCGGCCGGACCGGTACCGCGCAGGATGTGGTCGATGCAGTTCTGTACCTGAGCGATGCGCGCTTTGTCAGCGGCGTCATTCTGCCGGTCGATGGCGGCAGTACTGCCGGCACCTGGCACTGAACACAAGGTTGAGGAGAATCACCATGCCTTATGTGCATATCCGCGTCACCGATGAAGGCGTGACCGCCGAACACAAGCGCCAGCTGATCGAAGGTACGACCCGGCTGTTGCAACAGGTTTTGAACAAGCCGCCTGCGAGCACTTTTGTGGTTATTGAGGAGGTACCTACCGATAATTGGGGGGTTGCCGGGGAGACGGTAACGGCGCTGCGCCAGCGCGAGCGAGGTTGAGTTTGGCGCCGCGCGGCTGCGCCACAATCTTACTGGCGCAGCCGCTGCAAAGCCTGCAACACATACCCCGTGGCGCGCTCCACCTCACCCTCGCGGCAGGCTATCCCAAGCTGGCGCCACAACCCCGGCCGCACAGGCCTGCGCGTTACCCGCCGATCCAACTCGGCGGCCTCCCCTTCCTGCGGCAACAGGGTCGCCCCATACCCCGCCGCCACCAGGCTCTTGATCGCATCGTTGAAATTCAGCTCGATCCGCGCCTCTGGGTACAAGCCGGCCGCGGCAAACCACTCCAATGTAACCCGCGACAGCTGGGTACCGCTGTCATTGAGAATCAACGCCCGCTGCGCCAGCCACGCCGGTGTAACCCGTGCAGGCGGGTGCCAGTCGCTGGGTACGTAGGCCATGATCGGGTCGCGTCGCCAGGGTGTGATCCGCACGCCACGGCCGGCGAGCTGGGGCAAGGCCACTAGACCGATATCCAGGCTGCCCTCGCGCAATCGCGCCAAGGACGCCCCAGAGGTCAGCACCTGTACCTGCACATCGATTCCAGGATGCTCGACCCGCAACACCTGCAGTGCCTGCGGCAGCAAATGGGCGATGGCCCCGGTCGAAGCGCCCAGGCGCACCCGCCCGGTCAGGCCTTCGACCTGTCGACGTACCTCATCCAGCGCCAGGTCGGCATCGGCCAGCAGGCGCCGGGCGCGCTGCAGCAAGGTCTCACCGACTGCCGTCGGCCGCACCTGACCACGGGTGCGCGTGAGCAACGGCGCACCGACGCGCGTCTCCAGTTCGGCGACATGCAGGCTGATGGTCGGCGGCGCCAGGTTGAGCTGGCGGGCGGCTTCGGCAAATGAGCCGAGGTCGGCAATTACCACCAGGGTGCGTAGACGGTCGAGGCTGATTTCACGCATGGTTGTCGTTCAGGATTAATGAATATCAGCATCATGATATTCAAATTTTCTTTCGTCCAGCCACAAGCGAGGATACGCCCATCGCCCTTTCCCACGGATTCTGAACATGACCCAACCTCTGGTTTTCATCGACGGTGACCAAGGCACCACCGGCCTGCAAATCCATGCCCGCCTGCAAGGGCGCAACGACCTGCGCCTGCTGACCTTGCCCGAGGCCGAGCGCAAAGACCGGCAACGGCGCAGCCAAGCGATCAACAGCGCCGACATTGCCCTGCTGTGCCTGCCCGACGCCGCCGCCATCGAAGCGGTTGGCGCAATAGAAAATCCGCAGGTGCGGGTTATCGATGCAAGCTCCGCGCACCGCACCACGCCAGGCTGGGTCTACGGCCTGCCCGAACTGGATGCGCAACAACCTGAACGCATCGCCAAGTCCAAGCGCGTAAGCAACCCCGGTTGCTACCCAACCGGCGCGATCGCCCTGCTGCGGCCGTTGATCCAGGCCGGGCTGCTGCCTGCCGACTATCCGTTCACGGTCCAGGCCATCTCGGGCTATTCAGGCGGTGGTCGTGCGGCAGTAGAGCGTCACGAGCAGCACCGCGAGGGCAAGCTGCCGACCCTGCAGCTGTACGGCCTGGAGCTGGCCCACAAGCACGTCCCGGAGATCGAGCAGCACGCAGGGCTCAGCGCGCGCCCGGTATTCCTGCCGGGTTATGGCGACTATCGCCAGGGCATCGTGCTGAGCATTGCCGTGCAGCTGCGCCTGCTTCCCGGCAAGGTCAGCGCCGAGCACCTGCAAGCCTGCCTGGAGCAGCACTACCAGGGCGCCCGTCACGTGCAGGTGATGCCCCTGCACCAACACGGCCCTGCCGCTGCGCTCGACCCCGAAGCGCTGAACGATACCAACGATCTGCGCCTGGCCTTGTTCGCCAACCCTGAACACGGTCAGGTCGTGCTCACTGCGGTGTTCGACAACCTCGGCAAGGGCGCCTCGGGCGCTGCGGTGCAGAACCTTGACCTGATGCTCGCCGCGCTCGAGGAACGAGGCCGTTTCGGTAAAACCGGGTAGAATGTTCACCCCGTGCCACACCTGGCACGGGGTGTTTCTGCCAGCCGGAGCCTTACCCGCGATGTTCATCCTCCGCCGCCTCGACAGCGTGCCGCCCGAATCCTTCCAGAATCAGATCCGCCAACTGGTGATCGATCACGTCGGTGAGCTGAGCAGTGTCGCCATCAGCAAGGACAATCCGCTGTACCCGCTGTATCAATACGGCGTCGGCCTGGAAGTGCACCAGTACCTGCAAGCGATGGACGGCACCCGCGGCCTGGCGGTGCAGCTACTGCTCGCCCTGGATGCCGAGGCGCCAGACCAACTGCTCGGCTTCGCCCTCGCCCTGCCCGCCCAGGACAACCCGCAAGCCTGCGTGCTGGCGTTTCTGGCGGTACTGCCCAGCCATCGCCGCCAGGGAATTGCCCGCGGTTTGCTGGCTGACCTGCAATCACGTTACACGTGCGTCGAGCTCAATGCGTTCGCAGGCTGTGTGCCGTGGTTCGAGCAGATGGGCATGCAGGTAGTGGCGGCCAGCGGACCGCAGGTATTGATGAGCAGTACTGGCCAGGCCAGTGGAGCGTTGGTCGGCAGGCTGGATATTGCGCCGATCTACCAGACACTGGAGGTGCGCCAGATTCATGCGTACTTGCTCAAGCAGCAAGGCGAAGACGCGATGATCGAGGCCGAGCAGTCGCGCGATGAGCGGCTGGATCAGTTGGCAGAGCAGGCGCAAGCGTGTGTCAGGCAGCGCAAGACCGTGCATTGATGTGCCCTCTTCGCGGGCTTGCCCGCGAAGAGACCAGCGAAAACGATATCAACCCTCAACCGTGCACCCAGCGCCGATGCAGGCCACGCGCCAAGGCATCGAGCAAGAATCCCAAGACCCCGATCAACAGCACCATGGCCATCAGCTCCGAATAGGCCAGCCGATCGCGGGTATCGAGGATGAAATAGCCCAGCCCCGCACTGACTCCCAGCATTTCGCACGGCACCAGCACGATCCACAGGATGCCGATGGCCAACCGCACCCCGGTCAGCACATGGCCGATCACCCCGGGCAGGATCACCTTGCACAAGGTCTCCCAGCGGGTGGCACTCAAACTGCGCGACAGCTGCAACCAGCGCGGATCCAGCTGGCGCACCCCAGCTGCAGTGTTGAGCAGAATTGGCCACAGCGCGGCAAACGCCAGCAGGAAGTAGATCGGCTGGTCGCCCACGCCCATCAGCATCACCACCACCGGCATCCACGACAGCGGCGAGATCATCCGCAAGAACTGAAACGCCGGGGTAGTCGCCGCCTCCAGCTGTCGGTAACTGCCCACCAGCAAGCCCAGCGGCACCCCGATCGACAGCGCCAGCAGCAGGCCGATCACTATGCGCTTGAGGCTGACCCAGATATGCCCATAAACCTCGCCCTGCCCCAGTAGCTCCACCAGGCTGGCTAAGGTCGCCTCGGGCGAGAAGCGTGCCGACAGGCCATCGGCCGCGCCGAACAGGCGCACCCCCGCCCACCACAGCAGCAACAAGCCCAGTAACCCAGCCAATCCCAAAGCGCCATGTGTGACGTGTTTGCGCATCAGACCACGAACTCCTCGCTACGCTCGAAGCTGTCGGCGATGCCGAACACCGAGGGGCCGCCCACCGCAGCGATGGCGTTGCGCACGAAACGATCATCGACCAGGTCGCGGGCGGTGTGCGCAGGGTCCAAGCCTGCAAGGAAAGCGTGGTCGCCTTCGATCAAGGTGTTCTGCAGGCGCTTGACCAGCTCCTCGGTGTAACTAGGGAACGGATAGGGCTGGAAGTCGATCCGCCGCTCATCCCACTGCTGGTGCTGGATGGCGCCACTGGTGATGTAGCCGGCACGTTCGTCCGCAGACGGCGCCAGGACTTTGCTCAGC
The DNA here is from genome assembly GCF_044900155.1 of Pseudomonas sp. NPDC088890. NCBI lineage: Bacteria > Pseudomonadati > Pseudomonadota > Gammaproteobacteria > Pseudomonadales > Pseudomonadaceae > Pseudomonas > Pseudomonas sp. NPDC088890. The sequence continues at coordinate 321,271 of NZ_JBJDNG010000002.1, read as the reverse complement.
ACCGCCGGCTCATGCGGGGTGTACTTGTTCGGACCCGCCTTGGACAACAGCGCGGCGGCTTCGGCGCGGTGTTCGCGGGTCCACAGCTGCGCCTTGACGATGGCGTTGACCACCTTCTGCGACCATGCTGGGCGATTGTTCAGGTCGTGCTCGTGCATGAACACCACGCAGCAGGCGTGATTGCGCCAGATATCGCCAGTAAACCGTTGCACGCGGCCGACCTTGAGGTTTTCGGCCAGGGCGTTGAACGGCTCGGCCACGATATAGCCGGCGATACGCTTGCTGGCCAGCGCTGGCGGCATGTCCGAGGGTGGCAGCACCAACAGGTTGACTTCGTTGGCCGCCAGCGTGGCATTGGCGGGTTTGGAAACCGGGCTCAGGCCGTTATTGCGCAACAGCTGCTGCACCACTACGTTGTGGATCGAATACCAGAATGGAATGGCCACGGTCGTGCCGGCCAGTTGCTGGATCTGGGTAATCTCCGGCGCCACAGTCAGGCCCGAACCACCGACATGGTTCCAGGCCACCACCTTGGCCGGCACCTTGCTGGCGTAGCGTGCCCACACAGTCATCGGCGAGAGCAGGTGAATAACGTTGACCTGGCCGGAAATGAACGCCTCGATCACCTGCGCCCAACTGCGCAGCAACACCGGTCGCTCAGCCTTGATACCTTCGGCCTCGAACAGGCCATTGTTGTGCGCCACCAGCAGCGGCGTGGCGTCGGTAATGGGCAAGTAGCCGATACGCACCGGCGCGTCTGGCTCAGCAGCCGCCCGCGCCTGCAAGCTGGCCAGCAGCGGTAGCGCGCCAGCGGCGCTGAGCATGGCGCTGAGCTTGATGAAGTCGCGACGGGAAGTGGCAGAACAGCAGTCATCCATGCACATGGACAGCCTCCGAGGGCAAGGGGGAAGAAGAGGGTTCGACTGTGCGGCTTGCCCGCCGTAGGGTTTTCAGAATTTCGATACGCAGTGCGCCCAGCTCCTCGACCCGCTGCCCGCGCGGTTGTGCCAGGTCGATGTGCCACTGGCCGAGGATATGCGCTGGGTGGTTGCCCAGTAGCAGGACCCGGTCGGACAGCAGCAGCGCTTCGTCGATGTCATGGGTGATCAGCACGGCCGCCGTGTTGTGGGTGGCGATCAGTTGCAGCAGCAGGTGCTGCATGTCGGCGCGGGTTACCTCATCCAACGCGCCGAACGGCTCGTCCAGCAGCAGCACTTCGGGCTGACGGGCCAGGCAGCGGGCCAGTGCAGTGCGCTGGGCCATGCCGCCGGATAACTGCGCCGGATGCTGGTTGCGCGCATGGCTCAAGCCCACTGCGGCGATGGCGTGCTCGATGCGTGAGCGGCGCTCGGCAGCGGTGAGTTTCGGCTGGCGAGCGAAGTCCAGGCCGAAGGCAACGTTGCTTTCCAAGCTCAGCCAAGGCAACAGGCTTGGGTCTTGAAAGGCCACCGCCAGGCGCGGATGCGGGCCTTGCAAGGGTTCGCCACGCAAGCTGACGCTACCGCCCTGGGCCTGCTGCAGCCCGGCCAATACCCGCAACAGGCTCGACTTACCAACCCCGCTGGGGCCGAGAATGCTGACCACCTCGCCCGCTGCCAGTTGCAAGTCAAACTGCTCCAGCACTGCCTGCCAGCCGCCGTCTCGCGGATAGCCCAGGCAGATGTCGCGTGCTTCGAGCAATGCCTGGCTCATGCCGCAGCCGCCTGGCGCTGAAGTTCGGCGCGCAACTGCACCAGGCTTGGAGTGACGATCGGGACGAACGCCGACTCACGCCAGCGGCGGGCGAAGCCTTGCCCGTAGGCGGTCAGATAGGCCTTGCCACCGCTGGCTTGCAGCTCCAATTGCAGCGCATCGGCAGCACTTTCAGCAAGGATGATGCGCAACTTGAACAGTGCCGCTGGTTGGCTCACAAAGCGCCCATCGAGCAGGCCTTGGTGCAATTGACCGACGGTGTTTTCCAGGCGTTGCTTGAGCACCTGGCGTGCCTCTTCGAGGAACGCGCCGCGCCCTTGCAGGTGCGTCGCCACCTCATCCAGGGCACGCCGCGCCAGGCCAATCGACATACCGCACTGCAAAGCCAGAAAGGCCGGACGCACCTTGGGCAGAAACTCGCAGGCGTTGTCGTGCAGCAGCCAGTCGCGACTCAATTGGACCTGCCGGAATGTCAGCGCGGCAGTGTTGCTCGACTGCAAACCCATCAGCTGGAGATCATCGGAACGTTCAAGGCCGGCTTGGCTCGAGGGAATGGCCAGGACCAACGGTGGACCACCGGCATCGTCCTCGATTGCAGCAGCCACCACAAAACCGCTCTTGCGCAAGTTGGTCACCCAATGCAGGCGCCCATTCAAGGCCCAGCCCTCGCCTTCAGGCTGAGCCCGCACTTGCAGCGCTTCAATACCGGACAGGTACTTCATGGCATTGGAAAGGCCTGTGGCACCGGCCAGCTCGCCACTCAACAACTGCGCCAGCAGCCGCTCACGCAATGCCTGGTTAGGGCTTTGCAACAAGTACTCAATGAATGCTCGTTGCCCCCAGCAGACGAACGCTGCTGCCAGCGAATGGCTGGCGATCGCGGCAATGGCCTCGACCGCATCACTGACCTGCCCGCCCAGGCCACCGGCCGCCTGGCTGACACCAATTCGCAACACCTGTGCCTGGGCGATCTGCGCCAGCACCTGTTGCGGGTCGCTGTGGCCCTGATCGATGCCCTCGGCATTGGTCTCCAGCCAGTGAGCAAATGCGCTATCAAGCATGTCCCTTCTCCTTCGATAAAGCCGGCAGCGCCGGCACCCCATGCACGATCACACAGGCTGCCAGCGGTACTTGCTCAGCTCGTCATTGAGCGGCGTCTGGGCGAACACATTAGCAAAGTTGCACAGGGTCGCCAGGCTGACGCCGAGAATCACCTCCAAGGCGTTGCCCTCGGTAAAACCGGCTTCACGAAAGGCGTCATAGCTCGCTTCGCTGACATCGCCGCGGGTGGCAATGACCTGGCGGGCGAATTCGGCCAGCGTCTCGTACCTGGCATCGGGCAGCTCGCCACGGGCACGCAGCGCGTCGACTACTGCCGCTGGCAGCTTGGCCTTGTTCAGCGCAACGGCCGTGTGCCCAGCTACGCAGAAATCGCAGCCGTGCTGGGTCGCAGCGATCAATTGCACCACTTCGCGTTCGGCCAATGACAGTTCAGCCTTGCCGTTGAGCGCCGAAACGGTGACATAGGTTTCCAGCGCCGCCGGGGCATTGGCCAGAATGCCCAGCAGATTAGGAATGAAGCCGGAATTTTTCTGGGCATTTTCCAAGAACGGACGCGCCGCGGGCGGGGCGCTCTGCAGGGTATGTAGGGTAATGCGCGAGGACATGGAGTAGTCTCCTTGGGTGGGTGTCGCTACAGTCTGTTGGTTATAAGAATTGGCCTCCATATTCATCAGTCGCCTTTCCTTGCTCCTGAGTCTTTGCATTAGATGATTTCGTCCAGCCACCTTATCGATTGGTTATTAGAAGGCCTGGAGCTCGATGCCAGCCTGTTTCACATTGGCCGCTATTGCGGGGGTTGGCACGCCAGCACCCAAGGAATGGGGCGCGCCAGTTTCCACCTGGTGGTGCAAGGCCAATGCTGGCTGCACATCGACGGCCAGCCCCAGGCCGTGCGCCTGGAGAGCGGCGATGCGGTGTTTTTATTGCGCGACCTGGGGTACCGACTATCCAGCGATCAAGACCCGGACACTGCCTGTGCCCTGCCGCGCCAACTGATGCAGCCGCTGGACGAGGGGGCTGACGACGGCGTCGGCCTGGTCTGTGGCTTCTTTCATTTCCAGTCGGGTTTGTCGTCACTGATCGTCGAGGGCTTGGCGCAGTGGATCTTGCTCCGCGCGCAGGAGCCTGCCGGGCATGCCGCGCGGGCGCTGTTCGAGTTGATCCTGGAGGAATGTCGGCGCCTGCCCGCGCCCTCACAGACGGTGCTGGAGCGCTTGACCCACTTACTGTTTCTGTACGTGCTGCGCCAGCAGGTGCAGGTGGGTGATTCGCTTGGCGGGCTGGTCGCCCTGGCGCGCCAGCCAGCGTTCGCAGGGTTGCTGGAGCAGTTGATCGAACAACCTGGGCAGGCCTGGACGCTGGAAAGCATGGCAGCCTGTACCGGGCTTTCGCGCTCGGCGTTTTTCAAGCGCTTCAACGAGCTGGCTGGGCAGTCGCCGGGGCAGGTTTTGCTGGCTTTGCGTATGCGCCACGCCGGGCAGTTGCTGCGTGCGGGCAATACCGTGGAACAGGTCGGGGCGCAGGTGGGGTATCAGTCGGTGGCGGCATTTACCCGAGCGTTTGCCAAGGCGGTGGGGGTGCAGCCGGGGGCGTATCGCAAGCAGCACGAAGGGCGCCCGGGCTGAGATTTTATAGGGTCGGTGCCGGCCTCATCGCGGGGCAAGCCCGCTCCCACGTTGCGCTACACAAGAATGCGTGCGAGGGGCTCGGGCTGAGATTGTATGTTGTCAGCGCCGGCCTCATCGCGGGGCAAGCCCGCTCCCACGTTGCGCTACACAAGAATGCGTGCGAGGGGCTCGGGCTGAGATTGTGTGTTGTCAGTGCCGGCCTCATCGCGGGGCAAGCCTGCTCCCACGCACGCCTGGGTAGCGCAGCGTGGGAGCGGGCTTGCCCCGCGATGAGGCCGGCACTGACAACCTACTCAGACCGGGGTCAGCGGGATATCCGACGCACTACCCTTGACTTCGCGTCGCTCGCCCATCCAGTCATTGACCTTTTGCCCAAACTCCGCCGGCGCCTTACGCCCAAAGCGCCGCGCCAGGTCAAGAATGGTCTGCTGGGCCAGCGCCTCCTCCATGCGCTTTTGCGCACCAAGCATCACTGCATGGATCGCACAGGTGCCCTCGGTCGCCCAGCCTGGCGCCGAACCCTCGAACACCGCGCAGCGCTCGCGAATCTCCCGACAGTCGAAGATCTTCTTTGGCCCGTCGATGGCGTTGACGATATCCAGCACGGTGATCTCATCTGACGGTCGCGCCAGACGAAAGCCACCGCGCACACCTTCGGTCGCCATCACCAGGCCGGCGCGTGCGAGCTTGGTAAAGACCTTGGCCAGGTACTCCTGGGGCACACCCTGCAACTCAGCCAGATCGCGAACGCTGGATTCACGGCTGTCACCGCGCTCGTCCACCAGGAACAGCAGGCAATGGATGCCGTATTCAACGCCTGCACTGTAAAGCGACATAGCAATCTCCGACCAGATTTGTCGCAAATAGTACGCCGATACTGAGCTGCAAGCAAAGCTTGCCTGCGCCACCGGTCGCCTGCCTGCCCAATAAATATTCAGCTGAAAACCAACACTCATGGACCCTCGAAAGGATTTCCCAGCAGCCGCATCAGGCCCTGCTGTAAAAAAACACTTGTCGAATTTAACTACGACCAATAAAGTCGCAGTTATTCGGCAAGCACACAAATCGCGGTCGAAGCCCCCTTCACCTACACCTGAACCTCGCGGAGCATCTGTATGAAATCCAACATCCTGATCATTGGTGCCGGCTTTGCCGGAGTCTGGAGCGCCCTGAGTGCCGCCCGTCTGTTCGACCAGGCCAAGCGTGGCGACTTGAGCATCAGCGTGCTCGCGCCTCAGGCCGAACTGCGCATCCGCCCGCGTTTCTACGAGCCCGACGTCCAGGCGATGAAAGCGCCGCTGGCGGCCCTGTTCGACGTAGTGGGGGTCAACTTCATCCAGGGCAACGCCGAGCGCATCGACGCCAGCCAACGTCTGGTCGGCTATCGTGACGGTCACGGCGAACAGCGCGAAATCCGCTACGACCGCCTGATCCTGGCGGCCGGCAGCCAAGTGGCGCGCCCTGCGGTGGCGGGCCTGGCCGAACACACCTTCGATGTCGACCAGATGGAGTCGGCGGTGCGCCTTGAGCAGCACCTGACCGGCCTGGCTGCCCTGCCCGCCTCGCCCGCACGCAATACCGTGGTGGTCTGCGGGGGTGGCTTCACCGGTATCGAGACCGCAACCGAAATACCCGCGCGGCTGCGTGCCATCCTCGGCAGCGATGCCAAGCTGCGGGTGATCGTGGTCGATCGTGGTGCCAAGGTCGGTGCGGCGTTGGGCGCAGGTATCACCCCAGCGATCGTCGCCGCATGCGAGCAAGCCGGTGTCCAATGGTTGCCTGGCAGCTCGGTGGTAGCGGTCGACGCCGGCGGCGTGACCCTGGACAACGGCGAGTACATCGCCAGCAAGACGGTGATCTGGACTGTAGGCGTCAAGGCCAGCCCGTTGACTGCCCAAGTGAGCGGCGAGCGCGACAGCTTTGGCCGCCTGCGCGTCGACGACCACCTCAAGGTGATCGGCCAGCAGCACATCTACGCGACCGGTGACGTGGCCTGGGCTGCGGTGGATGAGCTGGGCAACCATGCCCTGATGACCTGCCAGCATGCCATCCCGATGGGCCGCCACTCAGGCAACAACGCCGCGGCCGATCTGTTGGCAGTAGCGCCTGTGATCTATCGCCAGCCCAAGTACGTGACCTGCCTGGACCTGGGCGGCTGGGGCGCGGCCTTCAGCGAAGGCTGGGAACGTGAACTGAAGCTGCAAGGGCAGGAAGGCAAAGACCTCAAGCGCCAGATCAACTCGGTATGGATCTACCCGCCAGCGGCTGATCGCGCCACTGCCCTGGCGGCGGCAGACCCCGCGATTGCCATTGTCTAAGCGCACTCAAGACAACAAGCCCGTCAGATCATGACGGGCTTGTTTATACGTGTCGTTACATGGAATGACTGGTCAATAATGATGGCACTATGGCATCATTTAAAGAAAAAACGATTCATGAAAGGTGAGGATCAACCACACATCTCGCAGCGCATCGAGAGCCAGGCACCCTACCGGTGAGCCGGCTCTGCCCCATGCTCTTGACGCCTGCACGCCAACGTCAAGGAGCATTCCATGTTACGGAATATGAAGATCGGCAATCGAGCAGCCAGCGTATTTACGCTGTTGGCGGCCCTGGTCCTGAGCATGGGCCTTCTCTCGCTGTACGAAACCCGCCAGATGGACGAGGCTACCGACGAGATCCGCGTCACCTGGATGCCTGCCGTCATCGCCTTGAGCGATATCAGCACTAACCTTGGCCGCGCCCGCGCGGTCACCCTGCGCGCCGCACTGGATGATGACGCCAACGAACGCCAGCGCAGCCTGGCCCTGCTCGACGGGATCAACGAGCAGTTGCAAGGCAGCCTGAAGGAGTACGAAGACACCATTATCGCTGCCGATGACCGCGCCCTGTTCGACACCTTCAATACCGCCCATCAGCACTACATCGACCAGCAAATGCAGGTACTGCAAGCGCTGTCTGCCGGTGACCTCAGCCAAGCCAAGGCGCAGATCAGTGGCCCGCTGACGCAACACGCCGATGCGATGATGAAGGCCATGAATGCGCTGATCGCTTACAACGGCAAAGGCGCCGAGACTGCATCGCAGCGCAGCAGTGATGTGGCCGATGAAGCCTTCACGGTCATCATCGTCTCGCTGCTGATCATCGTCATCGCCCTGGCAGCCATTGCCACCCTGCTCACCCGCAGCATCGTCGTGCCGTTGGCCGCGGCCGTGGCAGTCGCCGAACGGGTGGCCACCGGTGACCTGACCCAGGATATTCAACTGCGCGGACGCGACGAGCCGGCGCTGTTGCTCGGCGCCCTGAGCCGGATGCAAGACAGTCTGCGCGACACTCTGAGCAAGATTTCCGCCTCTTCCGACCAACTGGCCTCGGCCTCCGAAGAGCTGCACACCGTCACCGAAGACACCAGCCGCGGCCTGCATCAGCAGAGCGCCGAGATCGACCAGGCGGCCACCGCCGTCAACCAGATGACGGCGGCGGTCGAGGAAGTGGCCAACAACGCGGTGAGCACCGCCGACGCCTCCAAAGGCGCTGACCAGACCACCCGTGACGGCCGCGACCAGGTCAATCAGGCGCTCAGTTCGATTCAGCTGCTGGTCGACGATGTCAGTGGCACCTCCGAGGAAATCGAACTGCTGGCCAACAACGCCAACGAGATCAGCCGGGTGCTGGATGTAATCGGCTCGATTGCCGGGCAGACCAACCTGCTGGCGCTCAACGCGGCGATCGAAGCGGCGCGTGCCGGTGAGGCCGGTCGTGGTTTTGCCGTGGTCGCCGACGAGGTGCGCGCGCTGGCCCATCGCACTCAACAGTCCACCGCCGAGATCGAGCAGATGATCGCCGGCATCCAGAACGGCACCGAGCGGGCGGTCCACGCCATGCACAACAGCCGCGGCCGGGCCAACGGCACGCTGGAGGTGGCGCAGTCGGCTGGCCAGGCGTTGGAAGTGATTGCCGAGGCGATCGCCTCGATCAACCAGCGCAATCTGGTGATTGCCAGTGCCTCGGAAGAGCAGGCGCAGGTGGCTCGGGAGGTCGATCGCAATCTGGTGAACATCCGTGACCTGGCCATGCAGACCTCTGCCGGGGCCAACCAGACCAGCGCCGCAGCACAGGATTTGTCGCGCCTGGCAGTGGACCTGAACGGCATGGTGGCACAGTTCAAGGTCTGAAAGGGCTGGCGGCGAATCATGGTGCGCAGGTCTTCGACCCGCACCTGATCAATATCCGGTCATTTCCAGATATCCCTTGCCCTGCATACCCCCACTTACCCGTACTGGCCCTTCCCAGTACGGGAAGCGGGTGGTCATCCAAGCCTTGCTGTGCAACGCCTCCACCTGCACATCCACCCCCTGAACCGGTAAGCGTATGCGCCATCGGGTCGGCAAGCGCTTGCCATTGTCCTGCAGGGTGAATGCCAACGGTTGGAGCTCAATCTGCTCGCCCAACAAGGGCTGCGCCTCGCCTTGGGCGCTGATCCAGGTCCCGGCTCGATAGGGTTGGCCCTGCGCTTCGCGGACCTGGAACAGCATCAGCTTGGCGCCGCTGGCCAGGTGCAGCGAGAACCAGTCCCAGCCCGACTGCCCGGGCGCCAGCGGCTGGCTGCTCCACTCCCGATCCAGCCACGCCTGGCCGGTGACGACGACCCGTTGCCCCTCGCGCTCAACCTCACCCGTGACCCGGTAAAAGGGCTGGCTGTAGTAATAGGAGGCCTGGCCCTTGCCCGATTTCTCGCTGTAGCCTTTCACTCCATGCAGCACCAACGGCCCGCCGCTGACCAGTTTCAGTTGGTAGCGAAAGCCCTTGCCGCTGGCGCGCATATCGAGCTGGCCGATGCCGTCGGTGCCCTGCAACGACCAATCATCGATCCAGGCGCGAAACGGCTGCGCCTGCACGCCAGCCTGCCCAACGCCGCCACGCGCCAAGGTCTCGCTGACCTGATGGCTGCCGGGGCCGGTCAACGCGGCGTGGCCCATCCACAGGTTGGGGCTGTTCCAGGTGGCGGTTTCCGGGCCAGGGCGCAGTGCCGAGCGAAACAGCGTCCACTGCGCCCCCCAATCGCGGCCCTGTGCATCTTGCAGGTTGGCCGTGATGTACCACCATTCGATGCGAAAGCCGTCGTGGGCGCCATGGTCGCGCGGGAAGACCAGCTCTGGGTTTGGCGTCACTGGTCGATAGGCGCCCACCTGTTGGCCCAGGCCAGCAAAACTCTTGGGCTCCGGCGCAGACGGCTCGCAGCCGCCGAGCAGCAAGCTGCCGAGCAACAACCAGGCGCCTGCGCTTGCTCGGCTGTTTTCCCCCTGCCTGATCGCCAGTCGGCGATCTGTAGTCCACGCCCTAGCCTTCATTGGCAAACTGCCTCAACAGGTCACTCGGCTGGCGACGGGCGAGCTGCCATAGCGGCCAGGCACTGGCCAGGAAACTGGTCAGTACACCTAACATGGCAAGCTGCAGCAACTGCCCTGGGAACACATGCAACGGTAGCCGCCAGCCAAATGCCTGCACATTGACCACCGCCACCAGGCACCAGGCAAGCAGCAGCCCCAGGGGCATTGCCAGCAGCACGGTCACGCTGCTGAGCAGCAAGGTCTGCCCCAGCGACAGCCAGACCAGCCGCCCGCGCGACACGCCCAATGCCCACAGCGGTGCCAACTGGCTGAGGCGGGTCTGGCCCAGCGTCAACAGGCTGATGAACAACGCCACGCCTGCGACACCCAGCGTCAGGCTATTGAGCGCGGCGGTGGCGGCAAAGGTGCGGGTGAAGATCTCAGTCGACCACGCTTTCAAGCTGGCCTGCTCGACCACCCGACTATCGTCCAGGGCGAAACGTTGTTGCAACGCGTACTTGAGCGGCGTGAGCTGCTCTGGCGTTACATTCACGCCAAGGCTGCCAAGCGTCGTCTGCGGCCAGTGCTTGCGTAACGCATCGGCGTTGATCAGCACATGTCCCTTGGGATTGCCATAGTCAGCGTAGATGCCTACTACCGTCAGGGTCTGACCGGGCAATGGCAAGCGATCGCCCAGCCCCAGCCCCAGGCGCCGCGCCAGTTGCTCGCTCAGCATCACCGCCGCGCCCTGCGCCAGCTGCTCCCAGGCCTGTGGGCTTTGCGCCAACAACGGCCAGTGCGTGCGGTAGTAGCCATGATCGATGATCCCTTGAACCTGGGCCGGCCATTGCCCCAGCCGCCACTCCAGGCGCCAACTGGGCAACACCGCGCTGACCGCCGGCTGCTGCGCCAGCCAGGCGCTGATCTGCAGCGCTTGCGCGGTGTCGCGGGGGGTCAGGTAGAGGTCCGCCGACAGCCGCTGATCCAGCCAGCCGGTGAAGGTTCGGCGAAAGCCTTCGGTCATGCTGCCCACACCTACGCTGGCAGCCAGGGCCAGCAACAACGCCATCAATGCCAAGCTCAATGCCGGCAGTTGCTGGCGGCTGTCAGCGATGAACCACTGCGGCAATGGGCGTCGGCAGACCCGCGCCAAGGCGCCGAGCGCCGCTTCCAGCAGGGCCGGTAACAACAGCGCGGCGGCCAGCAGTAATGCGGCCAGTAGCGCGAAGGCGCTGGGCAGGCTGTTGCCCCATTGCCAGCAGCCCAACCCAAGCACACCCAAAAGCCCCGCAGCGATAGCCTGTCGCCGCAACCCTGCTCGTTGCGCCAGGCGCCAGGCCTGGGGTTGCGCCAAGGCCAACAGCGGCAAGCGAGCGGCGCGCAGCACACTGCCAACCCCCGCCAGTAGCGCCCCCAGCACGCTTACTGCAACACCTGCCAACCACCACTGCGGCGACAGGTTCAGCTGTCCGGCCACTTGCGCGCCATACAAGCCGCGCACGCTGGCAGCAAAGTCAGGCAGCAGCAGCCCGGCCAGCAGGTAGCCACTGACTACCCCAGCCAGCCCGCCAAGCACTGCGAACCCGCCCAACTCCAATGTCAACCCGGTCAGCACGGTGCGCAGGCTGATGCCACACGCCCGCAGGGTACGGATCAGACTCCGGCGCTGCTCCAGGGCCAAGCCGATAGCGGCATGGGCGATGAACAGTCCGACAACGAATGCCAGCAGGCCAAGGGCGGTGAGGTTGAGGTGGAAGCTGTCGGTAAGACGCTGCAGGTCGCCATCGTCGCTGGCCGCTTGCAGCGTCACCTGATCAGCGATTGCTGGGGGTAAAGGCGCCGGGGCAGTGCTTAACAGCAAGCGTGAGAGCTGTCCTGGCGCTTGCAACAGCGTTTGAGCGTGGCCAATGTCGACGATCACCACGCCCGGGGCCAGCTCCGGCTTAAGGACGAATGGCGGTAACTGCCGGCCATCGCGGGTCTGCGCTTGCTGCCCAGCTCGCATACCCAGTTGGCGTAGGGTATCGGGGCTCACCCAGGCTTGCCCTGGTTGATCGATGAACGCCGCGAGGTCGAACGCCTCGGCCTGGACGCCGGCAACCACCGTCGCAGCAGGCAAGCTCAACGGTTCGATCCCGATCAGGCGAACGCTCAGGGGCATGTCAGCCGCCAGGCGCAAGCGCCCTTCCAGCACTGGCGTAGCCTGCCAACCTAACTGCCTCAGTTGCAGGTAGAGGGACTGTTCAAGACGCTCGCCCCTACGCGGCACCAGCTGTGCCTGCGCAGGCCCGGCCAAGACCGCGCTGGCACGGGCATAATCGGCGCGTGCCTGGCTATTGAGCGCCTGCACGCCGGTCCACAGCGCTGTGGCCAGCCATAGCCCGGTGAAGATGCTGAAACACTGCAACCAATGCCGCCGCCAATGGCTGAGCAGTGCCTGCAGGGCAATCGCCAAGCTGCCCATTATCCTTGGCCGACCTGTACCCGGCCGGCGTGAAGCACACAGCGCTGTTGCAGCTGTTCGGCCAGGCGCTGGCTATGGGTCACCATCAGCAAACTGCTGCCTGCCTCGCTGACCAGTTGCAACATCAACTGCAGCACTTGGTCACTGCTGGCCTCATCCAGGCTGCCGGTGGGTTCGTCGGCTAACACCAGCGCCGGGCGTGCCGCCAGTGCCCGGCCGATCGCGACCCGCTGCTGCTGGCCACCTGACAGCTGTTCCGGATAGCGTTGCAGCACTTCAAGCAGCCCCAGGCGCTGGGCCAGATACCCCGCCCAAGCGCCATCATGGCGCCCGGCCAGGCGCGCCTGGAAGGCAAGATTGGCGGCCACATCCAGGCTGCTGATCAGGTTGTATTGTTGAAACACCAACCCGATCCCCTCACGCCGCCAACGGGCCATGGCCGCCTCGGAGCGCCCCGCGAGCGGTTCACCGTCAATCAGGATCTGGCCGCTGTCAGCTCGATCAAGGCCGGCGACCAGATGCAGCAAGGTACTTTTGCCACTGCCCGACTCACCCATCAGGGCCAGACTGCTGCCATGTGCCAGGCGCAAATCGACGCCCTGGAGCACCGCCAACTCGCCTTGGGCAGTGATGAACGACTTGCGGAGCTGCGCGACGACCAGCATCTATGGCAATTCCTTTGGCAAGGCAGGAGGAGGATCGGCACCGGGCCAGCACCCCATCTGCGGGTTGGCGGAGGCCGCACGTGGATGCCTGCTGCGCACGTGGTTCAGTCCGGCTGAGCACGCTCACCACGAATGCTTCAACCAATAGGCATAGCAGCCCTGCCAACCTTTGCACGCCCAAGGTGGACCGCAGCCCCGCGCTGCAGCGGCGGCCTCGGCAGCTGGCAATATCAAATTGGAATCACTGCGCTCATTTGCCTACACTGCGCGTTCTTCACGCTTTCTAGACCGGCAGGTGCCGGCCCGTGAATAAGGAGATTCTGGTGTCTTCCAACGCCCGCCGCTGCCTCGCACTGAGTGCGATCACCTTGGCCTGCCTCAACCTCGCCGGATGCTTCAGCGAAGAGATCGATGCCCGTCAGACCCATGAAATACAGGGTCTGCTGTACAAGATCCACGCCGAAGATCCGTTTACTGGACGGGTACTCAACTACCCAATCTCGGTACTGGGGTTGTTCAATGTCGGCACCTGTGCAGCCGATTTCAAGAAGGGTTTGCCTGACGGCGAAATGCGCTGCTCGGACAACGCCGGCACCTTGATCGCCAGCGGCGAGTTCAAAGCGGGTAAGCGCGACGGCAAAGAAGAGAAGTTCGATGCCAAGACCGGCAAGAAAACTGCCGTCGGCCACTGGAAAAACGGCGTGCAGGACGGCGTACAAGAGCAGTTCAACCCGCAGAACGGCGAGCGCGTGCTCGAGGTGCACTACAGCGCAGGCAAGAAACAGGGCCGCGAGCGCGCCTGGGACAACCAGGGAGACCAACTGATCGCCGAGCTGGAATGGGACAACGGCCTGCAAAGCGGTTTCGACAACCGTGGCACCCAGCACCGTACCTACCTTAACGGCAAGCAGCACGGGCCGCAGAAGGAATACAGCATCGACGGCAGTCGCTTCTACGTGGCCCGTGAAGAAAACTACGACAATGGTGTAATGCACGGCGTGCAGAAGCGCATCGACGCACGCGGCAACGTGACGGAGTTGAGTGTATTCGAGCATGACAAGCTGCGTACTCGCACAGTCGATGAATACAACTACAGCGGCCAGCATGTCCATCACGTCAGCCGGGTGGCGCTCAAGGAAGACGTCAACCGCTTCATCGCCAGCGATCTGAGCAATGATGGCGAGGAGCAATACTGGGATGACCAAGGTAACCTGATTCGCCAACTGCAATGGCGCAATGGCCAGCTGCTTAGCGCAACTGCCACGGTGTGGGTGGCTGGCCGCCAGGAAAGCCAGTTCCAGGGCATTGGCCGCGACAGTTACGAGCCAACGCAACAGGACGTACTCAAACATGGCCAGGAGCGCCTGTTCAGTGATAACGGCGAACTGCAGGCAGTGATCTTCTGGAACGCAGGTTCAGTCAATCAGATCCTGGTGAGCCTGCCGCCCGATCAGCGCAATCAATACCCTGGCAAGATGGGTCTGTTCGACGGCAACGAGTTTTGGGGGAGCCCGGTACAAGCCGACGCTGATTTCAGTAAACCGAGTCGCTACAACGCAGGTTTCGCCACCCGCTACGAGCAGTTGGTGGATATCCCCGCCCCTGGCCAGCCGATGCAGGCCAGCAACGTACCCGCCAGCGCACAAGCCGCTACCGCGCCTGTCGCTGCCGCCAGCAATGATCAGGACAGCTGCGTACAACGCAAGGTAGATGCTGTACACGCTGAAGACCCGGATGCCTTGATTCGCGCCGACATGCTCGAGGAGTTCGAGCAGGACTGCCTGTAGGCAATGGGGCTAGACTGAAGAAACCATAACCCGCTGCGCCTCTTGGCGCTCAGACAGGAACCCACCATGACCCGCTCTGCAACATTGCCTCGCTTGTCATGGTGGCTCGCGCCCCTGCTACTGGGCAGCCTGGCGCTCAGTGCTGGCTGCTCGAGCAAGCACACAGCCACCCGGTATGCCACTGCCAACGTCGGCTCTAGTTGCTTCGCCAAGGCAGTGCCCACCAGCGGTGAAGGTGGCCTTGCCTTCGGCGACACGTTGAGCATGGCACGGAAAAAATCCATGGACAGCTGCATCCGCTATGCCGGTCGCTCAGGCGGCGAGCCACGGACTTGCCAGGTGGTCATGGCCAAGTGCAAATGATCAAGGTTTGAAGAGGGGCGGCAGCTACGTACGAGCCTGCTAGACCGGGCTAGGAGGTCAGTTGCCCGGTTGGCCGGAGGGCCACCCGCACGCAGCTACCATTGAACGAACCAGGGTTGAGATAACTGTAGAGCGCTACGCGGCAAGCAGAGTGCTTATAGACACGAGGTAGCGGCCGGAAGGCTGAGAGAGAATGTTGCGTTGCCCAAGCAGGGGCAATCAGGAAAGTCCGATTCATCCATTGAGCGGCGTCAGCAACGTGGAAAACTGAAAGTAAAGGCAGTCCCGCCACGCCTAGAAGACTGCACCGTCACCTCGCCCTGATGAGCCCTGGCTATCTGCCGAACGATGAACAGGCCAAGCCCGACACTGCGCTGGGCCAGGTTGCAACTGTGCCCACGGATCATGGGTTCGAACAGATCATCGAGGCATTCCTGCTCAATGGGCGTGCCCTGGTTGTGCACGACGATACTGGCCCTATCGACACCGACCTGCGAAGTGACCGTCACCGGTGCTTGCGAGTTGCCATAAGCCAAGGCATTGGAAACCAGATTGCCGATCAACTGACAGAATCGATCAGGATCAAATGCCACCCGCCCCTGGCCCATGCACATGTGCAGCAGATTGGCGTGGGGATATGCCAACCTCAATTCATCCACGCAGTGCGCCACAGCCAGTTGCAAGTCCGCTACTACGGGCTGGATCACGATGCCCCGGCCAGCTCGAACCTGCCGATAATCCAGCAAATCGGCCACCAGCCGCTCAGCGCGCTCGGCCGAGCGAGTGATGTGCTCGAGTAATTGGCAAGTGCGCGCGTCCTGCGGCCGACGCGCCAGAATCTCGCTAGCCATCTTGATCGCCAACAAGGGATTGCGCAGATCATGCGCGACGATGCCCAACGTCTGTTCGGCCAGCAGGGTGCGCTGCGCAGCATCGGCGTCCTGTCCGGTGCGCTCGCGGGGCCGGAATCCAGCATCGATGAGGCAGGGCACTTGGCGTGAATTGACCATGAGCAGCTCCGCGGCTAACAGTGGCCAGTGGGTACATTGCTAGGTTGAGCGCGATAAGCAAGCGGGTCTGTTCGCTACCGAACAGACCCCGCTACGGCTTGGCAGCACAATGACAGCGAGCGATTGAACCTGTGTCAGCAAGGACTCCATGGCTAATCCCTGGCTTCGCGCAACCCGTCTGCTCCAACGCATACCGCTCGCCTTGCAGCGTTGGCGGGCGATACCGCGCGTGTTCAGCCAGGAAAGTCTGCTGCGCTCGGAGCTATTCAGCGCCGAGCAAATGGCCGACCACGGCTGCGTCCTGGCCAAGCAGCACCGTGTGAGCCAATTGCCCGCCGATGATGCCTTGCTTGTGCGCCTGAGTGACAACGAGAAGACCCTGTCCAGCAGCTGCGCGGCGATGGCCAGCACATTGCCTGCGTCACAGCGGGACATGCCGGCCGCGCAGTGGCTGCTGGACAATTTCTACCTGGTCGAAGCGCACATCCGCATAGCCAAAAGCCACCTCCCCCCCGGCTACAGTCGGCAGCTGCCGCGTCTGGATAACGGTGCATCCAGCGGTCTACCGCGGGTCTATGACATTGCCCTGCAAACCATCTCCCACGGTGATGGCCGGTTCGACACGGAAAGCCTGAGCGGCTTTGTCGAGGCTTATCAGACCATCACGCCCTTGACCCTGGGTGAGCTATGGGCGATCCCGATCATGCTGCGTCTGGCACTGATCGAAAATCTGCGTAGGGTCGCAGGCAGGGTCATGGCCAATTGGGCCGACCGTGACCTGGCCAACAGCTGGGCTGATCGCCTCAGCGAGATGGCTGAGCACGACACCAAGCGTGTGGTGCTGGTGGTAGCCGACATGGTTCGATCCGGCCCGGTATTGAGCGCTGCGTTTGTCGCCGAGTTAGCCAGGCGTCTGCACGGGCAGAGCGCCACCCTGACCCAGCCGCTGGCCTGGATTGAACAGATGCTCAGCGAGTCGGCCTTGAGCATCGAGCGCCAGGTGCAACTCGATGCCCAACAGCAAGCCATGGATCAGGTCTCGATCAGCAACAGCATCGGCAGCCTGCGCTTGCTGTCGACCACTGACTGGCGGGCGTTCGTCGAGCAACTGAGCCTGGTTGAACGCATTCTCAGCCAGGATCGCGCCGCTGTGTACAGCGCCATGGACTTTGCCAGCCGGGACCATTACCGACATGTCATCGAGCAGCTCGCCCGCCATAGTTCCTCCAGCGAAGCAGCTGTGGCGCAGACGGCCATCGACCTGTCGCATGTGCCAGACGCCAGCGCCGACGACCCAACCGATCATGTCGGTTTCTATCTGCTCGGTCCGGGGCGTGCGCTGTTGGAACAGCGCCTCGCTGCCCGGGTAGTGCTTGCCGAGCGCTGGCAACGGCTGCTGCACCGGGCGCCGCTGGCGTTTTACTTGATGCCCTCGGCGCTGCTCTCAGGGCTGCTGGCCTGGGTGTTCCTGCAGGCCATTGAGCAGGACGGCTGGCCCCCTTGGGTACTGGCCTTGCTGGCCGTGCCCATCCTGCTGATGACCAGTCGCCTGGCCATCGGGCTAGTCAACTGGTTGGTCACGCTGACCGTCAAGCCGTCCTTCCTGCCGCGACTGGATTACAAGAACGGAATACCCGCGCAGGCCCGAACGCTGGTGGTGATCCCTACCCTGCTGGCCAATGAAGACGATGTGCAAGAGCTGGTCGAGGGCCTGGAAGTTCGATTTCTGGCCAATCGCGACGAGCACCTGCACTTTGCGCTGCTGACGGACTTTGTCGATGCCCAGCAGCAGACCTTGCCCGAGGACGCCGGGCTGCTGGCGTCAGCCAGTACTGCCATCGACGCCTTGAACCTCCAGTATCCCAGTACTGGCAGCGAGCGCTTCCTGCTCCTGCATCGCCCCCGGGTGTGGAACGCCAGCGAGCGACTGTGGATGGGTTACGAGCGCAAGCGTGGCAAGCTGATGGCGCTCAATGCCTTGTTGCGCGGCCAGGGGCGCGAGCACTTTGTTCTGATCGTCGGTGATATCGCCAAACTGTGCGACGTGCGCTATGTCATTACCCTGGACACCGACACCCAACTGCCGCGCAATGCCGCCAGGCAGTTCATCGCCACCCTGCAACACCCCCTCAACCATCCCCGTTTCGAGCGCCACAGCCGGCGTATCCGCTCAGGTTACGCCATCTTGCAGCCCCGGGTCGGTATCAGCCTGCCCAGCGCGTCGCGTTCGGCCTATGCCCGATTGTTCGGCAGCGACGCTGGTGTCGACCCTTACACCCAGGCGGTTTCCGATGTTTATCAGGACCTGTTTCTCAGTGGCTCGTTCATCGGCAAGGGAATCTATGCCGTGGACGCCTTCGAACAAGCGCTCCAGGGCTGCTTTGCCGACAACCGGGTGCTCAGCCATGACCTGATCGAAGGCTGCTATGCCCATTCGGGCCTGCTCAGCGATGTGCAACTGTACGAAGAGTATCCGCCGCATTACAGCACTGACGTCAAACGCCGCCATCGCTGGATCCGCGGCGACTGGCAGTTGTTGCCGTGGCTGCTGCCGTGGCCCAGGCGCGCTGCGCTGAGTGCACTGTCGCGCTGGAAAATCGCTGACAACCTGCGCCGCAGCTTGGAGCCTGCGGCTTTTGTCAGTGTGTTGCTGTGGGGTTGGCTGGCCTCTTCGGCGCCGGCCCTGTGGACTCTGGCGGTGCTGGCGTTGCTGCTCACCCGGCCGCTGCTCGACACCCTGCTGGAACTGCTGCGCAAAACTACCGATGTGCCGCTGGGGCAGCACCTGCAAGCCGCATTGCGTGCCTCGCGAGCGCATTTCATACGTTGCGTGCTGGGCCTGGCATGGCTGCCCTTCGAAGCCTATTACAGCCTGGATGCGATCGTGCGCACCCTGTGGCGCCTGCTGGTCAGCAAGCGCCGCTTGCTGCAATGGAACCCCTCCCGGGAGGATGCACGGGCCAGCGTCAACGGCCTGTGCGCACTCTACCAGGACCAGTGGATCTCTCCGGCCATAGCGGTGTTGCTGGCTGTCGCCTTGCTGGCCCACCCACAGGCGCTGATCGTCGCAACACCGATCCTCGGCTTGTGGCTGCTCGGCCCGGCGCTGGCCTGGTGGCTCAGCCGCAGCGCTACTCGTAGTACGTTCAGCCCCTCGGCCGATGAGCTACGATTTCTGCATCGCCTGGCCCGCAGCACGTGGGCGTTCTTCGACCAGCATGTCGGCAGCGAAGACAACTGGCTGGTGCCTGACAACATCCAGCAAGCGCCCTACGCCAGCATCGCTCACCGCACTTCACCGACCAATCTGGGCATGGCATTGCTTGCGCACATGGCAGCACATGATTTTGGCTACCTCAGCACGGGTCGCCTGCTTGAGCGGCTGTCACTGATGCTTGACAGCATGGAGCGCCTGGAGCGCTACAAGGGTCACTTCTACAACTGGTACGACACCCAGACCTTGCGCCCGTTGGCGCCGCTGTATATCTCCACGGTGGACAGCGGCAACCTCGCAGGGCTCCTGCTGACCTTGCGTGCAGGACTGTTGGCCTTGGCTGACGCGCCGTTGCTGGAGCGGCGTCTGAGCCAAGGCCTGGTGGATACCCTCGACGTGCTCAGCAGCACCTTGGCCAGCGCTGGCCGCGCGACTGATGAAGTCAACGTGCTGCGCGAGCAAAGCTTGCAGTTGCACGTGCAATCGACGCCGGCGCAACAGGCTCAGCTGCTGCAACGCGTCAGCCAATTCGCCGCCGCCAGGCTTGAAACCGGCGACGCCAGCGACTGCAGCTTCTGGTTGGCGACGCTGCAGGCGCAATGCCTGGATGTGATGAGCGAGCTGCAATGCGTTGCCTTGCCGCAAAGCCATGACCCGCAGTTGTCGCTGCCAGGCAGCTGGCGCCAGCTGGCAGACTTGCCCGTCGCCCATTGGCCAGTTGCCCAACAGCCTGGCGTGGCCAGCGTGCAAGCCCTGGCCCGCGCACGCATGACCCAGGCTGGGCAGCTAGCCAGGCGCATCGATGCCTTGGCAAACATGGATTTGCGCTTTCTCTACGACCACCAACGTGACCTGTTCACGATTGGCTACAACGCCACTGAGCACCGCCCGGACGCGGGGTTCTATGACCTGCTGGCCTCAGAAATGCGCCTAACCAATTTCGTCGCCATCGCCCAGGGCCAAGTCCCCCAAGATAGCTGGTTGGCCTTAGGCCGCCTGTTGACCAGCAATGCCGGGGTGCCGGTGCTGTTGTCCTGGTCGGGCTCGATGTTCGAGTACCTGATGCCCATGCTGGTGATGCCCAACTACCCAGGCACCCTGCTCGACCAGAGCTGCCAGGCGGCGGTCACCCGGCAGATCGATCACGGCAAGCAGTTGGGCCTTCCCTGGGGAGTATCGGAGTCGGCCTACAATGCACTGGATAGTCATCTGAATTATCAATATCGCGCTTTCGGCGTTCCTGGCTTGGGCCTCAAGCGTGGGCTGGGCGAAGAGCGGGTAGTCGCCCCATACGCCAGTGCCCTGGCCCTGATGGTGGCGCCGGCGGCCGCTTGCCGCAACTTGATGCACCTGTCGCAAACCGGCCTGGCCGGCCGCTTCGGACTGTTCGAGGCGGTGGACTTTACCCCTGCGCGACTGCCACCGGGGCGGGAGGCGGTGGTGATTCGCTCGTTCATGGCCCACCACCAGGGCATGAGTTTGCTTGCTCTGACCTCGCTGCTGTTGGACCAGCCCATGCAGCGGCGCTTTGCCAGCGATCCGCAGTTTTTGGCCAACATGCTGCTGTTACAGGAGCGCGTGCCGAAAACCGCTGCGCAGTACCTGCACACTTCACAAGCCCCAGCCCTGGATGACACCGGTAGTGCCAGCGAGTCGCGCCTGCGCGTATTCAGCGACCCGAACCGGCGCTACCCCGCCGTGCAACTGCTGTCCAACGGTCGCTACCATGTCATGGTCAACACCGCCGGCGGTGGCTACAGCCGCTGCAACGAGCTGGCCGTCACCCGTTGGCGCGAAGATATCAGCCACGATAGCCTGGGCAGCTTCTGCTACCTGCGTGATGTCGCCACCCAGAGCTTCTGGTCCACGACGTTTCAGCCAACCCTGCACAAGCCACAAAGTCAGGAAGCGATCTTCAGCGATGGTCGGGCCGAGTTTCGCCTGCGCGAAATGGATTTCGACTGCCATACCGAAATGGCCGTGTCGCCTGAAGACGACCTCGAATTGCGTCGCCTGCACCTGACCAATCATGCCCCAGTGCGGCGCACCCTGGAGCTGACCAGCTACGCAGAAGTGGTGCTGGCGCCGGCGATCAGTGATGCACTGCACCCAGCCTTCAGCAAATTGTTCGTGCAGACCGAGCTGATCCGCCCACTGCAGGCCATCGTCTGTAGCCGTCGACCACGCTCGCAACAGGAGGCCGTCCCCTGGATGTGCCATGTGCTGGCGGTGCACGGCGCCGATATAGAAGCCATCTCATATGAAACCGACCGCGCCCGTTTCATTGGCCGTGGCCGCTCGCTGATCGCCCCGGCTGCCTTGCAAGCGGATGTCGAGCAGCTGTCTGGCAGCGCCGGCGCGGTGCTTGACCCGATCGTCGCGATTCGCTGCCGGATTTCCCTGGAGCCCGGCCAAAGCGCTACCCTCGACCTCGCTACAGGGGTCGCCAATAGCCGCGAAACCTGCCTGCAATTGATCACCAAGTACCGCGACCGGCACTTGGCCGACCGGGTCTTCGACCTGGCCTGGCCGCACAGCCAAGTGCTGCTGCGCCAGCTCAACGGGTCGCTGGCCGATGCCCGCCTGTTCGAACAAATGGCCGCCTCGGTGATCTACGCCCACGCTACGCTGCGCGCCAACAGCGCGTTAGTCGCCAGCAACCGGCGCAACCAGTCTGGGCTGTGGGGCCAGGGCATCTCCGGTGACCTGCCGATCGTGTTGGTACAGATTGCCGATCCTGCCAACATCCAGCTGGTCAAGCAGATGGTGCACGCCCATGCCTATTGGCGGCAAAAGGGCCTGGCGTTGGACTTAGTGATCTGGAATGAAGACCAGGCAGGCTACCGCCAACAACTGCAAGACTTGATCATGGGCGCGGTCGCCTCCGGCAGCGAGGCGGCCCTGCTCGAACGCTCGGGGGGGATCTTCGTGCGTCCGGCGCAGCAGCTCAGCGATGAAGACCGCACCTTGCTGCTGTCGGTGGCGCGACTGGTACTCAGTGACAGTCATGGCAGCTTGGCAGAACAGATGCACCGCCGGCGGGCACCTGCTGCCCCCGCTGGCCTGGTGGCCACTTCAGCGTCCTGGCCACAGCCCGATAGCCGCCCAAACCGCGCCAACCCTGCGCCGTTGCTGCTAGAGAATAGCTACGGTGGTTTCAGCAGCGAGGGTCGCGAATACATCATCCCCATCTTGCCCGATCGGCCTACCCCGGCGCCGTGGGTCAACATCCTGGCGAACCCACAATTCGGTAGCGTGATCTCGGAATCCGGCAGCGCCTACACCTGGCGCGAGAACGCCCATGAGTACCGCCTTACGCCTTGGCACAACGATCCGGTCAGCGACCCAAGCGGCGAGCCGTTGTATGTGCGTGACGAAGACAGCGGCAAGGTCTGGTCAGCCGCCCCCCAGCCCAGCCCCGGCCCCGGCAGTTACCGCACCCGACATGGCTTTGGCTACAGTGTGTTCGAGTATATCGAGCAAGAACTGCGCAGCGAATTGTGGGTGTATGTTGCCCTGGATGCCGCGGTCAAGTTCTCCCACCTCAAACTGCATAACACCTCCGACCGGCCGCGGCGGCTTACCGTCACCTGTTTTGTCGAATGGGTGCTGGGTGATCTGCCCAGCAAGTCAGCCATGCACGTGGTCAGCGAAACCGATCCGGTCAGTGGCGCGCTGTTTGCCCGCAACGCGTTTTCGATCGAGTTTTGCCAGCATGTGGCGTATCTGGATTGCGACCTGCCCTACCTCAGCATCACCTGCGATCGCAGCGAATTTCTCGGCCGCAACGGCCATCTGCGAGCACCTGCCGGGCTGCGTCAAGCGCGCTTGTCAGGGCGCATCGGCGGCGCGCTGGACCCTTGTGCGGCGCTGCAGGTCAGCGTGGAGCTGCAAGCCGGCGAAAGCCGTGAACTGGTGTTTCGCCTCGGTGCCGAGGCGGACGCAACCGCTGCCACCCAGCGGGTATTGCAGTACCGCGGCCTGCGCACCGCCCTGGCTGAGCTGGACAAGGTGCAAGCCTACTGGCGCCAGACCTTGGGCACGTTACAGGTGAAGACACCCGAGCCTGCCCTCGATGTACTGGTCAACGGCTGGCTGATGTACCAGGTGATCGCCTGCCGCTTCTGGGCGCGCAGCGGCTTCTATCAGTCGGGCGGCGCTATCGGCTTTCGCGACCAATTGCAGGACAGCATGGCCATGCTGCAGGCCGCCCCCGCCGCTGCGCGCCAGCACCTGCTGACCTGCGCGGCCCATCAGTACGTCGAAGGCGATGTCCAGCACTGGTGGCACCCACCGCTGCAACGTGGGGTGCGTACGCGCTGTTCCGATGACCTGCTGTGGCTGCCCCTAGCCACCAGCCGCTACGTCGAGGTGACGGGCGACCGCAGCGTGCTGAACGAAGCGGTGGGCTACATCGAGGGCCGCCCGCTCAACCCCGGTGAAGAGTCCTATTACGACTTGCCGGCCCGATCTGCCTTGGTCGAAAGCCTTTACCAACACTGCCAGCGTGCCCTCGGCCAAGCCCTGCAGTGTGGCGCCCACGGCTTGCCACTAATGGGCAGCGGCGACTGGAACGACGGCATGAACCGGGTTGGCGAGCAAGGCCTGGGAGAAAGCGTCTGGTTGGGCTTCTTCGGCCATCATGTGCTGCAAGCCTTCGGCCGGGTTGCCCAGCGCCAGGGTGACTGGCATTTTGCCGAGCACTGTGCCAAGCAGGCCGCCGCCCTGAGCAGCAACCTTGAAGCACACGCCTGGGATGGCGGTTGGTATCGCCGCGCCTGGTTCGATGATGGCCAACTGCTGGGCTCGGCGACCAATCAGGAGTGCCGCATCGATTCGCTGTCACAAAGCTGGGCAGTACTCAGCGGCGTGGCCTCGGCGGACCGTGCGCGCACTGCCATGAGCGCCGTTGATCGACTGCTGGTGCGCCGCGACCTCGGTTTAGTGCAGTTGCTCGACCCGCCGTTCGACCAAGGCACCCTGGACCCCGGCTATATCAAGGGCTATGTGCCTGGGGTACGCGAGAACGGCGGGCAATATACCCATGCCGCTATCTGGGCCAGCATGGCATTCGCCCAGCTAGGGGACAGAGCCAAGGCCTGGGAGCTGCTGCGCCTGATCAACCCAGTTGGGCAAGGTAGCACTGCACTGATCGATACCTACAAGGTCGAGCCGTATGTCATGGCGGCCGATGTCTACGCGGTGGCGCCACATGCCGGCCGGGGCGGCTGGAGTTGGTACACCGGCTCTGCTGGATGGATGTACCGCCTGATTGTGGAAAGCCTGCTTGGCCTGCAGCGCACGGGCGATACCTTGCACATCCGTCCCCTGCTGCCCGCTGACTGGCCGGGCTACACGGTGCATTACCGCTTCGGCGCGACCGACTATCGCATCGAGGTGCGCAACAACGTTAGCGGCGGTGAACTGAGCTTGAGCCTCGATGGCCAGCCGTTGGCCGTCAACACGCTGCACTTGGTGGATGATGCAGGCCTGCATCAAGTGATTGTCCAGTGCCAGCCATCGACCCAGCCTGTTGATCTGTAATACCTGCTGACCGGTGGGCTAATCTTGCTCAACCAACCTTCGCACCTTGAACGGTGGCCGATCATGCTCCCCATGCCGCAGCACAACCACCTGCTGGCTGCTCTGTCCACGCAGACTTTCGAACGCCTGGAGGTTGACCTTGAGCTCGTGACGTTGCCGTTGGGCCAGTCGCTGTACGAGTCGGGCGATGCCCTGCGCCATGTCTACTTTCCCACTGATTCGATCGTTTCATTGTTGTATGTGATGGAAAATGGCGCCTCAGCGGAAATTTCAGTGGTGGGCAACGAAGGCCTGGTGGGTATTGCGGTGTTCATGGGTGGAGAGAGCACACCCAGCCGCGCGATCGTTCAAAGCGCAGGGCACGCCTATCGCTTGCCCGGGCAGCGCCTGAAGGACGAGTTCAACCGTCACGGCGAGCTGCTACTGTTGATGTTGCGCTACACCCAGGCACTGATTACCCAGATGGCGCAGACTGCTGTGTGCAATCGTCATCACACCATCGACCAGCAACTGTGCCGCTGGTTGCTGCTGTCGCTGGATCGCTTGCAGAGTGATCAGGTACGCATGACCCAGGAATTGATCGCCAACATGCTGGGAGTGCGCCGTGAAGGGGTAACCGATGCGGCGGGAAAACTGCAGCGTCTGGGCATCATCGAGTACAGCCGCGGCCATATCAAAGTAGTGGACCGTGCCCGGCTCGAAGCGCTGAGCTGCGAATGCTACGAAGTGGTCAGGAAAGAAACCGAACGCCTACTGCCCTATCTGCCGCAACGCGCTAGAGCAGCCCCACCTTGACGAGCAAGCCCCTTGGCGGGATAGCCCGCACCTGCGTGGCCCTTACCGGATACATGGACTGCATCCGAAATTTACCCCGCAGGAACGAGCTAGCCCGACAAAGAGCCTGTGGCTAATGCGTCTGCGTCGCTCTGCGACCGCGGCGAACAACTGCCCCGGTCGCAGAACTCAAGATCAACGTTCCTGATCTTTGTCCATGTTGCGGTCAGCATTACCTTGCTGGCCAGCATCGCGCTCACGGCCAGCATCGCGCTCACGTTGGGTACCTTGGTTTGGATCATCGGCCATACCGCCCCCCGCCCCTTGGCCCCCCTGACGCCCTGCGTCAGCTGGACGGTCAGCGTCCTTGGACCAGTCGCC
Organism: Pseudomonas sp. NPDC088890; assembly: GCF_044900155.1. Lineage (NCBI taxonomy): Bacteria > Pseudomonadati > Pseudomonadota > Gammaproteobacteria > Pseudomonadales > Pseudomonadaceae > Pseudomonas > Pseudomonas sp. NPDC088890. Next base: position 295,357 of record NZ_JBJDNG010000002.1, on the reverse strand, counting down.
ACCACTCTGCTTACCGCCCTGCTTGCCCATGTCCGACTGACGTTGAGGATCGTTACCCACTCCCCCTTCGGACATCTGGCCACCTTGACGGCCTGCTTGAGAGGCCTTGTCCTGATCCTTGGCCCAGTCACCTTGATTGCCCTGGGCGCCTTTGCCCATGTCGCCACCTTTATTGCCTTGATTACCAGCCATGATGGTGTACCTCGTTCAGGGACACAGATAAACCTGTGTGTACAGCTGAGACTCGGCGTCGATCCGGGTAGTCCTATTTATCTTGGGGTACGCAGACGAAAGGCCGCAAATGCCGCGGTGCCGGGACTTTTGCGCGCGAGTATCGAGAGCGCAGGTCATCAGGATGTGCCGATGAATCAAACCCGTCGGGGTTCGATAATCGCCCATTTTAAGCGGCAAATCCGTTTTCAAGATTGACGAATTAACTAGATAGTACAAATATCGAAGCATCCAACAACAACAAAGCGATACCCGCCATGACGCCCCGAATCCTCGTGCTCAACGGCCCTAACCTCAATCTGCTCGGCACCCGAGAACCCGACCAGTATGGCCGTGAGACCCTTGCCGACCTTGCCAACGGCTGCGCCGACACTGCTCGCCAGCTGGGCCTGGAAATCGAATTTCGCCAGACCAATTATGAAGGTGAATTGATCGACTGGATCCATGCCGCCCGCGGTCGCTGCAATGGCATTCTGATCAACCCAGGTGCCTGGACCCATACCTCGGTGGCCATTCGTGATGCCTTGGTGGCCTGTGAACTGCCCGTGATCGAAGTGCATTTGTCCAACGTGCACAAGCGCGAACCCTTCCGCCATATCTCGTTCGTCTCCTCGATTGCGGTGGGGGTGATCTGCGGCCTTGGCAGCCAGGGCTATCGCCTGGCCCTGGCACATTTCGCAGAGCTGCTCGGGGAGCGCGCGGCATGAGCCAACAGAGTGTTCTTGCCGGTTTGATCGGCCGTGGTATCCAGGCCTCACGCACGCCAGCGCTGCACGAGCGCGAAGGTGATGCGCAATCATTACGTTACCTGTACCGCTTGATCGATGCAGACCAGCTCGGCCTGGACGATAGCGCCCTGCCCGGTCTGCTCGATGCGGCGCAGCGTACCGGCTTCACCGGGCTGAACATCACTTACCCATTCAAGCAGGCGATTTTGCCACTGCTCGATGAGTTGTCCGACGAAGCGCGCGGTATCGGCGCTGTCAACACCGTGGTGCTCAAAGATGGCAAGCGAGTCGGTCATAACACCGATTGCCTGGGCTTCGCTGAAGGCTTCCGGCGCGGTTTGGCTGACGTGCCACGTGCCCACGTAGTGCAGATGGGGGCTGGCGGCGCTGGGGCTGCTGTGGCGCATGCCTTGTTAGGTGAAGGCGTCGAGCATCTGGTGCTGTTCGAGGTCGATGCAGCGCGGGGCCAGGCGCTGGTAGATAACCTCAATCAGCATTTCGGCGCAGGCCGGGCCCGGCTTGGTACAGATCTGCCTACTGCGCTGGCGATGGCCGATGGGCTGGTCAATACCACACCGGTGGGTATGGCCAAGCTACCGGGTACGCCGCTGCCGGTGGAACTGCTGCATGCGCGGCTGTGGGTAGCGGAGATCATCTACTTCCCACTGGAAACCGCCCTGCTGCGCCACGCGCGAGCGCTGGGTTGCCGTACCCTGGACGGCGGCCACATGGCGGTCTTCCAGGCAGTGAAAGCCTTTGAGCTGTTCAGCGGCCAAGTGGCCAATGCCGACCGGATGCAGGCGCATTTCGCCAGCTTTGCCTGACGCGCCATGTCGCGGGATAGGTCCACGCCCACGGCTTGCCGAGCGTGCGACCGTCCCGCGAATGGCCGGTAACTGAAGCGTCAGTTTTTCTCATCGAGCAACGCCTGTATCACCTTCTCCTGCCCCGCATAGTCGCCTTCGCCGAAATGCGCATGGCGCACCTGACCTTGCCGGTCGACAAAGTAATGCGCCGGCCAGAACTGGTTGCCCCAGGCATTCCACACCTGATAGCTGTTGTCCACCGCGACCGGGTAGCCGATGCCTAATTTGGCGAGCTTCTGGCGCAACGTACCGACATCATGCTCGTAGTCGTACTCAGGTGTGTGCACACCAATCACCACCAAGCCCTGGTCGGCGTAGCGCCTGGCCCAGTCGTTGACATAGGGCAGGCTGCGTTGGCAGTTGATACAGTCCCAGGTCCAGAAGTCGACCAGCACCACCTTGCCCTTGAGCGCTGGTGCATCCAGCGGTGGCGAATTGAGCCATTGACTGGCGCCACTAAGCGATGGCATCGCCCGGTAACTGTCCTTGGCCAGCAGATGACCGGCCAGCCCCAGGCCGGTCAATGCCAGCAGCACGGCACCGGCTTTGAGCAGCACGCCTTGGTTAACTTTCATGGCAACCGCCGCTGGCATAGGTGCGGTACTGCAGGGTTTGCTGCTGGCCGTGAGAGTCGAGGTAGACCATGCGTGTGTTGACTACCCCGCAAGCATTGCTCTGGTCATCCATGACCGACAGGACTTTCTTCACATCGAGCCGGTCACCATAGCGATACTGCATCACGCTGCTATCGTCCATCTGCTGGGTGTTTGCTTGAGCGTTGATAGCCGCGAAACCGAGCAGGGCGACCAAGCTGGCATTAATCAGCGTCTTGAAGTTCATGGCATCTCTCCTACACAAAGTTTGCTGATGGGGATGTTTCCCCTTCAGTCGAGAGCCATTTCACGCCTGCGAGGTATCGCGGATGTGTCGGCCAAGGGCGAGACGTGCATGCACCTGTATCAAGCAGCAAGCCAGATACACTGCAATACAATCCTCGGCAGGCAAGCGCGCCAGCGCCCAGTACACTTGGCTACTTCAAACTAAGGCAGGGCCCGCACGATGGAACACGTCGATCACATCCTGATCGTCGACGACGACCGCGAAATCCGTGAGTTGGTCGGCAATTACCTGAAGAAAAATGGTCTGCGCACCAGCATCGCTGCGGACGGCCGGCAGATGCGCGCCTTTCTCGAAGCCGATGCGGTCGACCTGATCGTGCTCGACATCATGATGCCCGGCGATGACGGCCTGGTACTGTGCCGCGAGTTGCGCGCGGGCAAGCATCGCAACGTGCCAGTACTGATGCTCACCGCCCGCGACGACGAGACCGACCGCATCATCGGCCTGGAAATGGGCGCCGACGACTACCTGACCAAACCGTTCTCCGCCCGAGAGCTACTGGCGCGAATCAATGCCGTGCTGCGCCGCACGCGCATGCTGCCACCGAACCTGACCATCAGCGAAAGCAGCCGCATGTTGCGTTTTGGCCCGTGGCGCCTGGACACCACGGCGCGTCACCTGCTCGATGACCAAGGCACCCTGGTGGCCCTCAGTGGCGCCGAATACCGCCTGTTGCGAGTATTTCTCGACCATCCGCAGCGGGTGCTCAGCCGCGAACAGTTGCTCAACCTGACCCAAGGCCGCGAGGCGGACATCTTCGATCGCTCCATCGACCTGTTGGTCAGCCGCCTGCGCCAGCGGCTGGGCGACGATGCGCGGGAGCCGACCTGCATCAAGACCGTGCGCAGCGAAGGCTACGTGTTCTCGCTAGCGGTGCAATTGCTTGAGTCGCCCTTATGAAGTGGCCGCGTACCCTCGCCTCGCGCCTGGCACTGATCTTTTTCACCGGGCTGGTATTGGCCTACGGACTGTCATTCGGTTTGCAGGCGTACGAGCGCTACATCAGCAGCCGTTCGATGATGCTCAGCAACCTTGAGCTGGACGTCGCCACCTCGGTCGCCATCCTCGACCGCCTCCCGGCTGCCGAGCGCCCGGCCTGGCTACCGCGACTGGAGCGGCGCACCTACCGCTATAGGCTCGACTCTGGCCAAACCGGATCGGCAATGCCCAGCGAAGACCCGCCGATGGCGGCCGAGTCGATCGTCAAGGCCATCGGCAAGGACTACCGCCTGACGTTTCTGGAAATCCCCGGCCCGCTCACGCACTTCCAGGTGCATCTGCGCCTGGCTGACGGCGCGCCGCTGACCATCGACGTTACCCCTGCCACAGAACCGGTGGCCAGCTGGTTGCCAGTAGTGCTGCTGATCCAGCTGGCAGTATTGCTGCTGTGCACCTGGCTGGCCGTGCGTCTGGCAATTGGCCCGCTGACGCGGCTGTCGCAGGCGGTGGACAATCTCGATCCGAACACGCCCGGGCCGCAGTTGGATGAAAGCGGGCCGCGCGAAGTCAGGTACGCCGCCGCAGCCTTCAATGCCCTGCAAGCGCGCATCGCCGCCTACCTCAAGGAGCGCATGCAGCTGCTGGCGGCGATTTCACATGATTTGCAGACGCCCATCACGCGGATGAAGCTGCGGGTTGAAGTGATGGACGACGGGATCGAGAAAGACAAGCTGTGGAGCGACCTGAGCGCCATGGAGCACCTGGTACGCGAAGGCGTCGCCTACGCCCGCAGCATGGACGTGGGCACCGAAGCGCCGTGCCGGATCGACCTCGATGCCTTTCTCGACAGCGTGGTGTTCGACTATCAGGACAGCGGGGCCAAGGTTGAGCGCCTGGGCAGCACCGAGACGACCTTGCAAACCCGCCCGCACGCCCTGCGCCGAGTCCTGGTCAATCTGCTGGACAACGCCCTGAAATTTGCCGGCGCCGCTCAGTTGGAGGTCACTCAACACGCCAATGCCACGGTGATTCGGGTACTCGATGAGGGCCCAGGCATTCCTGCCGAGGAGCTCAATGAAGTGCTCAAACCCTTCTACCGGGTAGAAGGCTCGCGCAATCGTGGCACCGGCGGCACGGGTTTGGGCTTGGCCATTGCACAGCAACTGGTACAGGCCATGGGTGGTACATTGACGTTGAGTAACCGCGAAAATGGCGGGCTCTGCGCCCAGATCGAATTGCGTTGATCGTGGCTTACAAGCGCATACCTACACTGCGATACAGAACTGCAGCGCCTTGACACACTGCAGATACCCCGCCCGTGCAAACTCCGAGTCAGTCCTCTTGCTGACCGGAGCCACCACCAATGACCAGCCTGACCCGTGCCCTGCCCGCGCTCAACCGCTTCGGCGACTGGAGCGCAGATCTGCCTCTGCGACTATTCCTGGCCTGGGAGTTTTTTGAATCAGGCCTGGAGAAATTCAATGGCAGTAATTGGTTTGGCGATATCCAATCCAACTTTCCCCTGCCTTTCAACCTGCTACCCGCCAGTCTGAACTGGCAGTTGTCGATGTGGGCGGAGCTGATCTGCCCACTGTTGCTGCTGCTCGGGCTAGGTACCCGTTTCGCTTCGCTGGTATTGATCGGCGTGACAATGGTAGCCACGGCCGCAGTGCATTGGCCGGCAGAATGGTCGGGGCTGGCGGAACTGGCCCGCGGCTATGCGATCACTGACCAGGGCTATGGCAACTTCAAGCTTCCGCTTATCTATCTGGTCGCCTTGCTGCCGCTGGCACTCAAGGGCGCGGGCTGGCTGAGCCTGGACCATTGGCTGTGGCATAAGCTCGGTTACTGCCCGCGCAACGCTCGGTAAACATCGCGGCCCCTGCTACAGGGGCCGTCGACGTGTCTACAGCACGCGTTTGATCAACGGCTCCAGACGGCTCAAGCGCAGCCTCTTGAGGAACTTGCGCACCTGTTGCGGATGCTCGCCAGGCTCGCCCAACTCGCTGGCCGAACGCAGGACAGGCGCATGCTGCCTGATCCCTTGCAGTTCAGCCTCGCGAGGTATCAGCCACTGCCCGTGTGGGTCGTCGATCAACAAACCGTTTTCAAGGTCCAGGTTAAATCCGCGTGGGTTGAGGTTGTTACCCGTGAGCAGGCTATAACGCTGGTCGATCCACAAGCCTTTGGCGTGAAAGGTATGCCCCGGATCATTCCAGATGCGCAACACCAACTGGCCGCTGTCGATGGCCGCCTGACGACGCCGGGCGAAGGCCCGCAGGTTGTCCTCGTAGAGGTAGGGCAACACCCCGCTAGCACTGAACGGCTTACCCGGCTCGACGTAGAAATCATTGGCGGTGCGATGACCGACAATGATCTCGACGCCAATGCCGCGGGCCAAGGCCCAGTCGATTTCGCTCATCACCACGCGGGGTGGATTGAAGTACGGGGTACTGATGATGATCTGTGCGCGCGCCGCCGCCAGCAGCGAGCAGATGGCCTGGTTGAGCGGGTTGCCGCGGCCGATGCCCAACAGTGGAATGACCCGCAGGCCATCGATAGCAGGGCTGTCTGGCAATGGGTAGGCCATGCGCCGCAAGCGTGTGCGCAAGCGGCGGATGTCCCCGCGCAAACTACGGGTCGATGGCGCCGCTGGCAGGTCCAGGCGGGGCGTGGCGGTACTGGCCAGCACATCGCCCACCAGTTCGACCATGGCATCGGCCAACGCCGGACAGTCGAACAGGTGATAGCGGTCAAGGCGATAACGCTCGAAACGGTGCAGGTAGACGTTATTCAGGCTGGCGCCGGTGTAGATCACGCAATCATCGATGATGCTGCCCTTAAGGTGCAGCACACCGAACAGCTCGCGGGTTTGCACTGGCACGCCATGAATGATCACATCCAAGCCATGGTGCTCGCGCTGCGCTTGATACCAGGCAGCATTACCCGGCTGGCGGCCCGCCCCTAGCAGGCCGCGACGTGCCCGGAACCAGTCGACGACGATGACGATGTGCAGCGACGGCCGCGCCGCCTTGGCCTGGTACAGCGCATCCAGAATCTCCTGGCCGGCCTCATCTTCCTGCAAGTACAGGGCGACGATGACGATACGCCGGGTCGCATTGGCAATACGTTCGAGCAAGCAGGAGCGGTAGGTGGCGGCATCAGGCACCACCTCGATGGCTTGCGGTGCCAGGGCAAAGCCTTTGTGCGGTACTGCCACGGATCTGCGGATCAAGCGGTTCACCTCAAGTCTGGAGTGATGGGCACGGCTCACCCGTGCACGGGTGCAGGGTGTACTAACAGGCCCGGCCACGCCCCATCATAGCAACAATGCCAGCAGGCTCGACTTTCTCCCTGCCTTGAGAACCGACAATGCCTTGGCTTTTACAGGAAGATCGTACAGCTATTGAACGGCGGCAAGCGTCTCTGCATTGAAGCGTGTGGTGCCTGAGCCGGCCTCTTCGCGGGCAAGCCCGCTCCTACAGGTGCCGTGCCGCGCACACATTTTGTGAGGACTCAAACACTGTGGGAACGGGCTTGCCCGCGAAGAGGCCGGTTCAGGCACCACACCTTGGCAGCGGATTGGCCCTGGACCAGGTTATGGTCTGGGCGGTAGGTCAAACCGGTCCAGCTCCATTACCTTGACCCACGCTGCGACGAAGTCACGGACGAACTTCTCCTGCCCATCATTGCTGGCATACACCTCGCTGACCGCACGCAGCTCTGGATGGGAGCCAAACACCAGGTCGACACGCGTGGCGGTCCAGCGCACTGGCGCATTCGGTTGGCCCCGTGGGCGGCCTTCGAACAGTACGCTGGTGTCGGTGATCGGCCGCCACTCTGTGCCCATGTCCAGCAGGTTGGTGAAGAAGTCGTTGGTGAGACTTCCCAGCCGCTCTGGGGTAGTAAATACGCCGTGCGAACTTTCGTCGGTATTAACCCCTAACACACGCAGACCACCTATAAGCACGGTCATCTCTGGAGCAGTAAGGGTTAGCAACTGCGCCTTGTCGAGCAACAGTCGCTCGGCGATGGCGCTGCACGCCTCACTGCTGGAATAGTTGCGAAAACCATCGGCCACAGGCTCCAGGACAGCGAATGACTCAGGCTCGGTCTGCGCCTGAGTGGCATCTCGGCGTCCTTGATTGAAGGGCACCGACACCTGGACTCCCGCTGCCGAGGCGGCCTGTTCTACCCCCACATTGCCACCGAGCACAATCAAATCCGCCAAGGTAATCGTATTGTTTTGTGCGCCAGCAAAACGGGTGCGCAGGCGCTGCAACCTTTGAAGGGTCAAGCGCAGCAACGTAGGCTCATTGACTGCCCAAGAACGCTGCGGATTGAGGCTCAGACGAGCGCCGTTGGCCCCGCCACGTTTGTCCGAGTCGCGATACGTTGAAGCAGCAGCCCAGGCAGTGAAGACGAGCTCTCGTGGCAGCCAGTCCTCCGCTAATTCGCGCTTGAGCCAATCAATGTTCGCTGGGGTCAACTGAGGCGGGGCGGCGACCGGCAGCGGGTCTTGCCAGATGACCGCAGCAGGATGCCGTAGCTCTGTTGCAGGAATGATGTAACGGCTGCGTGGCCCCAGATCGCGGTGAATCAGCTTGTACCAGGCATTCTCAAAAGCGTTGAGCAGTTGATCGTCACCTTGCGCAGCTGCAGCATGCCAACGTCTGGCAATCGGCCCGTAGATGGGGTCGTCGCGCAGGGCGAGGTCGGTAGTCAGCATCCCTGGCGGGGGCGTACTGCCTCCCGGCTGAGCAGAGGGAACGCGCAAGTTGGATGTGGTTGGGCGCCATTGATGGGCGCCAGCAGGGCTACGATGCAACTCCCATTTGAGCTCGAGCAAATTGGTTAAAAAAAAGCGACTCCATTTTGTCGGCGTTGTGGTCCAGGTCACCTCCAAGCCACTGGTGATCGTATCGTTCCCATGGCCTTGCCCGAAACTGTTGCGCCAACCTAAGCCTTGCTGCTCGAGCCCTGCCGCGTTTGGTTCGGCGCCTACATATGGACCCGGCGCGGCTGCCCCGTGAGTTTTGCCGAAGGTATGTCCGCCAGCGATGAGAGCCAAGGTTTCCTCATCGTTCATGCCCATACGACGGAACGTTTCACGGATGTCCAACGCCGCCTGGTGGGTACTGGGAACGCCTCTTGGGCCTTGCGGGTTCACATAGATCAGCCCACTCATCAAGGCGCCCAATGGGTGGGATAGGTCAGTGGCGTCGTAGCTATCAGGGACTCGATCGCGGTCACTTAACTGCTCATTCTCCGAACCCCAGTTGGTCACCTCATCCGCTTCCCACACATCAACCCGCCCGCCGGCAAAACCTAAGGTTGGAACGCCCATGGACTCAAGTGCGACGTTGCCCGCGAGGATGATCAAGTCGGCCCAGGAGATGCCTCTGCCATACTTCTGTTTGATAGGCCATAACAAACGCCGCGCCTTATCCAAGTTGCCGTTGTCGGGCCAACTGTTGAGCGGCGCGAACCGTTGCTGGCCAGTATTTGCTCCCCCACGCCCATCACCGATGCGATAGGTACCAGCGCTGTGCCAGGCCATGCGAATGAAAAACGGCCCATAGTGGCCAAAGTCTGCTGGCCACCAGGGCTGGGAAGTGGTCATCAAGGAGGTCAGATCAGTTTTCAACGCGGCAAAATCGAGCGCCCTGAATGCGGCGGCGTAATCGAAGTCCGCGTCCATTGGGTCGGACAAGCAAGAGTTTTTGTGGAGGATACTTACGTCAAGTTGGTTGGGCCACCAGTCACGGTTGGATCTACCAAACCCTGCAACGTTCTGGTACGGACACGGCGATTGATCGGAACGTGCTGCGCGGTCCTGCTGCACGCTTTGCACAGTAACGGAATCACTTGCGGCATAGTGGAATGGGCATTGCGAGTCATTCGCCATCTGCGGTTACCTTCACATTATTGCTATTCAGGTTCCGATCTACGTCAGATTGTTTGCGTCGATCAGCAAACGCCTACCCTTCGAACGCTGATCGAATGGGTGTGCACCGGAGTCAAAGGAAGGCAGCGTGGGGGGCTGAACGTGCAGTACGTTCAGCGAAGGGGCAATCCATGCAGACATAGTGAAACTCCGATAGCAGGCACCTGCACGGTACTGGCCCGTTTTGCATGCCTCAACTAGCAGAATTACCAGGTCCAACGGCCATTGCAGCCGCTCATCACAGATAGTTGCGATGCAGCTGGATCAAAAAAAACGGGGCACCCCCCCTTTCAAAAAAGGAACGGGCGTGCCCCGCCATCAACCCTAGGCTTATTTCAGGTCGAACCGATCCAACTCCATCACCTTGACCCACGCCGCGACGAAGTCTTTGACGAACTTAGCCTCGGCGCCGGTGCTGGCATACACCTCACTCAGCGCACGCAACTGGGCATGCGAGCCAAACACCAGGTCCACCCGGCTGCCGGTCCACTTGCTCTGCCCGGTCTTGCGATCCTTGCCTTCGAAGGTTTGGTTATCGTCCGTGGTCGGCTTCCACTCCACGCTCATGTCCAGCAGGTTGCGGAAGAAGTCGTTGGTCAGCTGCCCGGGCTTGTCGGTGAACACGCCGTGCTTGCTGCCAGCGTGGTTGGCGCCCAACACGCGCAGGCCGCCGATCAGCACAGTGAGTTCTGGTGCGGTCAGGGTGAGCAATTGCGCTTTGTCCAGCAGCAGCCGCTCAGCCTTGACGCTGTAGGCGCCCTTGGAGAAATTGCGGAAACCATCGGCGAGCGGCTCCAGTACTCCAAACGACTCGACATCGGTCTGCTCCTGCGAAGCATCGACGCGACCTGGATGGAACGGCACGCTGACCGTGTGCCCGGCATCCTTGGCGGCCTTCTCCACCGCCGCAGTACCGGCCAGAACGATCAGGTCGGCCAGCGACACCTGCTTGCCGCCCGCACTGAACTCACTGCGAATTTTCTCCAAGGTCGCCAGTACCTTGTCCAGCTGTTCGGGCTGGTTGGCCGCCCAGAATTTCTGCGGTGCCAGACGCAACCGGGCGCCATTGGCACCGCCGCGTTTATCCGAGCCACGGAAGGTCGAAGCCGACGCCCACGCAGTAGCTACCAGCTCGCCGACGCTCAGGCCGCTAGCGAGCACCTTGGTTTTCAAATCAGCGATGTCTTGCTCGCCAATCACCGCGGCCGGCGCTGGCGGCAGTGGATCTTGCCACAGCAGCTCTTCCTGGGGCATTTCCGGCCCCAGGTAGCGCGCCAGTGGGCCCATGTCGCGGTGGATCAGCTTGTACCAGGCACGGGCAAAGGCGTCTGCCAGCTGATCAGGGTTGTCCTTGAATCGCCGAGCGATGGGCTCGTAGATTGGATCGAAGCGCAGCGCCAAGTCCGAGGTGAGCATCGACGGTGCATGGCGCTTGCTCGGATCATGGGCATCGGGAATCTGCCCTGCCCCATCACCGTTTTTCGGCCGCCACTGGTTGGCACCCGCCGGGCTCTTGGTCAGCTCCCAGTCGAAGCGGAACAAGTTCTCCAGGTATTCGTTGCTCCACTTGGTCGGGGTCGAGGTCCAGGTTACCTCCAGGCCGCTGGTGATGGTGTCGCCACCCTTGCCGGTGCCGAACGTGTTATGCCAGCCAAACCCTTGCTGCTCCAGGGGGGCAGCTTCAGGTTCCGGACCGACATTATCGGCAGGGCCAGCGCCGTGAGTCTTGCCAAAGGCGTGGCCGCCAGCGATCAGGGCGACGGTTTCTTCGTCGTTCATCGCCATGCGGCCGAAGGTTTCACGGATATCCTTGCCCGAGGCGATAGGGTCGGGATTGCCTTCCGGACCTTCCGGGTTCACATAGATCAGGCCCATCTGCACGGCGGCCAGCGGGTTTTCCAGGTTGCGCTCGCCCTGCAAGGTGCGGCTCTGTTCTTCCCCATGCTTGGCAGGCTCGGCCACCAGATCCCCCTGGCCGGGCGCCTGGGCCTTGCCGTAGCGGGTGTCGCCGCCCAGCCAGACTTTCTCCGAGCCCCAATAGACATCTTGATCCGGTTCCCATACATCGGCGCGGCCACCGGAAAAGCCAAAGGTCTTGAAGCCCATCGACTCAAGCGCGACGTTGCCGGTGAGCACGATCAGATCTGCCCAGGATATCTTTTCGCCATATTTCTGTTTGATTGGCCACAGTAAACGCCGCGCCTTATCCAGGCTGACGTTGTCTGGCCAACTATTGAGTGGGGCATAGCGTTGTTGGCCGGAACCTGCGCCACCGCGGCCATCACCGATGCGGTAGGTGCCGGCACTGTGCCAGGCCATGCGGATGAACAGCGGTCCGTAGTGGCCGAAGTCGGCCGGCCACCAGTCCTGAGAATCGGTCATCAAGGCAGTCAGGTCTTGTTTCAGGGCTTGGAAATCCAGGCTCTTGAACGCCTTGGCATAGTCGAAATCCGGGTCCATCGGATCGGACTTGCTCGAATGCTGGTGAAGAATGTTCAAGTTGAGCTGGTCAGGCCACCAGTCACGGTTACTGGTGCCGCCACCTGCGGTTTGATGGAACGGGCATTTCGATTCGTTCGACATCTGCGGTTACCTTTGGGTCGGGTTCTATCCAGATTTCCGGTCTATGCCAGGTTTGATCAGCCGAGCACGAAGGCTCATGCCTACCCCTCATCAGGTGGGTCGGTCTTTGCCGATACGGGCGTGCGAGCGTGTCATCACGTGCAGCGCAGGGTCTTGCACCCAGGTGCTGCCCCGCCGCCCGCGCAGGCTTTTCACAGGGCCAGGGACAAGACTAGTCGAGCCTCGCCAGACTTCTAATAGAGTCCGTATTGGCTGCCAATAGCCTGACTCTGTCAGCGCACATCGATACAAGCAGCAAGGCCGCGGACATGCTTGAATATGACGCCACGCCCACTGCCCGAGAGCCCTTGCCTCATGAACCGCAATGACCTGCGCCGCGTCGACATGAACTTGCTGGTCGTGTTCGAAGCCTTGATGCTCGAACGCAACCTGACCCGCGTCGCAGAAAAGCTGTTCATCTCCCAGCCTACCGTGAGCGCCGCTCTGGCCCGCCTGCGCGATCTGTTCGATGACCCATTGCTAATCCGCAATGGTCGTGCGATGGAGCCCACGGCACGGGCGCTACAGATCTTTGCCGAACTGACGCCGGCAATGGATGTGATTTCAGCTGCCATCAGCCGAGCCAAGGCGTTCGAGCCTGCCACCAGCTGCAATGTGTTTCGCCTCGGCTTGTCGGACGATGCCGAGTTTGGCCTGTTCCCCGATCTGCTCCAGGCCCTGCGCGAACAAGCGCCACAGATTAGCGTGGTGGTGCGCCGGGCCAACTTCCTGTTGATGCCTGGGCTGCTCGCCTCCGGGGAAATCTCGGTCGGCGTCAGCTACACCACCGACCTGCCGGCCAACGCCAAGCGCCGCAAGCTACGCGACATCGGTGTGCGAGTACTGCGCGCCGATGCCCGCCCAGGGCCGTTGAGCCTCGACGAATACTGCGCCAGACCACACGTGATGGTGTCGTTCTCAGGTGACATGAGCGGCAATATCGACATGGACCTGGCACGCATTGGCCGCTGCCGCAAAGTGGTGCTGGCCGTGCCGCAGTTCGGTAGCCTGCGCGCCCTGCTGCGCAATACCGAATTAATTGCCACAGTGCCGGACTATGCTGCCCGCGCCCTGGCGGACGACGGCAGCCTGCGCGCCGACCCGGCACCTTTTGCAATCAGCGAGGCCGAGCTGTCGATGGCCTGGAGCAGCGCCCATGACAACGACCCTGCCGAACGCTGGTTGCGCGAGCAGATCCTGCAGTTCATGGCCTCGGGCAACTGAACTGCAAGCCCCTGGAAATCATAATGCTGTTAACTTAAGGCCCTTGTCGCTTGCGTTGGGGCCGCTCTGCGCCCCTTCGCGGCGGTCCGGCGCGAAGGGGCGCAGAGCGGTCCCAAAATCTTAAGAGAACAGCATTACCTTGAGATCAGGCCTTTTTACCGCGCTGCATCCAGGCCGCGCCCAGCCCGCTCAGGCAGATGATGGCGATGCCCACCAGGCTGGTGGTGTCTGGCGCCTGGCCGAAAATCAGCAGGCCCAACAGGCCGGCGAAGACGATCTGGCAGTAACTGAACGGCGCCAGCAATGCCGGCGCGGCAAAGCGAAACGCCTGGGTCAGCAGCAGGTGCGCAGTCATGCCAAAGCCGCCCAGGGCCAGCATCAACAGAGCGTGATGCCATTGCGGCGTCTGCCAGAAGAACGGCACCAGCGCCGTCATCACCAGGGTATTGCACAGGCCTGCGTAGAAGTTGCTGGTGGTCGGGCTGTCGTACACCGCCAGTTTACGCGTCAGTACCTGATAGAAGCAGAAGCCCAACGCCGAACCGAACGGGAACAGGATCGCCGGGGTGAACATCGCCCCGCCCGGATGCACCACCACCAGCACACCCACGAAACCCATCACCACCGCCAACCACTGGCCGAGCGTGACCCGTTCCTTGAGCAGCGGCACCGACAAGGCAGTCACCAGCACCGGCGCGAGGAAGTTGACTGCCGTTGCCTCAGCCAACGGTAGGTATTGCAGGCCGGCAGTGAACAGCAGGCTGGTGCTCAGCAGGCTCAGGGCGCGCAGGGTCTGTAGCAACGGGCGATGGGTACGCAGTACCGCCATGCCGGCCTTGGGCAGGAAAATCCCGGCCATCAACAAGGTGTGCACCAGGTAGCGTGCCCAGACCACCATGATGATCGGATAAAGACCGCCGAGGAACTTGGACAGGGCATCGTGGCTGGCAAATAGAAGCGTCGCGACGACGACCAGCGCGATCCCTCGTAGAGGCTGATTGACTCCAGACAGCGGTGTACTCGAACTCATGGCGTTCTCGAAGGTGGCGTCGGCGGTTGCCGCGCCTGGGGACCTGCGCAGCCTCACGGCAGCACGCAGGTAATGACGGATTCTAGAAGAGATGAGTCAGGTTGCGATAGCCACGATGCCGTCACAGCCCCTTTGCGGACAATTTGCGTTCGCTGATCGACCACTTTTGCTCGGCCCTGCATGGTCTGCCCGGTTCAGATGCACCACCATGGGCCAGGCCTCTACCACTGAACAAGGAGTTTTCATGCATAGGCTCACCTCCCAGCATGGCCTGGACATGCCCACCATTGGCCTGGGCACTTGGCCGATGACCGGCGCCGAGTGCACGCGCGCCGTGCACCAGGCGCTGGAGCTTGGTTATCGGCACATCGATACCGCGACGGCGTACGACAACGAAGCTGCGGTAGGCCAGGCCCTGCGTGATAGCCGTGTCGCGCGTGAGCAGATCCACCTCACCACCAAGGTCTGGTGGGATCGCCTGACGCCAACGGCGATGCGCCAATCGCTGGAGGACAGCCTGCGCGCCCTGGGCACCGAGCAGGTGGACTTGTTTCATATCCACTGGCCCGGCAAGGACTGGGACCTGGCGCGCAGCATCGACACCCTGGTGGCGCTGCGAGACGAAGGCAAGGCACGCTGCATCGGCGTGGCCAACTTCCCACTGGGCCTGCTGCGCCAAGTGGTCGAAGAGCTGGGCGCACCGCTGTCGGCGATTCAGGTGGAGTACCACGCCCTGCTCGGCCAGCAGCCATTGCTCGACTACGCCCGCCAGCACGGCATGGCGCTGACGGCCTATACCCCGCTCGCCCGTGGCCGGGTCGCCGAACAGCAGGTCATCCGCGACATCGCCGCCAAACACGGCGTACTGCCCAGCCAGGTTGCGTTGAAATGGCTGCTCGACCAGGACGGCGTGGCGGTGATTCCCAAAGCCAGCAGTGAGCACAATCAATTGTCCAACCTGGAGGCGTTGCAGGTGCAGTTGGATGATCAGGACCGGGCGCTGATCGCCGGCTTGCCGAAGGATCAGCGGGTGGTCAACCCAGCGTTTGCTCCAGACTGGAGCAGTTGACCCCAGGGGCCACTGCGATGGGCTGCGCAGCGGCCCTTGCCCACTTCAGCCCAGCAACGCCACGCTTTTCAAGCGCTCGCTGGCAGGCGCTGGCCGACCATACAGGTAGCCCTGGAAATGCGAGCAACCCTCGGCGCGCAAGCGCTCCATCTGCTCAGCTGATTCCACACCTTCAGCCGTGGTCTTGATCATCAGGCTGTTGGACAACTCGGTGATAGCGCGGATGATCGACATCGCCTCGCGGCTGTCGCACATGTCGTGGACGAACGACTTGTCGATCTTGATCCGATCGAATGGGAACGAGCGCAGATAGCCGAGCGACGAGTAGCCGGTGCCAAAGTCGTCCAGGGAAATCGACACGCCCAAGTCTTTCAGCGCCCGCAGGGTGCGCACGTTTTCCTCACTGTTACCCAGCAGCACCGATTCGGTGATCTCCAGCTCCAGGCGCAGCGGCGACAAACCGGAATCGGACAACGCCAGGGCGACGATATGCACCAGGTTGGCATTTTTGAACTGCACCGGTGACAGGTTGACCGAGACCACTTGCTCAGTGCCCCAGGTGGCCGCCTCCTGGCACGCCAGGTTGAGCGCACGGGCGCCGATTTCATGGATCAGCCCGGTCTCTTCGGCGATCGGGATGAAGTCCATCGGCATGATCATGCCGCGGCCGGGGTGCTCCCAACGCAGCAGCGCTTCGTAGCCGGTCACCTCGTGGCTCTGTTGATCCACCACGGGCTGGTAATGCAGTTGCAACTGGCCCAGGTGCAAGGCCGTGCGCAGGTCGGTTTCGACCAGGCGGCGCTGGCGGGCAGCCACGTCCAGTTCAAGGTGGAAGCATTCAAAGCGATTGCGCCCATTGCGCTTGGCTTCGTACAGGGCCATGTCGGCGTAGCCAAGCAGTTGTTCGGCCTGGTCGTGATCGTCCGGGGCGATGGCGATACCGATGCTCACCCCCACCGAAAACTGATGCCCTTCGATCTGGAACGGCGGGCACATGGCTTCGATCAAGCGCCGGGCGGTGTTGCAGGCAGATTCGGCGGTGTCCAGGCCAGCCAGAATCACGGCAAATTCATCGCCGCCCAGTCGGGCCAAGGTGTCATGTTCGCGCAGCTCCCGGCGCAGGCGTTTGCCCAGGGCGCGCAGTAGCTTGTCGCCAAAGGCATGGCCGAGGGAGTCGTTGATGTTCTTGAAGTTGTCCAGGTCCAGGCACAGCGCGGCAGTCAACTTACCGGTGTCTTCGCCGCGTAGCAGCGCCTGCTTGAGCCGCTCGTTGAACAGGGTGCGGTTGGGCAGGCCGGTCAGGGCGTCATGATGAGCCATGTGGTGGATCTGCGCATGCGCGGCCAACTCTTCGGTGGCGTCTTCAGCGACGAACATGACGTAGTCGGCCTGGCCCTCACGCTTTTGGCTGAGCAAGGCGCGGCTACGCAAGGTGCGCGGACCGCGAGCCGTCTCGACCCGTGTTTCGGCAGCATAACCCTTGGTGCTGCGGGCACCGTTGGCCAGCTGCAGTTGCAGATACTCGGCAGCGCCGGGCAGCAGGCATTCGCCCGGCAGGCGGCCAATCATGCTCGCGCCCTGGCTGCCGAACAGGCGCTCGGCCTGCTGATTGGCCAGCAGGATGCGCTGACTGTCCAAATCCTGGACGATGACGCTGGCGGGGATGTTGGCAATCACCGAATCAAGAAAGCGCGACAAGTTGGCCATTTCCTGGCTGTACTGTTCAGCCAGGACCTTGGCCTCAAGCAGCTCCAACTCGTAGCGGTGGCGCTCGGAAATGTCGCGGGTGACCTTGGCAAAGCCTAGCAGTTGGCCTTGTTCATCACGCACCGCATCGATTACCACATGGGCACGAAACGCACTGCCATCCTTGCACACCCGCCAGCCCTGCTCTTCGAAACGGCCAGTGCGTCGCGCTTGTTCCAGGTTCTGTTCAGGCAACCCGGCTGCGCGGTCTTCATCTCCATAGAACAGGGAATAGTGCTTGCCCACGACCTCATCGGCGCTGTAGCCCTTGGCCCGCTGCGCCCCCGGGTTCCAATTGGCGACCACGCCATCGGGGGTGAGCATGTAGATGGCATAGTCCACTACGCTCTGGATCAACAGCCGGTACATGATGTCGGAACTGGCAACTGGCGACATGGGGTTTCCCTGAACCTGCGACACGCACGAATGAATCCCCGGCCAGAGCGGCCGGGCCTTGAATAAGACGTGCTGGCATTATGCCGTGCAACCAACCATTTTGTGAACTGCGTCACATTTTTGGCAGGCGCTGTGGCAGGTATCAGTGGGGTTGCATGGGTACCCAGTAATTGATCAGGTCGGTATCGTCATCCAAGCTTATGTACTGGACCGGGCGTGGCAGGTCTGCCAGCACCGCGCTGCAAAATGCCATAGCCAGGTGATCTTGGCGATAGCAACGCAGCAACCAGTTGTGGGGGTGATTGCCAAGGATTTGCTGGGCGACTGCGCGACCTAGTCCTTGGCGGCGGTACTTTTTCAGGACGAACAGGTCCGCCAGCTCCAAGGCGTCGATATCAGGCAGCTCGCTACGCTCGACCAGCACGAAGCCGGCAATGTACCCGTCCACCAGCACCAGGCTGGCGCTCCAGCCGGGGGACTGCCAATAGCGGTCCATGTGTTCATGGTGAATGTAGAAGCGGCCGTCGACTTCCACGTCTTCCTGCTCCCAGTCAGAAGACTCGTAGGCATAGAACTGGTAGAGGTTGCGGATCAGGTCGGCGTGCTCGGGGCCGGTCTGGAGCAGTTCGATGGGGGCTGGCATGGCGGATCTGCGAGGTAAAGAGGCAATTGTATCTGCGCCTGGATCAGGTGTCGCTCGGGCCAACGTCATCGCGGGGCAAGCCCGCTCCCACGCAGTATTTCACCGTGGGCGCGCCCCGTGATGGCAGTGAAGGACCGCGTGGGAGCGGGCTCGCCCGGCGACGACATTGAAGGACCACGTGGGAGCGGGCTTGCCCGGCGACGACATTGAAGGACCCCGTGGGAGCGGGCTTGCCCGGCGACGACATTGAAGGACCCCGTGGGAGCGGGCTTGCCCCGCGATGACCTCAGTATTGGCACCCCGCGATCAAACCGCAGCCACCGCGTCGATTTCCACCAACATCCCATCCAGTGCCAAGCGCGGCACCGGAATCAACGTGCAAGTGGGCTTCATCTGCGTACCCCAGGCCCGATCAGCCTCGGCCACCCACTGGCGCAGGCGCTGCTGATCATGCTCGACAATCAACAACGTCAGCTTGCACACCTGCCCAAGTCCAGCCCCCTTGGACGCCAGCGCCAGGCGCAAATTGGCCAGCGCCTGGCGTGCCTGCTCAGCGAACAGCGGCGAGAGATTGCCCTGGGCATCCTCCCCACCTTGCCCGGCAATGAACAACAAACGGCTACCGGCCTGAACTTCAGCGACATGCGAATAGGCATTGGCACTGGGGTCATACAGCCCTTCGGGATTGGACAGTTGCAAAGCACTGGTCATAAGGTCGCTCCATCGAAGAAAAGAGCGACCGAGTATCAGACCTCAAGTAAAGTCGAGGTCAAGCCCATTCTATTTTTCCTCCAGTACTGCCCTGCCCTTGACCGCCCGCGGCCCGCGCCAGGCCCAGAACAGCAAACCGGGAATCGGTGCATAAACGACGAAGACGATCCACAACATCTTGCGTTCGGCGCGCCGCTCGCTGCCGATGATGTGCCAAATGGCCCAGATCTCCATCAGGATCACAAAGGCGGCGACGATGATCCAGAGCGTTCCGATTTCCATGAGCGTTCTCCTGTGAACATGTACTGGATTGGGTAGCAGCCAGCGCCAAGGGTTCATTCGGATGTTGTCCAGCACGCCGCACGCTGGCAGAGTGGACAGCCGCTCTGCCCTGCACCTTGGAGACTTCGCATGCGTTTCAACCCTCGCCTGCTCGCCAGCGCCCGGCATATCGTGGTGTTCACCGGCGCCGGGGTATCTGCCGAAAGCGGCATCGCCACTTTCCGCGACAAGCTCACCGGCCTATGGGAGCGTTTCGATCCGGCCGAGTTGGCCAGTGCTGAAGGCTTTCGCCGTGATCCAGCGCTGATCTGGGGTTGGTACGAGATGCGCCGGGCCGGCATAGCCGAGGCCCAGCCCAACCCCGCGCACCTGGCGATCGCCGAGCTGGCTCAGCGAGTGCCGAAGCTGACCTTGGTCACGCAGAATGTCGATGACTTGCATGAGCGCGCTGGCAGCACGGATGTCCTGCACCTGCACGGGCGGTTGGATGCAGCGCGTTGCTTTGACTGCGCGCGACCAGCGGGCGCGGTACTGGAGCTGCCCGAGGGCGCTGGCGACGGCAAGCGCATCGAGCCGCCGCTGTGCAGCGCCTGTGGCGGCCCGTTGCGCCCAGGGGTGGTGTGGTTTGGCGAGAACTTGCCAGAGCAGACGCTAAGCCGAGCGTTTCTGGCGGCAGCCGATTGCGACCTGTTGCTGTCGATCGGCACCTCAGGCGTGGTGCAACCGGCGGCTATGATCCCCGGCGTGGCGCTTGAGGCCGGGGCCAGGGTGGTGCATATCAATCCACAGGTGACAGGGACTGGCCATGCCAGGGAGTTTGCCCTCGCTGGCAAGGCTGGCCAGCTATTGCCGCAGCTGCTTAGAGAAGCGTTCGGCTAAGTGCAAACGACCTCAAGGTAACTTGGCCTGATCCAGGGCCGCCTTCAGTGCATTGGCGTCTGCGTACTCCTGTTGCGCCACCAGGTGGGCGTTGTCCAGCTGCAACCACAGTATCTGGCCCTCTTTACCTGGATAACGGCTGGCTACCTGGCCATCGCGGTCGAGCAGCACGCGGTAGCTGTAGTCGCGCATGGCCGGGATGGCGAACAGCTTACTGATGATCGCCGGCATACGTTGAATGTCGGCCACGAACACCGCGCCCCGGGCTTCAAGGTAGCCCTGGGGCTGCTCGGCCAGGGCCGCCTTGACCAGCTTGGCAGCGTCCATGTCGCGCGCTACCAGCAAAATGCGCGTGCTGGGGTCAAGGCTATAGGCCTGATCGTGTTGATCGAGCAGCGTCCAGGGGGCGAGCTTGTCGCCGGTCTCCAGGGCCTGGGCCAGGACGGGTAGCAGGGCGAACAGCAGTGCGATGGCGTATTTCATTGCGGGTTCTCGGGTGCTTGGGAGGGGCAGCATAAAACACATACATGGATGTTGGCAGTTGCGGCCTCTTCGCGGGCAAGCCCGCTCCTACAGGGATCGCGTTGCGGTTGAGATTGTGCCCTGTGGGAGCGGGCTTGCCCGCGAAGGGGCCGGCACTGCCAAGCCCAGGACTTGCCTGAACACGACCTCCAATACCACCCTACCCCCGGCACAGTTGTCTTTCCCCCGCCCCCCAAGCACACTCACCCGAGCCAGCCAGCAAGCGGAGTCCGCAGTGCCCACACCACGCCATTTCAGCAAGAAGACCAGCACCAGCAACATGCTGCGGCTCAAGTCCGCCACCGGTGAGGCGCACAAGCCCTATCGGGTCGATTTCGTCTTGCTCGAACACTTCTCCATGGCCAGTTTCACCGTGGCGATGGACGTGCTGGTCACCGCCAACCTGCTGCGCGCCGACAGTTTCAGCTTTACCCCGCTGTCGCTGGATGGCGAGCGGGTGCTCAGTGACCTGGGCCTGGAGCTGATCGCCAGCGACCTCGATCCTGCCGAGCTCAAAGCATTGGATCTACTGGTCATCTGTGGCGGCCTGCGCACCCCACTCAAATATCCAGAACTCGACCGTATGCTCAATGACTGCGCAGCGCACGGCTTGGCCATGGGCGGGCTGTGGAATGGCGCCTGGTTTCTCGGCCGCGCCGGGGTGCTGGCCGACTATGGCTGCAGCATCCACCCCGAACAACGCGCCAGCCTTGCCGAGCGCAGCCCGCAAACACGCATCACCCCGGCAAGCTTCACCTTGGACCGCGACCGCCTCACCGCCGCCAGCCCCAACGGCGCCATGGAGTTGATGCTTGGCCTGGTACGGCGCTTGTACGGTGACGCCTTGGCCGAAGGCGTCGAGGAGATCCTGTCGTTCTCCGGCGCACGTTATCGCCAGGTCGGGCCAGGGGCTAAGAAGTCGATGAGCCTGCACCTGCGGACCATCGTCGAGCTGATGGAAAACAACCTGGAAGAGACCCTGAGCCTGGACCAGCTCGCCGCCTACAGCGGCCGCTCGCGGCGGCAGATCGACCGCCTGTTCCAGGCTCAGCTGGGCACCTCGCCACGGCGCTACTACATGGAGCTGCGCATCACCAAGAGCCGGCGCTTGCTGCAGTACTCCGACCTTTCGGTGATGGAAGTAGCAGTGGCCTGTGGCTTTGTCTCGGTATCGCACTTCAGCAAGTGCTATGCGGCGTACTTCGGCTACCCGCCGTCGCGCGAGCAACGGCTGGGCGAGTGAAGGCGGTCAGGCGCGGATGTAGTTGATCACCGCCTCGCAGATCATCTGCTTGTGGCGCTGCTTGACCTGCTCATCGGACAGGTCGATCTGGAAGATATCGCTGAAGGTATGGCGGTTGGAAACCCGATAGAAGCAGAACGAGCTCATCAGCATGTGCAGGTCGATGACCTCGATGCCCGCACGGAACACCCCTTCCTCGACACCGCGTTGCAAGGTCCTGGCCAGCGCCTGCAAGACCAGACTGCTCATTTCGCGAATGGCCGGGGTTTGCTTGACGTATTCGCCGTAGTGAATGTTCTCGGTGCAGACGATGCGCACAAAATCGACGTTGCGATCATGGTGATCGAAGGTGAATTCGACCAGTCGGCGAATCGCTTGCTCGGCCGGCAATGCCTCCATGTCGAGGTTTTGCTCGGTTTTGCGGATGTCTCCATAGAGCTTGACCAGGCACTCGACGTACAGCTGCTCCTTGCTGCCGAAGTAGTAGTAGATCATGCGCTTGGAGGTGGCGGTGCGCTCGGCGATGGCGTCGACCCGGGCGCCGGCCAGGCCTTGCTGGACGAACTCGCTGATGGCGGCCTGGAGGATGTCCTCGCGGGTCTTCTCAGGGTTGTTCTTGCGCGCCTTGCGCCCCCCTTCGATGGCAGGCTCGCCGAGGCTGACTACAGAATCACTCATACCCACTCACAGGCTGTTTATTGGAATAAGGCAGGGATTATCCGTGAGTGGGACGTACCAGGGAAGCGCGCTGTTGGTCGAGTGGTCAGGATCTTAGAGTGCCAGTGCCGGCCTGTTCGCGAACAAGCCCGCACACATGTCCCTGCACACCGCAAGCTGTGTGACCGACTCGGTCCCTGTGGGAGCGGGCTTGCCCGCGAACGAGCCAACGCGCAGCGGGCCTTAAAGCACCGGTCTACGCGCCGCCCCGCTGCGCGCCTTGGCCATCGCCGCCAAGCGTACCGCGACGTTGGCCGCGCCGTATCCGGCGTAACCACCCTTGCGCTGGATGATCTCGAAGAAGAAGCGGTCCTCGAACGGCTCGGTGTAAACGTGGAAAAACTCGCCGCCCTGGGCATCACGGTCGTACAGCACGTTGTAATACGCCAGCTCGCTGAGAAACTCATCGTCAAAATCAAAGCGTGCGGCCAGGTCGTCGTAGTAGTTCAGCGGAATCTCCAGCAACGGCACCCCTGCTTCTTTGGCGCGCGCTACTTCGCGGAAGATGTCCGCACAATCGAAAGCGATGTGGTGCACGCCCGAGCCACGATAATTCGACAGTGCGTGGGCGATGGCGGTGTTGCGGTTCTCGGAAATGTTCAGCGGCAAACGCAGGCTGCCGCACTGGCTGCGCAACGCCCGGCTCTTGACCAAGCCATAGGGGTCGGGCAGCACCACCTCGTCATCGGCGGCGAAGTCGAACAGGCTCTTGTAGAACAGCACCCAGCTGTCCAGCGACTCGGCTGGCAACGCCAAGGCCATGTGATCGATACGCTGCAGGCCACCGGTGGCCTCATTGCCAGGATCAAGACGGAAATCACTGTCATAGATGGTCTGCCCCGCACCGGCCTGCTCCACCAGGTAGATCAGGCTGCCATCCGGCGCCCGCACAGCAGGAATCTCTCGCTCGTTAGGGCCGACCAGGCCGCGGAACGGCTGGCCCCGGTAGGCAGTAGCCCGCTGCAATGCCGCCTGGCCATCCTTGACCCGCAGCGCGGTGGCACACAGCGAAGGGCCGTGGGCTTCGAAAAAGTTATGCGCGAACGAATAAGGCTCGGCATTGAGCACGATGTTGATATCGCCCTGGCGCAGCAAGCGTACGCCCTTGCTGCGGTGCGCCCCGGCCTCGGCAAAGCCCAGGCGCTTGAGCCAGCCACCCAGACGCGCACCGACCGCTTCGTCGACGGCAAATTCAAGGAACTCAACGCCATCATAGGCACTGGCCGCAGGCGGGGCGAACAGCACACCGGGCTCTACCGCTCGCGCCTCGCGCTCCAGTTGCAGACGGGTCTTTTCTTCCAGATAGAGCAATGAACGTAGGCCATCGGCGGCGTTCTGCCGGGTCGGCGCGGCGCGGAAGCCATCGTTGAAGATCTCTAGCGACAACGGCCCGCGATAACCCGTCGCCAGGATCGGCGCAAGGAACCCCGCCAGGTCCATTTCACCTTGCCCCGGGAAGCAACGGAAATGCCGGCTCCATTCCAGCACGTCCATGGCCAGGATCGGCGCATCGGCCATCTGCACGAAGAAGATCTTGTCGCCAGGAATTTCGCCGATCGCGCTAGGGTCGCCCTTGAGCGACAAGGTGTGAAAGCTGTCGAGGATCACCCCAAGCGCCGGATGATCAGCCTGGCGGACCAGGTTCCACACTTGCTGATAGGTGTTGACGTGACGGCCCCAGGCCAGGGCTTCGTAGCCAATGCGCAAACCCCGTGCGCCTGCGTGTTCGGCCAGCAGGCGCAGGTCATCTACCAGCAGCTGTTCATCGCCCAGGGCATCGGCCTGGACGTTGCTGCACACCAGCACCAGGTCGGTACCCAGCTCCTGCATCAGGTCGAACTTGCGTTCGGCGCGGTCGAGGTTTTTCTGTAATCGATCTCGACGGCAGCCTTCGAAGTCGCGAAACGGCTGAAACAGGGTGATGGCGATACCCAGGTCGGCACACATCTGGCGGATCTCGCGCGGGCTGCCGGCGTAGTAAAGCAGATCGTTTTCGAAGATCTCGACGCCGTCAAAGCCGGCTGCGGCGATGGCTTCGAGCTTTTCCGGCAGGGTGCCGCTCAAGGACACGGTGGCAATCGAACGCTGCATGCTGGAGTTCCTTGTTATTGGAGCGCAGCCAGGACAACTGCGCGAACACGACAAAGCCGAAAACCGCGGCGGGTTCCTGGCACGATCGATTATTCGCAGGTAAAGTCGGCTCAGCAATTCATTTTGTACGGAACAGTTAGTTTTTGTTCGATTACCGAACAAAAGCGGATTTTGCGAATTGATCAGCGCCCAGCACTGGGCAACCATGACTCGCAGTACAGGCGATCCACCGGCGCTCCCTGCCCTGCCGAACGTTCGGCGGATCCTGTCTTGACCAGCCCAGCGTCACAACATAATAAGTTCAATAAATCGGGTAACGACCTATGCACACCTCCCTCGCCCTGCGATCCGCACCTGCTCGTTCGTCCTGTCTACGCAGACCTCGTTTGCGATCGTGCGCCTTGCGCTGAAACCACTCCCAATACTGATCGCACAGTGCTTCACCGCGGCCTTCTGCCGTGCGCGTGGCACCGTCTGCAGACTTACAAGAACAACGGAGACAACGATGGCTCACTCTAGCTCCCAAGCCAAGAAAGCGACTGCCAGCGGGTGGATAGGCTCGGCTCTCGAGTACTACGACTTCTTCATCTACGCCCAGGCTGCGGCACTGATTTTCCCGCAGATCTTCTTCCCCTCAGTCGACCCGAAAATGGCCATCATCGCCTCGCTCGCGACCTACGGCGTCGGCTACCTGGCGCGCCCGGTGGGCGCCTTCGTGCTGGGTCACTGGGGTGATACCCGCGGACGCAAAAACGTCTTGTTGTTGTGCATGTTCCTCATGGGCCTGTCGACCATGGCCGTGGGCCTGCTGCCGACTTACCACGACATTGGCATCCTGGCGCCGATCATCCTGGTGCTGCTGCGCCTGGTGCAGGGCTTTGCCGTGGCTGGAGAAATCTCCGGGGCCAGTTCGATGATCATGGAGCATGCGCCGTTCGGTCGACGTGGCTACTACGCCAGCTACACCCTGCAGGGCGTGCAAGCCGGCCAGGTGATGGCAGCGGCGGTATTCCTGCCACTGGCCTACTTCATGCCTAGCGAAGCCTTCAACGAATGGGGCTGGCGGATTCCGTTCCTGATGAGTGCGCTGGTGCTGGTGGCCGGTTTCATCATCCGTAAGGAAGTGCACGAGACCCCTGCGTTCGTCCAGGAAGAGAAGCAGGACAAGGTGGCCAAGTCGCCGATCAGCGAAGCCTTCCGCCACAGCTGGAAGCACATGGTCCTGGTGATGTTCATGGCCCTGATGAACGTGATCCCGGTAGTTGCCACCATCTTTGGCGCAGCCTACGCGGTACAGCCGGCCTACGGCATCGGCTTCGACAAGAGCGTGTACCTGTGGATTCCGGTGGTGGGCAATATCGTCGCGGTCTTGGTGATTCCGTTCATCGGCAACCTCTCGGACAAGATCGGCCGCCGCCCGACCATGATTGCCGGGTGCCTGGGTTCGGGGCTGCTAGCGTTCGTCTATCTGTATGCGATCAGCATCCAGAACGTACCATTGGCGTTCGCCGCCTCGATCCTGATGTGGGGCATGGTCTACCAGGGTTACAACGCGGTGTTCCCAAGCTTCTACCCAGAGCTGTTCCACACCCGCTACCGGGTATCGGCCATGGCCATCGCGCAGAACGTCGGCACCATGCTCACCGCCATGCTGCCGGCACTGTTCGCTGCCATCGCGCCACCGGGTTCGGACAACATCTGGCTGGTGGTCGGTAGCCTGGCGTTCTTCATCACCTGCCTCTGCGCCTTTGCTGCGTACCTGGCGCCGGAGACTCATCGACTGGCGATGGAGGACCTGGGCAATCCCGAGGCCAAGCCAATGGAGAAAGCGGTGTACGAGGCTAGCCGCAAGAGCAGCCTGAACGTAGCGACCCACTAACCGAGTATTGGGGCCGCTTTGCGGCCCCAGCACTTTTAGCCACGAACAACTTCCTGCAAGTTGGCCCACAACCGCTCCACATCCCCCCGCTCGGTCGGCAACGCTCCCACCGACACCCGTACCATCCACTGTCCTTCCAGCGTTGCAGGTGTCACATAAGCCTGCCCCGAAGCATTGAGCCGCTCTGCCCAGGCCCGGGTATGCGCATCCAGTGCCTGCTGCTCCAAACCGCTAGGCCGATGGCGAATGCACAGCGTCTGCAATCGCACCGGCGCCAACACTTCCCACTCGGGCGCCTGCTGCACCTGCTCGGCCAGCCAACGGGCATTGTCCAGATCACGACGCAGACGCTGCTGCAAGGCCTCGACGCCTTCACTGCGCAGCATGAACCACAGTTTCAAGGCACGGAACCTGCGCCCCAACGGGATACCCCAATCGCGCAGGTTCTTCACTTCACCGTCGACCGACGATTGCAGGTAGCTTGGGTTGGTGCTCATCACCCTGATCAGGTGCTGCGGATCTCGCACGTAGTAGATCGAGCAGTCGAACGCTACACCCAGCCATTTGTGGGCGTTGACCACCACCGAATCGGCCAGCTCGATGCCGTCCCACATCCAGCGGCACTCCGGCAGGATCATTGCCGAGCCGGCCATCGCCGAATCCACATGCAGCCACAAGCTGTGGGCTTGGCTGATGGCACCAATCTCGGCCAGCGGATCGAGCGCGGTGGTGGTCGTGGTGCCCGTGGTCGCGACGACGGCGCACGGCTGGTTACCGGCGGCAAGGTCTTGCTCGATGGCCGCGCTGAGCGCCTCGGGTAGCATGGCGAAGCGCTCGTCGGTGGGGATCAGGCGGATATTCTCGCGACCAAAGCCTGCTAGCAGCGCCGCTTTATCCACCGAGCTGTGCGCATGGGCGCTGACGTAGATGATCAGTGGTTTGGCCTGGGCCTGCAGGCCACCGCGGGTCAGGGCAAAATCGCTGGCGCGCTCGCGGGCGCAGATCAACGCCACCAGGGTGCTGGTCGAGGCGGTGTCCTGGATCACCCCGCTCCACTGGCTCGACAGGCCCAGCAGCTGGCGCAGCCAGTCGAGGGTGGTCTCCTCCAGCTCGCTCAACGCCGGGCTCGATTGCCAGGACAGGCCCAGCACGCCAAGACCGGTGCTGAGGAAGTCGCCAAGTACTGACGACAGGGTGCCGTTGGAGGGGAAGTAGCCGTAGAAATCCGGGTGCTGCCAATGCGACAGGCCGGGCATGACCAGTTGGTTGACGTCATCAAGAATCGACTCGAAGGACTCGCCCTGTTGCGGCGCCGCGCTCGGCAAAGCGGCCTTGAGGTAACCGGGCTCGACCTGGGCCATGACCGGGCGTTCGCCGACGGTTTGGCGGTAGTCGGCAATCAGGTCGATCAGTTGGTGGCCATACTGGCGAAATTGTTCCGGGGTCACGCGCGGTCTCCTTGGCAGGCTGAATTAGCGTTGTCAGTGCCGGCCCTATCGCAGGCAAGCCCGCGCCTACAGACATTGCGCACATCCTGTAGGAGCGGGCTTGCCCGCGATAGGGCCGGCACTAACGCCACACTCAGCCCAGTCTAGGCCCCTGGCCGCACAGCAAGAACCCCACTTCGCGCATACCTCCTATGGCAAAAGCGCATGCCCGCCCTGTACCCCGAACTGCGACTGACGCCACAACTCGAACACCCGGTTACGTAACCAGCGGTGCTCGGCCGACGCCTGCAGGCGCTGATGCCAGACCACCCAGTAGCGCTGGGTGTGGTCAACGAAACCCAATGGCCGCCACGCCAGTTCATGCAACCGGCACAGCTGCCGGGCAATATGTTCGGGCACCGTGGCCAGTGCCTGGCTGTTGGCGATCACCTGCACAGTGGCGGAAAAGAACGGCACCTCCAGGCTGATCCGCCGCTGCAAGCCTTGGCCACGCAGGTGCCGGTCGATGAAGCTGTCCTTGTCACCGCCGCCGGAAATGCGCACATGCTTGAAGCTCAGGTAAGCGTCTTGATCGAGCACCTGCTGCGCCGCCAGTGGATGGTCGCGACGCATCAGGCACACCGCCCGGTCTTCGCCCAACAGGCGCCCATGCAGGTTGGCCGGCGACTCATCGAACAAGGTCGTCGCCAGGTCGATCTCACCACTGGCGAGCAAGGCGTATTGCCCGGCCTGCCAGGTCCGGTACTCCAGCGACACGCCCGGCGCCTCGCGCTCCAGCGCCGCCACCAGCAGCGGCAGCATGTGCTCGGCGACGTAGTCCGAAGCAGCCAGGCAAAAGCGCCGCTCGCAGCGGGCCGGATCGAAGGTGACCGGCTGGCGCAAGGCGTTGAGCTCTTCAAGCACCTGGCGCAGTGGTTCGACCAGTGCCTGGGCGTATTCGCTGAGCACATAACCGCGCCCCTGGCGTACCAGCAGGGGGTCATCGAAGGCTTCGCGCAGATGGGCGAGTTGGCGGCTCAGGGCCGATTGGCTACAGCCCAGGCGCTCGGCGGCGTGGCTGAGGTTTTTCAGCAGCAGCAGGCAATCGAGGGTGCGCAGGTGGGCCAGGCTGAGGGAGGCGAAGGTGGGGTTCATGAAGCAGCTCTGGGCGGTGTTCGCAAAAGATCAATCGCGGGACAAGCCCACTCCTACTGTAGGAGCGGGCTTGTCCCGCGATTGGGCCGCAACGCGGACCCGAGCACAGATCAGTCAGTCAGACCGACATAGACGTTCTGCACGTCTTCGTTCTCGTCGATCGCCGCCAGGAACGCTTCAACCTCTTCCAGCGCCTCAGCACTCAGGCTAGCGGCGCTGACCGGGTTCTTCGGCGTGTAGCCGATCTTCGCCGAGGTCACGGTGAAGCCTTGCTCAGGCAGGGCCTTTTGCACGGCATCCAGGTCGGTGGTGTCGGTGATGAACAGGGTCGAGCCCTCTTCTTCGCCTTCCTCGAAGTCCTGGGCACCGGCTTCGATAGCGGCCATTTCCGGATCCGAATCAGGGTTGACCGGGGTCGCCTCGATCAGGCCGACATGGTTGAAGTCCCAGGCCACCGAACCACTGGCACCCAGCTGGCCTTTACGGAACAGCACGCGGATCTGGGCAACGGTGCGGTTGACGTTGTCGGTCAGGCACTCGACGATCAGCGGTACCTGATGCGGGGCGAAGCCTTCGTAGGTGACTGCGGTGTACTGCACCGCATCGCCATCCAGGCCTGCACCCTTGCGAATGGCCCGCTCCAGGGTCTCGCGGGTCATCGAGGCTTTCTTGGCCTGCTCCACTGCCAGGCGCAGGCGCGGGTTCATGTCCGGATCAGCGCCCGACTTGGCCGCGATCTGAATTTCCTTGGCCAGCTTGCCCATGATCTTGCCTTTGGCGTTGGCTGCGGCTTCTTTATGTTTGGCTTTCCACTGTGCGCCCATGTCGACTCTCTTTGTTTCAGGCGGCCGGTTCAGGAAGCGACCGGCCAAAGTGGGTGCAGTTTATACGCCCTCGCTGCGATGAGCGACAAGAGCTTGTTGTGCCAGTGCCATCAGGCTTTATCAGCCTTACCTGCCGCTGCGGCAAATCGCGCCAGGCGCACATCCAGATGGCGCGGGCGCAGGCCACGGTCCTCGGCGCGCTCTTTGCGGCGGATAGCGTTGCGCACCATCAGCGAGCCCAGGTAACGGATGGGTTCTGGCGGGAACAAACCCAGCGGCCCCTTGACCAGCGGCGAGCGGGTCCACGGGTTGTCCAGCTCCAACGCCAGAGACGACAAGATCTGCCCGCCCATATGACAAGGCCCAACACCGCTGCCGGAGTAGCCAAAGCCATAAAACACGTTGCCTTGCCCGTCCAACCGGCCAAAGAACGGCAAGCCGGTCACCGAGCGATCCGACGGGCCATTCCAGCTGGCCGCCAGCGGCACCTGGGCCAGGGCCGGGAAGAACTCGCTGAGGCTTTCGCGCAGCACTGGCAGGTAAGGCGACGGCTGGTCGAACACCGGCAGCATGCGCCCGCCATAGGCGAAGGTATTGCCACCCTTGCCAAGCATCAGCCGGCCATCGCTGGTGTTGTGGTAGTAGTGCACGAAAATCCGCGAATCGAGCACGCTGATCCCGCTGTCCAGGCCAATGTCACGCAACAGTTCAGGACACGGCTCGGTGATTACCATGTCGCTGGAAACAATCGCCACGCTGCGCTCGAACTGAGCAAATGCCCGGGCCATCCAGGCGTTAATGCCTAGCACCACCCGGTCAGCCTTGATCGTCCCGCCTTGGGTGCGCACTTGCACCGGTGCGCCGTGTTCCAGGCCAGTCATGGCGGTACCTTCATATATCCGCACACCACGCTGCAGCGCGACCCGGCGCAAGCCGCGCACCAACCGCCCCGGCTGAACGGTGGCGGCTGCCGGCGAGTACCAGCCCTCCAGGTGACGCGCCGAGCCAGCCAAGCGCTGCACCTGCTCCACTGCCAGGCGCTGGAACGAGTTGATGCCCTGCTGCGTCAGCGCAGCGATCACCGCATCGGTGCTGCCCATCTGCGCCTGGTTGCTGGCGGTGTAGAGAGTGCCATCCATGCGGAAGTCGCACTGGATGCCATTGCCCGCGCAATACTCGCCGATGGCGGCGATACTGCGCTCGGACTCCTGCACCAGGCGCACCGCCTCGGCCGTGCCGAACAACCGCTCCAGGGTGAAGTACTTGGCCGACCAGGACAGCGCGCAGCCGCCATTGCGACCACTGGCGCCGGCGCCGCAGATGTCGGCCTCGATCAGCAGCACATCCAGTTGCGGCGCCTGCTCCTTGAGCATCAGCGCAGTCCACAACCCGGTATAGCCACCGCCGACGATGCACACATCGCAACGCTGATCGCCTGTCAGCGGCGGACACAGCGCCTCGCTTTCCTGCTCCAGAGCCTGTTGCAGCCAGAACGGTCTCATCTACTCACTTTCCTTTAAGTACGCAGTGGCTTGATCGCCATGCTGGTATTGGGTGCCACATCGCTGGCCTGTTCGGCGCTGGCCGGGCGGCTGTTCCAGTGCGGCAGCAGGACCAGGGCGGAGAACAATGCGCAACCGGCGAAGACAATGAACACCGTGACACTGTCGAAATACCCCGGCAGCAGACCGCCAAGCACCGCCCCGACCGAGCCGCACCCATTGACGAAACCTGCGGCGGTGGCGCCGGCCTTGGCGCTGCCAAAATCAATGGCGGCGGCGCCGCTGATCATCGAGTCCGGGCCATACAGGGTCAGGCCCATGACGAACAGCAAGGCCACCACCAACACCACGCTGCCGCTGGTCATCGCCGCCATGAATGCCGCCAGGGTGACAGTCAGCAGCAACAAGCTGATCACGCAGGCCGGCATGCGCCGGGCGCCGAACAGTTTGTCCGAGGCCAGGCCGATCATGATCGGCCCCAGCAACCCGGCCAGCTCAAAGGCGGTGGGAATGATCGCCGCACCGACCTTGCCCACCGACGGCATCTGTTCGAAGACGATCACCGGCCCCCAGAGCAAAATGGCGTAGCGCGCAGGCTTCAACAAAAAGTACGCAATGCCCAGGGTCAGTACAGTGCGGTTGCGCAGGATCTCGCGCAGCGGCGCCCACACGCTGCACAGGTTCGAGCCCGGCGACATGCTTTGCGGCTCTGGCTCCACCGCAGGCAAGCCGACATCCTCAGGTTTGTTGCGCTGGAAGATGAAGAACAGCACCGCCACTGCGGCCACCACTGCGGCACTGGAGAAGAACGCCGCATGCCAGCTGCCGACCAAGGTATACGCCCACCAACCGGCGAATGGCGAGGCCACCAGGCCGCCGAAGGCGTAGCACGAGCTCCACAGCCCGAGCACCCGGCCGCGCTGGGAAGACGGGAAGAAACTACCGATGTTCTTGCACAGCCCCGCCCAGCCGGTGGACTGCGCCAGGCCTTGGATCAGCATGCAGGTGGCGAAGATCGGGAAGGTCGCGTAGCTGCCCATCACCACCGCCGCCGCGGCGGAAATCAGCAGCCCGCCGAGCACTACCACGCGCGGGCCGAAACGGTCGGCGAGCATGCCCCAGGTGAACTGCCCCACCGCATAGGCGGCCAGGTAGATTGCGTCGAGGTTGGCCATGGCGGCCTTGTCGAGCATGAAGCTTGGGTCTTCACCAATGCCAAGCTTGGCCACCGAAAAGGCCTTGCGGGTGAAGTAGAAGGCGGCGTAGGCCAGCCAGGTAATGGCGAAAATCTGGACACGCCAGCGTTTGATCGCCGCTAGGGATTGATTCATGTGAGTCTGACCTCTTGCTCAAGTGTGCCGGCAGAATGTGAAAAAACGCCTGTCTTGTTGTTGTGTTGCGCACTGCATGACGGTGGCCCGTCATGGGTCAGATGGCGCAGCAGTCTGGCGTGACCGCGTGCTGCCATGGCCGCTCAGGGCTGCTTGTGGCAGCGCCTTGGGGTTGAAGGGTATGGAAACAGGTGCTGACTGATAACGAAAATCGATTTATCGTATTTCACACATAAGCTCAGCTTGTTACTGGAGGCGGTATGTCGGTTTCCCAGGCTCAACTCAAGGCCTTTCATGCAGTCGCCGAGCACGGCAGCTTTACCCGCGCTGCGGAAAAACTGTTCCTGACCCAACCGGCGGTCTCCGATCAAGTGCGCAAACTGGAGGAGCGCTTCGGGGTGCTGTTGTTTCACCGCAACAAGCGTTCGGTGCAACTGACTGACCTGGGCGAGCGTTTGCTGGGCGTCACCCAACGGCTGTTCGCCTGCGAAGCCGAGGCGGTCGAGTTGCTGCAGGATTCCCGCGCCTTGCACACCGGCAGCCTGGTGCTGGCGGTGGATGCGCCTGTGCACGTGCTGCCGCAGATTGCTCGTTTCTGCCAGCGTTATCCGGGGATCCAGGTCAAGATCGAGACGGGCAACACCGACGAATCCCTGGCCCGCCTGTTCAGCTACCAGGCCGACCTCGCCCTGCTGGGGCGCGATGTCGACGACGAGCGCCTGTACTGCGTGCCGATGCGCCGCGACCCGATGGTGGCGTTTGTTTCGCACAACCATCCGTGGGCCAGCCGCGGCGCAATCAACCTGGCTGACCTGGATGACACGCCACTGGTGCTACGCGAACCCGGCTCAGTGACTCGCCAGACGCTGGAAGAGGAAATGCAGCGGGCTGGCTTGCGTATCCGCCCGGCGATCCAGGTAGAAGGCCGCGAGGCAGCGCGCGAGGCGGTGGTGGTGGGGATTGGCGTGGGTGTGGTTTCGGCGGCGGAGTTTGGCGCGGATGCACGGGTGTGCGCATTGCCGATCATTGATTGTCAGCGGCATCTGACGGAAACGCTGGTGTGCTTGAGTGAACAACGCACGCGGCGCGTAGTGGCGACTTTCCTGCAGATGGTTCAGGAAGATTTGTGATGCCCCCTCCGGCCCCTTCGCGGCGATTCGGCGCCCCGACAAGCCCGCGAAGAGGCATGACTGACCCAACACTGCCCGCTGCCACAACACCAACCCCTGTGGCAGCGGGCTGGCCCGCAAACAGGCCATGAATGCCCCAACACAGCCCGTTGCCACAAACCAATCCCTGTGGGAGCGGGCTTGCCCGCAAACAGGCCATGACTGCCCCAACACAGCCCGCTGCTACAACACCAATCCCTGTGGGAGCGGGCTTGCCCGCAGAGAGGCCATGACTGACCCAGCACAGCCCGCTGCTACAACACCAACCCCTGTGAGAGCGGGCTTGCCCGCGAAGAGGCCATGACTGACCCAGCACAGCCCGCTGCTACAACACCAATCCCTGTGGGAGCGGGCTTGCCCGCGAAGAGGCCATGACTGACCCAGCACAGCCCGCTGCTACAACACCAATCCCTGTGGGAGCGGGCTTGCCCGCGAAGAGGCCGTAC